>NZ_CP029552.1:1220000-1520000 GCF_003173775.1 Methylobacterium sp. 17Sr1-1 | reverse complement strand
CGGCGACGGGGTGGTGCGCACCGCCCTGTCGCGGCTGGTCGCCGACGGCTGGTTCGAGCGCTGGAAGCTCGGTCGCAACAGCTTCTACCGCCTGACCGGCTCCGGCGCCGCCGCCTTCGCCCGGGCGACCGCCCGGATCTACGGCCCGCCGGCCCCGGCCTGGTCCGGCACCTTCGACCTCCTGCTTCTCGACGGCACCAACGACCTCAGGGCCGAGCTCGCGGGCGCCGGCTACGGCAGCCTCGCGCCAGACCTGATGATCGGATCAAGGCCCGCTGCGGGCGCGGGGGAGGGGGCCGCGGGGGAGGGGGCGTTGCGCCTCGCCGCCCGGCCCGAGGATGCCGCCACCGCCCGCCGCCTCGCCGCCCGCGCCTGGCCGGTGGCGGAGGTGGCCGATCGCTACGCCCGCTTCGCCGCCACCTTCGCGGCGGCGGGGAGGGCCGTGGCGGCGCATCCGCCGGCGGGGCTCGACGCCCTGGTGCTGCGCATCCTCCTGATCCACGAGTACCGCCGCGCCGTGCTCAAGGACCCGCTGCTGCCGGCCGACCTCCTGCCGGAGGACTGGCCCGGCGCCGCGGCGCGGGATCTCTGCGCCGCGCTCTACCGCGCCGTCGCGCCGGCGGCGGAAGCCTGGCTCGACGCCAACGCCACCACCGATTCCGGCCCGCTGCCGCCGGCCGGCGCGGAATTCGCGGCGCGGTTCGCCGCCTGATCGCGGTCCTCCGGCGGGCGTGCCGCACCGCAACGTGTTACGAAAAATCTTGCAAATCAAAAATTCCGTGACATATTGAGATTCAGAACAGTGAGGGAGGCGCGGCCATGTACACGCAGGCCCTGAACGCCAAGGACAGCACGGCCGCGCTCGGCGGCCCCGAGGACGCGGACCGTGCGGCCCGGTTCCAGGCGCGGGTCGATGCCGAGGAGCGCATCGAGCCGAACGACTGGATGCCGGAGGCCTACCGCCGCACGCTGACCCGGCAGATCTCGCAGCACGCCCATTCCGAGATCGTCGGCATGCTGCCGGAGGGCAACTGGATCACCCGGGCGCCGACGCTGAAGCGCAAGGCGGCCCTTCTGGCCAAGGTTCAGGACGAGGCCGGCCACGGGCTCTACCTCTACTCGGCGGCCGAGACCCTCGGCACCAGCCGCGAGGAGATGTTCGAGCAGCTGCTCGCCGGTCGCGCCAAGTATTCCTCGATCTTCAACTACCCGACCCTGACCTGGGCCGATATCGGCGCGATCGGCTGGCTGGTCGATGGGGCGGCGATCATGAACCAGATCCCGCTCTGCCGCTGCTCCTACGGCCCCTACGCCCGCGCGATGATCCGCGTCTGCAAGGAGGAGAGCTTCCACCAGCGCCAGGGCTACGAGATCATGCTGACGCTCTGCCGCGGCACGCCCGAGCAGAAGGCGATGGCGCAGGACGCCCTGAACCGCTGGTGGTGGCCCTGCCTGATGATGTTCGGCCCGCCCGACGCCGAGAGCCAGCATTCCGACCAATCGACGAAGTGGAAGATCAAGCGCTTCTCGAACGACGAGCTGCGCCAGAAATTCGTCGACGCGACGGTGCCGCAGGGCCAGTATCTCGGCCTGACCTTCCCGGATCCCGATCTCGCCTACGACGAGGCGGCCGGCCACTGGCGCTACGGCGCGATCGACTGGGAGGAGTTCAAGCAGGTGCTCGCCGGCAACGGCCCCTGCAACCGCCAGCGCATGAAGCAGCGCCGCGACGCCCACGCCGCCGGCGCCTGGGTGCGCGAGGCGGCGATGGCGCATGCCGAGAAGCGCGCCCGGCGCGCGGCGCAGGCCGCCGCCCTGCCCGAAGCCGCGTGAGGGAGGGACCGATGCCCGAGCAGAAGATCCCGCTCTGGGAGGTGTTCATCCGCTCCCGCAACGGCTTGGCGCACAAGCATGTCGGTTCGCTCCACGCGACCGATCCCGCGATGGCGCTCCAGGCCGCCCGCGACGTCTATACGCGCCGCGGCGAGGGGCTGTCGCTCTGGGTCGTGCCCTCCGCGGCGATCGTCGCCTCGGATCCGGCCGACAAGGACGTGCTGTTCGAGCCCACCGCCTCGAAGATCTACCGGCATCCGACCTTCTACGAGGTGCCGGACGAGGTCGGGCATATGTGAGGGCGCTGTCCGCGCGCTCCAACGTCCAAGGATGGGGCGCGGGTTTCCCCTCTCCCCGCGGGCGGGGAGAGGCCTGAGATCCGAAGGGGCTCAGGGAGCCCGAAGGGCGAGGGTGAGGGGGTCTCGACGAGTGAGACTCCTCCGGAAATCCCCCCTCACCCTCGCTCCGGCTTCACCTCCGCTTGCCGTATCGCCTGAACGGCGACACGGCCCTCTCCCCGCCCGCGGGGAGAGGGGATTCCTGTGCCTCGTCCGTCACCGGCGCGATTGCTTATCCGAGGCCCCCGACTTCCCGAGGCCCCCATGCCCACCACCTCCCTCAGCCTCACCGACACCCCGCTGCTGGCCGGCATCCTGCGACGGGCCGACGACGCGCTGATCCTCGGGCACAGGCTCTCCGAGTGGTGCGGTCACGCGCCGATGCTGGAAGAGGACATCGCGCTCGCCAACATCGCCCTCGACTGCGTCGGCCAGGCCCGCTCCTTCTACGCCTACGCCGCCGAGGTCGCGGGCGACGGACTCTCCGAGGACGACTTCGCCTATCGCCGCGAGGTCGGGCAGTACCGCAACTGCCTGCTCGTCGAGCAGCCGAACGGCGACTTCGCCGGGACGATCGTGCGCCAGGTGCTGTTCTCGGCCTTCATCGATCCGTATTACCGCGCGCTCGCCGGCTCCCGCGACGCGACCCTCGCGGCCATCGCCGCGAAGGCCGAGAAGGAGACCGCCTACCACCTGCGCCATTCCGGCGAATGGCTGATCCGCTTCGGCGACGGCACCGACGAGAGCCATCAGCGCGCCCGCGCCGCCCTCGACGAGCTGTGGCCCTATACCGGCGAGCTGTTCGAGGTCGACCCGGCGGACGCCGCGCTGATCGAGACCGGCACGCTGCCCGACCCGCGCGGCTTACAGGCGGAGTTCGACGCCACCCTCGACCACATCCTGGCCGAGGCCACGCTCACCCGTCCCACGGGCGGCTGGATGCAGAGCGGCGGCCGGGCCGGGCGGCACAGCGAGCATCTCGGCTTCATCCTCTCCGACCTGCAATACCTGCAGCGGGCCCATCCGGGGGCGACCTGGTGACCCCCTCCGACGCCGACCTCGCCCGGCGCGCGCACGACGCGGCCGCGACCGTGTGCGACCCGGAGATCCCGGTCCTCACCATCGCGGATCTCGGCGTCCTGCGCGACGTGACGGTGGCGGGCGGCCGGGTCGAGGTCGCGATCACCCCGACCTATTCCGGCTGCCCGGCGATGGACGTGATCGGGATCGAGGTGCAGACGGCGCTGGCGCAGGCCGGCATCCCGGACGCGCGGGTGCGCCTGGTCCTGTCGCCGGCCTGGACCACCGACTGGATGACGGAGGCCGGCAAGGCCAAGCTCGCCGCCTACGGCATCGCCCCGCCGGCCGGCAAGGCGTCGCGTCGCGCCCTGTTCGGGGAGGAGCGGGTGGCCTGCCCGCATTGCGGCTCGGCCGCGACGGAAAAGGTCTCGGAATTCGGCTCCACCGCCTGCAAGTCGCTGTGGCGCTGCACGGCCTGCCGCGAGCCGTTCGATTACTTCAAGTGCATCTGAGGCGCCGATGACTCCCCGCTTCCATCGCCTGCGCGTCGCCGACATCCGCCGCGAGACCCCGGACGCCGTCTCGATCGCCTTCGCGGTGCCCGAGGATGCGCGCGACGCCTTCGGCTTCGCCTGCGGCCAGTACCTGACCCTGAAGGCGACGGTCGACGGCGAGGAGGTGCGGCGCTCCTACTCGATCTGCTCCGGCGTCGGCGAGACCGAGCTGCGGGTCGCGATCAAGCGCGTCGAGGGCGGGCTCTTTTCCGGCTTCGCCAACGAGGCGATCGCGCCCGGCGACGAGATCGAGGTGATGCCGCCGATGGGCCGCTTCGGCGTCGAGATCCGCCAAGGGAACGAGGGACAATCCGAGGCCCGCACCTTCGTGGGCTTCGCGGCGGGATCCGGGATCACCCCGATCCTGTCGATCATCCGCACCGTGCTCGCGGCCGAGCCGAAGAGCCGCTTCTTCCTCTTCTACGGCAACCGTGCCACCGGCTCGATCCTGTTCCGCGAGGCGCTGGAGAGCCTGAAGGACCGCTTCCTCGACCGGTTGTCCGTCTTCCACGTCCTGTCGCGCGAGACGCAGGACCTCTCGGTCCTCAACGGCCGCCTCGACGGCGAGAAGGCGGCCCTGTTCCTGCGCACCATCGTGCCGGCGTCCCTCGTCGACCACGCCTTCGTGTGCGGCCCGGGCGAGATGATCGACGCGGTCGAGGGCGCTCTGCTCGGTCTCGGCCTGCCGCGCGAGCGCGTCCATGTCGAGCGCTTCACGCCCTCGGAGCCGGGCCGGACCCGCGCCGCCCGCCCGGTCTCCGCGACGGCGGCGCCGGCCGCGCTCGCCACGGTGATCACCGACGGCATCGCCACCGAGGTGCCGGTCGCCGAGGGCGAGGCTGTGCTCGACGCGGCGATCCGCGCCGGCCTCGACCTGCCCTATTCGTGCCGGGGCGGGATGTGCTGCACCTGCCGCGCCAAGGTGGTGGACGGCAGCGTCGACATGGCGGTGAACTACTCGCTCGAACCCTGGGAGGTCGAGGCCGGCTTCGTCCTCACCTGCCAGGCCCGGCCGACCTCCGGGCGGGTGACGGTGGATTTCGATCAGGTGTGAGCCTTACCCCCGCGCCGTCACCCGCATCCGCAGCCCGTCCTGCGGCCGCAGCGTGACCCGGTGCAGCGGCACCACCGGCCCGGCCTCCGGCGCCCGGTCGAGGCGCACCGCGTGGAGCACGTGGGCGAGTACCAGGGTCGCCTCCATCAGGGAAAAGCTCGCGCCGATGCAGACCCGCGGCCCCGCCCCGAACGGCAGGTAGGCGTAGCGGTCGATGCGGGCGCGGTTCTCCGGCAGGAAGCGCTCGGGAATGAAGGCGTCGGGCTCGTCCCACAGCCGGCGATGGCGGTGCAGCACGTAAGGAGCCACCGTCACCAGCGAGCCGCGGGGGATCTTGATCCGCCCGATCCGGTCCTCGGCGAGCGCCTGCCGGCTCATGAACGGCACCGGCGGGAACAGGCGCATCGCCTCCTCCAGGGCCGCCTTGGCCCGGGGCAGGGCGTCCATGCCAGGGGCCGGATTCTCCGCGAAGGCGGCATCGACCTCGGCCTCGACCGCCTCGCGGGCGGCCTCGTCCTGCGACAGGCAGTAGAGCGTCCAGGTCAGCGCGTTGGCGGTGGTCTCGTGGCCCGCGCCGATGAAGGTGACGATGTTGGCCCGCACCTCCAGGTCGGACAGGCCGCGCCCGGTCTCCGGATCCTGCGCCTTGAGAAGGAGGGTGAGGAGGTCGTGAGGCGCCTCCTCGCCCGAGGTGACGAGCGCCCGGCGGCGCTCGATCAATTCGTCCACCACCTCGGCGAAGAAGCGGAGCGCCGGCCGCGCCTTGAGGCGGCCGATCCGCGGCAGCCAGTCCGGCATGCCGAACACGTCGAGGGGGTCGATCGGCCCGAGCGCCTCGAAGTAGCGGGTGATGGCGCGCCCGAGCGCGTCGGGCTCCCGCGCCAGGCCGTGGGTGAAGATGGTGCGCTCGAGCACGTCGAGGGTGACGCGGGTCATCTCGAGCGCCGCGTCGACGCTCTGGCCGTCGCGCTTCTTCAGCCGGCGGGCGAGGCGGGCGGCGGCCTCGCCCATCGGGGCCTCGAAGCGGGCGACGTGGCGGGGTGAGAAGATCGGCGCCAGCGTGCGCCGCTGGAGGCGCCACTCGTCGCCCTCGGCGGTGAGCAGCCCGTTGCCGAGACCCGGCGCCAGCACCCGGCGCTGCAGGTCGTCCTTGCGGTAATTGGCGGCGTTGTCGACCAGCACGTGGCGGATCGCCGCCGGCTCGCTCACCACCGTGACGCGGCCGAGCGCGCCCTCGCCGGTGACGATCGGCTGCTCGAAATGTTCCTCGTACCAGGTGGTCAGCGGGTTGGCGCGGGCGGCGCGCAGGAAGCTGAACAGTCCCATCGGCTCGGTGCGCGGGCGGGGCACGGCGGGACGGAAGGGGGCGGCCACGGCCGCCGCAGGCGAGGGCATCCGGACTCCTTCGAGGAACGGGCGCGATTTCGGGAGGGGTGATTCGATGCCCGCCAGGGCATCGCGCTTGGCCCGCTCTTGGCTTAAGTAGGCGCCGTTTCGCACCGCCAAAGAGGCCAAGATGTCGCCGACCGAGAAAGCCACCCGCACGGAATCCGACACGTTCGGGCCGATCGAAGTCCCGGCGGACCGCTACTGGGGCGCCCAGACCCAGCGCTCGATCCAGAATTTCCGCATCGGCACCGAGCGGATGCCCGCCCCCCTCGTCCACGCGCTCGGCCTCGTCAAGCAGGCCGCCGCGCTGGTGAACCGCGACCTCGGCGTGCTCGATCCGAAGGTCGCCGAGGCGGTCGCGGCGTCGGCCGCCGAGGTGGTCGAGGGCAAGCACGACGGCGAGTTCCCGCTGGTGGTCTGGCAGACCGGCTCGGGCACCCAGTCGAACATGAACGCCAACGAGGTCATCGGCAGCCTCGCCAACGAGCGGCTCGGCGGCAAGCGCGGCGGCAAGTCGCCGGTGCATCCGAACGACCACGTCAACCGCGGCCAGTCCTCGAACGACGTCTTCCCGACCGCGATGCACATCGCGGTGGCGCGCGAGATCAACGACCGTCTGATGCCGGCGCTCCGGCACCTGCACGGCGCCCTCGACGCCAAGGCCAAGGAATTTGGCGAGATCGTCAAGATCGGCCGCACCCACCTCCAGGATGCGACCCCGGTCACGCTCGGCCAGGAATTCTCCGGCTACGCCGCGCAGGTGGCGCTCGGCGGCGCCCGCGTCGGCGCGACGCTGCCGGGCGTGCTGGCGCTGGCGCAGGGCGGCACCGCCGTCGGCACCGGCCTCAACGCGCATCCCGAGTTCGCAGAGAAATTCGCCGCCAAGGTGGCGGAGCTGACCGGGCTGCCCTTCACCTCGGCCGAGAACAAGTTCGAGGCGCTGGCGACCCACGACGCCCTGGTCTTCACCCAAGGCGCGCTCAACGCGCTGGCGAGCGGCCTGTTCAAGATCGCCAACGACATCCGCCTGATGGGCTCCGGCCCGCGCTCGGGCCTCGGCGAGATCTCGCTGCCCGAGAACGAGCCCGGCTCCTCGATCATGCCCGGCAAGGTCAACCCGACCCAGGCCGAGGCGATGACGATGGTGTGCTGCCAGGTGATCGGCAACGGCACCACCGTGTCGATGGCCGGCAGCCAGGGCCACCTCGAGCTCAACGTCTACAAGCCGGTGATCGCCAACGCGGTGCTGCAATCGGTGCGGCTCATCGCCGACGCGGCGGTGAGCTTCGCCGACAATTGCGTCGTCGGCATCAAGCCGAACCACGACCGCATCGCCGACCTGATGAGCCGCTCGCTGATGCTCGTCACCGCGCTCGCGCCGACCATCGGCTACGACAAGGCCGCCGAGATCGCCAAGACCGCGCACAAGAACGGCACCACGCTCAAGCAGGAGGCGCTCCGCCTCGGCTACGTCACCGAGGCGCAGTTCGACGCGGTGGTGCGCCCGGAGGACATGCTGGCGCCGAGCGCGGAATAACCGCAAGCTGACATCCGCCCCGCGCAGCTTATCCCGGCGCGGGGCGTTGTCCCACTGGCGGGGGTGCGGAGGATCGGGTCATGGCCGAGATCATCAACCTGAAGCAGGTGCGCAAGGCCCGCGAGCGGGCCGCCAAGGAGGCGAAGGCGACCGAGAACCGGGTCGTCTTCGGCCGCCCGAAGGTGGCGAAGACCCGCGAGGAGGCCCGCAAGAGCCTGGAAACCGCCCGGCACGAGGGCCACCGGCTGAACACCCCCGACCCCGAGGCGTGAGCCCGGAGGACGGTCCGCCGCCGGGCCCTCTGCCCGAGGGCGGCCTGCTCAAGCGCTCGCTCGTCATCGCCGGCCACCGCACCAGCGTCTCCCTCGAGGCGGCGTTCTGGGAGGCCTTGCGTCGGCTCGCCCTGGCGCGCGGGCTCTCGGTCCAGGCGCTGGTCGGGCGGATCGACGCGGAACGGGGCGAGCAGAACCTGTCGTCGGCGATCCGGGTCTTCGTGCTGCGGGCGGTGTGGCCGGGGGAGGGAGCTGACGGCTCGGCTGAGGCCTGACCAAGCGCCCCCGCTTTTCATACCCTCCGCGTCATTCCGGGGCCGCGAAGCGGAGCCCGGAATCCAGACACTCAGGTTGTTCAGAAGGAAACGGAGAGCATTCCGCCTGATCCTGGACCATCCGCGGTTCTGGATCCCGGGCCCCGCGTCGCGGCCCCGGGATGACGCGGAGCATGTCAGGTACGTGGTAAGAGATTTTGGATTTCTGCCGGCTCACACCGGCCACGCGAAACTCGCGAAAGCCGGCTTCTCGACCGCCACCGCCCGCCCACCCGCGAGCACCGTCTCCCCCGCCGCCAGCGCTTCGCCGAGGCGATCGATGCGAAGCATCGCCAGCCCGCGCGATCCCGTGCCACTGCCGGTCTGGCCCAGGCTGCGCTCGCCGGCCGTGACCGGCTCGCCGCTCGGGGCCGCCTCGCCGTCGCGATAGGCGAGCGGGACGATGCGGGTGCGGGCGGTGCCGCGGTGCTGCATCCGCGACACCACCTCCTGGCCGACGTAGCAGCCCTTCTTGAAGTCGACGCCGCCGAGCTGGTCCATCAGCGCCTCGTGCGGGAAGGCGTCACCGAGCGCGAAGTCCACCCCGCCCTCCGGCACGCCGAGGCCGATGCGGTGGGCCGCGTAGGCCGCCGCGTCGGCATCCGCTGCGGGCGCTTCGCCCTCGGGCACGTGGAGGCGCCAGCCAAGATCGGGAAGACGCCCGTCGCGCAGCGCGGCGAAGGGCGCGTCCGCACCCCAGCCCGCCGCCACCGCGAGCGGCAGCGCCTGGACCGCGACCTGGGCCCGGAGCTTGTAGAGCGTCAGGCGCTTGACGAGGTCCGGCACCCGGTCGCGGGCAACGTCCAGGTGAAACCCGTCCGGCGCCCGGCTCGCCAGGAAGTCGAACAGGATCTTGCCCTGCGGGCTCAAGAGCGCGCCGAGGCGGGCCTCGCCCTCGGGCAGGGTCTCGACGTTGCAGGTCAGCAGACCCTGGAGGAAGCTCGACACGTCGGCGCCGGTGACGGCCACGACGGCACGGTCCGGCAGGAGGGCAAGCGGCATCGGGGGTCCTTTGCTTGAACCGCGGGCGGGGCTGACATAAGCCGCCTGCGCCCGGCCCTCAATCGGGGCACCGGGTGAACGCGGATCGCGCACGAGGAGAACCCGACGATGAGCCAGAGCTTCGACCTCCTCCTGCGCGGCGGCACCGTGGTCAACCACGACGGCGAGGGTCTGGCCGATATCGGGGTGACGGCCGGGCGCGTCGCCGCGATCGGCGACCTGTCGCGGGCTGACGCCGGCCGCACCCTGGATTGCCGCGGCCTCCACCTCCTGCCCGGCGTGATCGACAGCCAGGTCCATTTCCGCGAGCCGGGCCTCGACCACAAGGAGGACCTGGAGACCGGCTCGCGCGCCGCCGTGATGGGCGGCGTCACCACGGTGTTCGAGATGCCGAACACCGTGCCGCAGACCACGAGCCCCGACGCGCTCGACGACAAGCTGAAGCGCGCGCATCACCGGATGCATTGCGACTTCGCGTTCTGGGTCGGCGGCACGCACGAGAACGCGAAGGATGTCGCCGAGCTGGAGCGTCTGCCGGGCGCCGCCGGGATCAAGGTGTTCATCGGCTCCTCCACCGGCTCGCTCCTCGTCGAGGACGATGCCGGCATCACCGAGATCCTGAAGCGCACCCGCCGCCGCTCGGCCTTCCACGCCGAGGACGAGGCGATGCTGCGCGAGCGCAAGGGCCTGCGGGTGCCGGGCGATCCGTCCTCGCATCCGGTCTGGCGCTCGCCGGAAGCCGCGCTGAAGGCCACCGAGCGGTTGGTGCGCATCGCCCGCGAGACGGGAGCCCGCATCCACATCCTGCACATCTCGACCAAGGAGGAGATGCGCTACCTCAGCCAGCACAAGGACGTGGCGACCTGCGAGCTGACGCCGCACCACCTCACCCTCGACGGGGACGAGGCCTATGCCCGCCTCGGCACGCTGGTGCAGATGAACCCGCCGGTGCGCGACGTGAGCCATCGCGACGGGCTGTGGTGGGGCCTGTCGCAAGGCGTCGCCGACGTGCTCGGCTCCGACCACGCGCCGCACACGCTGGAAGAGAAGCGGAAGGCCTATCCGGATTCGCCCTCCGGCATGACCGGCGTGCAGACCCTGGTGCCGGTGATGCTCGACCACGTCGCCGCGGGCCGGCTGTCGCTCCAGCGCTTCGTCGACCTGACCAGCGCCGGCCCGAAACGCATCTTCGGCATCGCCCGAAAGGGGCGGCTGGCAGTGGGCTACGACGCCGACGTGACGGTGGTGGACCTCAAGCGCCGCGAGACCATCACCAACGCCTGGATCGCCTCGAAATGCGGCTGGACGCCCCATGACGGCCGCGCGGTCACCGGCTGGCCGGTCGGCACGGTGGTGCGCGGGCAGGCGGTGATGTGGGAGGGCACGCTCACCGAGCCGTCGCAGGGCGAGGCGGTGCGGTTCGAGGAGGGGTTCCCGGCGCGGGGGTGAGGCGCGACGCCCAACCCTCCCCCCTCTGCGGGGGAGGGTGGTCCCTGCGTCAGCAGGGGCCGGGAGAGGGGCAGCGCGACGCTGATCCAGCACGCGCCCTTCAGGACGGTTCAGTCCTCTCCGGAAGCGTCGTCCCCTCTCCCGGCCTGCTTCGCAGGCCACCCTCCCCCGCGGAGGGGGGAGGGTTCATCCCGCGCCTTCGCGAAGCCTCAATCCGCTCCCCACCCTTGGCGTCGGCGCACTTCTCGTATAGGAGCGCCCGGAATTGGAGGTCCGGACGCGTCCGCGTGCCGGCCGTTGCCACGTTGGCGGCCCGATGAGGGCCGGCCCGGAAGCCCGATGCAGACCGTCCTGATCGTCGTCCACCTGATCATCGTCCTCGCCCTGATCGGCGTGGTGCTGCTGCAGCGCTCCGAGGGCGGCCTCGGCCTCGGCGGTGGGGGCGGCACGCAGGGCTTCATGACCGGCCGCGGCCAGGCCAACGCGCTCACCCGCGCCACCGCGATCCTGGCGGCCCTGTTCTTCGCCACCAGCATGATCCTGGCCATCATGTCGCACCGGGGCGCCGGGCCGCGCTCGATCTTCGACGGGGCCGGCACCCGGGCCCCGGCGGGCCAGACCGGCACCCCGCCGGCCGGCAACGTCCTCGACCAGCTGCGCCAGCAGCAGGGCGACGCGCCCGCGACCCAAGGTTCCGCGCCGGCCACCCCGGCGGCGCCGGCCGCCCCCGCGGCGCCGCAGTCGCGCTGACATCGAGTCCGGCGGCGCGCTCGGCGCCGCCCCTCCGGTTTCGAAAATTCCTGTGAGTCCGGCCGGCCCTGCCGCCCGGACATGACCCCGTTGAGCTGACGGCGTTTGGCAACAAGGCCACGCCTGTGTATGGAGCGAGTCCCATGACGCGGTATGTCTTCATCACCGGCGGCGTGGTCTCCTCGCTCGGCAAGGGCCTCGCTTCCGCCGCCCTCGCGGCCCTGCTCCAGGCCCGCGGCTACAAGGTCCGCCTGCGCAAGCTGGACCCCTACCTCAACGTCGATCCGGGCACGATGAGCCCGACGCAGCACGGCGAGGTCTTCGTCACCGACGACGGCGCCGAGACCGATCTCGATCTCGGCCATTACGAGCGCTTCACCGGCGTGCCGGCGACGCGGGCCGACAACATCACCACCGGCCGGATCTACCTCGACATCATCACCAAGGAGCGCCGGGGCGACTATCTCGGCGCCACCATCCAGGTGATCCCGCACGTCACCAACGCCATCAAGGAATTCGTCCTCGACGGCAACGACGCCTACGACTTCGTGCTGGTCGAGATCGGCGGCACCGTCGGCGACATCGAGGGCCTGCCGTTCTTCGAGGCGATCCGCCAGCTCGGCCAGGAGCTGCCGCGGGGCACCTGCGCCTACGTCCACCTGACGCTCCTGCCCTACATCCCGTCCGCGGGCGAACTGAAGACCAAGCCGACCCAGCACTCGGTGGCGGAACTCCGCTCGATCGGCATCCAGCCCGACATCCTGCTCTGCCGCTGCGACCGGGCGATCCCGCGCGAGGAGCGCCGCAAGCTGGCCCAGTTCTGCAACGTGCGCGAATCGGCGGTGATCGAGGCGCGGGACGTCGGCACGATCTACGAGGTGCCGCTCTCCTACAAGGAGGAGGGCCTGGACCGCGAGGTGCTGGCGCATTTCGGCCTCGAGACCGGCCCCGAGCCGAAGCTCGACCGCTGGCGCGACATCGTCGGCCGGATCAAGAGCCCGGAGGGCGAGGTCTCGATCGCCATCGTCGGCAAGTACACGGGCCTCAAGGACGCCTACAAGTCGCTGATCGAGGCGCTGAGCCACGGCGGCATCGCCAACCGGGTCAAGGTCAACCTGGAATGGATCGAGGCCGAGGTGTTCGAGCGCGAGGATCCGGGCCCGTTCCTGGAGGGCCTCAACGGCATCCTGGTGCCGGGCGGCTTCGGCCAGCGCGGGGCGGAAGGAAAGATCCGCGCTGCCCGCTACGCCCGCGAGCGCAAGATCCCGTATTTCGGCATCTGCTTCGGCATGCAGATGGCGGTGGTCGAGGCGGCGCGCTCGCTTGCCGACATTCCCGACGCCAACTCGACCGAGTTCGGCCCGACGCCGGAGCCGGTGGTCGGTCTGCTGACCGAGTGGATGCGCGGCAACGAGCTCGAGCGCCGCATCGCCGAGGGTGATCTCGGCGGCACGATGCGGCTCGGCTCCTACACGGCGGCGCTGGCGCCCGATTCGCAGATCGCCAAGATCTACGGCGGCACCCGCATCGCCGAGCGCCACCGCCACCGCTACGAGGTCAACATGGCCTATCGCGAGCGGCTGGAGGCCAGGGGCATGCGCTTCGCCGGCCTGTCGCCGGACGGGCTCCTGCCGGAGACCGTCGAGGTGGTGGGCCACCCATGGTTCATCGGCGTGCAGTTCCACCCGGAGCTGAAGTCGCGGCCGTTCGAGCCGCACCCGCTGTTCCAGAGCTTCGTGGCGGCCGCGATCGAGCAGAGCCGGCTGGTCTGACGACCCGCATCCGGACGGGTCCGTCCGGACCAACATAGGTTGTCGCCGGGGCGCGAAGGCGCGCTCCGCGCCGCCGATCCCTCGCGACATCCATACCGACCCACGGTATAGGAGCCCCGATCGAGGCGCCCGCCGGCACGAAGCGGGATCCTGCGTGGGAGAGGTGGATCGGTGATGCGTGAGATACCCCTGGCGGCGATCCGGGCCCGCGCCTACGACATCTGGGAGCGCAACCACCGTCCGGACGGGTACGAGATCCAGTTCTGGCTCCTCGCCGAGCGCGAATTGCGGGCCGAGCAGGAGAGCCGACGCGATGAGGCGGCGGCCGCCGCGGCTCAGCCCGAGACACCCGCTCGGGGACCGGAGACCGAGACGGTCGGCGGATAGATCTCCGACGGATCAGCGGATCAGCGGATCAGCGCGCCGCCAGCCGGGCCCCCGCCCGCAGGAAGCGCTGCGGATCGACCGGCTCGCCGTCGATCCGGGTCTCGTAATGCAGGTGCGTGCCGGTCGAGCGGCCGGTGGAGCCGACCCGGCCGACCGTCTGGCCCGCCGCCACCGCCTGGCCGGGCGCCACTGCGATCGCCGACAGGTGGGCGTAGCGGGTGACGAGGCCGTGGCCGTGATCGACCTCGACCATGTTGCCGTAGCCGCCCGAGTATTCCGCCTGGGTCACCGTGCCGGCGGCGGTGGCCCGCGCCGGGGCGCCGTACTCGCCGCGCAGGTCGATGCCGGTATGGACGGCGAGGCCGCGGGTGAACGGGTCGGCCCGGTAGCCGAAGGTGCTGGAGAGGCCGTGATCGGTCGCCATCGGCCGCCGCAGCGGCAGTGCGCCGACGATCTTGCGCAAGCTGTCGCGCTCGCCGAGGTCGCGCTGCGCCAGCAGCACGGCGCTCTCGAACGGTCCGGCCTCGGCCGGCACCAGCGGGCCGCCGATGCCGCCGCCGCGGATCGCCGCGAAGCGCCGCGCGTCGAGCCCGGTCTCCGCCACCACCTCGCGCAGGCGCGCCGCCTCGCTGCGGCTGCTCGCGGCGAGACGGCCGACCGCCAGGCTCTGGCGTGCCTCGAGCCCGTCGAGGGCGTGGGCGAGCGTCGCCATCCGGAGGGTCACCCCGGGGGAGGGGGCGGCAGAGAGGGAGGGGCCGGGCGCGACCGTCTCCGCCTCCGTGCGCAGGCCCAGGGCCTCCGGCGTGGGCGGCGGTGCCGGGGCGGGAGCGGGCATCGGGGCATAGGGCATCGCGGAGGGCACGGCCCTGGCGTCCCGGGCCGGCCAGGCGCCGCCCCACCCGCCCGAGTCGTCGCCCGCGCCGCCGGCCTGCTCGGCGAGGCCCATCAGCATCGCCTGCCGGCTCTCCAGCGCGACCTGCCGCCCGGCGAGGTCGGCGAGGCGCGTCTCGACCCCGTCCTGCTCCAGGAGCTTCTGCGTCGCCACCCGGTCGAGCCGGGCGCGCAGGGCGCTGACCCGCTCCTCGTAGGCGTATTGCATCGCGCCCTGCCGCTCCATGAAGCGGGCGAGCGCCTCGTCGCGAAAGACGATGAACCACGTCGCCGCGCTCGCCCACAGGGACAGGACCGCGAAGGCCAGCGCCGCGATCATCAGGGTCCTGCGCCCCACCACCCACACCCGGTCCGGGCCGCCGCGCGTGAGCGCGGGCGACGCGAGGGGGGTGATGGGGGACGAGGGGCGGAGAGACAGCATCGCGACGGTCCATAACCTGACTGCGACCGTCGCGGGTCAAGGTTAAGAATGTTTCAAGGGCCCAGGCGAAAAGGGTGTGTTGCGGCAGTGTCGCGGCGGCGCTCACGCAGCGTCTGACCGGCGCCGTCAAATCAAGATCGGATCACAGGAAAATCGCGGGATCCCCTCTCGCCAGTGGGAGAGGGGTAGCGGTGAGGGTGGCGCGCTTCAGGATCGAGCACCATGCGTCGAGCTGCCCGCACAACGGTTCGGCCTTTACGCGGAAGCGCGCCACCCTCACCCCTGGCCCCTCTCCCGAACGGGAGAAGGGAACACCCCTCGACTTGCGAATGTCCGGATTACTTGACCGTCATGAAGTTGCGGAAAGCCTCACAACCCCTGCGCCGCCGCCAGCACCGCGTCGGCATGGCCCGGCACCTTCACCTTCTGCCACACCTTCGCGATCGTGCCGTCGCGGTCGATCAGGAAGGTCGTGCGCTCGACGCCCATGTACTTGCGGCCGTACATGCTCTTCTCGACCCAGACGCCGTAGGCCTCGATCATCGCCTTCGTCTCGTCCGAGGCGAGCGGGAACTCCAGCCCGTACTTCTCGCGGAACTTGTCGTGGCTCTTCATCGGGTCGGGCGAGACGCCGATCACCGCGGTGTCGGCCTCGGCGAAGGCCTCGCGGAGCCCGTTGAAGGCCTGCGCCTCCAGGGTGCAGCCGCTGGTATCGTCCTTGGGGTAGAAGTACAGGACGGCCTTGCGCCCCTTGAGGCCGGCGAGGCTCAGGGTCGCGCCGCCGGTCGCCGGCAGGGAGAAATCGGGGGCGGGGTCGCCCGGGTTCAGCGCCATCGTGCCTTCCTTTCGGCCGATTGATGGTGTGCCTCTCACGTGAGGCGGGCAGGGCGCGAGCCGCGGGCGAGGGACCGGGCGCGCCGCCCGACGGATAAGCGGCAGGACGTTACCCTCCGGTCACCGGAGCGGGCAATCATCGGCGGCGGCTTCGCGGCCCGGAGCGTGGCCCTCGCGCTCCGGGGACGAGAGGCCTTCAAGTGGCGGCGTCCCGGCAGGGCGCCCGGAGTGGCGACGCACGCGTGACGACAGGCCGAGCGACACCAGGACCAGACCCCGTGACGCAGCCGGGCCGCGAGGCGCCGGGCGGCGACGGCCCGGCCGCCTGCGCCGCGCGGATCAAGGCGGCGCCCCGGTCGCTGCTGCGGACCTGCGTCCGCGGTGTGCTCGTCCTCAAGCTCGCGGCCGTCATCCTGCTCAGCGTCGGCCTCGGCCTCGCGTACTTGCGCCTGTCGAGCGGCCCGGTGAGCTTCGCCTGGCTCGAGCCCCGGGTGGCGGCGGGGATCGCCGAGCGGCTCGGGCCCGGCTGGAGCGTCGACCTGCGCGACAGCGCCATCGAGATCGACCGCGACGGGGCGCTGGCGCTTCGCACCACCGGCCTCGACATCCGCAACCCGGAGGGCGACCTCGTGGTGCGGGCGCCGCTGGCCGTCGTCGCCATCGACCTGTGGTCGCTCCTCGGCCTGTCGGTCCAGGCCCGCTCGGTCGAGTTCCGCGACCTGCAATTGCGGGCGCTGCTGCACCATGACGGCTCGATCGCCTTCGCCGCGTCCAACGATCCCGCCGCGGCCAAGCCCCACACCCCGCCGGCGGTGGTGGCGGCCCGCGGCACCGTGTCGCCGGTCTCGGCCACGGTGGCGTCGATCCTGAGCCTGGTGCTCGATCCGGCCGGCGTGATCGGCAGCCTCGACCGGGCCCGCCTGACCAATGCCCGCCTGACGCTGCTCGACGAATCCGGCGCCGAGCGCGTGGTCTTCCCGAAGGTCGACGGGCTGTTCAACCGCGACGCGACGCGGCCGGCCCGAGTGTTCGAGATGCGCATCGTCGGCCCGCACGGGCCCTGGCGCTTCGGCGGCGACGTCGAGCAGGCGCCCGACGGCGGCCGCCACGGCGTGCTCACCCTCGACGATCTGCCGGTCCCCGACCTGCTGCTGCTCTCCGGCCAGTCGCGCCTGCCGCTGACCACCGACCTGAAGCTCTCCGGCCGCGCCCAGGTGGCGATGCACGGCGCCCGCCTCGACGGCATGACCCTGCGACTCGCCACCAGCGAGGGCAACCTCCTGATCGAGGAGAAGGACTTCAACCCGGTGACGATCGAGGCGGTGACGGTCGACGCCGCCTGGGACGAGGCCCGCCGCGCCCTCAGGGTCGACGCCCTCGATTACCGCGGCGCCGGCAACCGGGTGCGCCTCGCCGGCGAGTGGGTGGCGGGGCCGGACGGCGCCGGGCCGGGCTGGACGGCCGTCCTGTCGGGCACCAATGCGACCTTGCGCGGCGCGACCGCCGGCGACGCCCCGGTCAAGATCGCCACGGTCGATGCCCGCCTCTCGGGCCGCGACGACGGCGTGCAGATCGACGCCCTCACCCTGTCGGGCGACGCCGTGCACGGCACGGTCAGCGGCACGCTCGGCACCAGGGCCGACGAGGGCGGCCTCACCTTGCGCATCACCGCCGACCGCACCGACGGGCGCGCGGCCCTGCGGCTGTGGCCCGAGAACGTCGCGCCGCCGATCCGCACCTACCTCGTCGACAACCTGCGCGCCGGCCGGCTCGACAGCCTCGACGTCCTCGTCGACATGACCATGGCCGAGTTCGCCGCCGCCACCCGCGGCGAGCCGATGCCCGACGCCTCGGTGCGGATCGCCTTCGCGGTGAGCGAGGGCGGCCTCACCATCTCCAACGACGCGCCGCCGCTCTCCCGCGCCAGGGTGTCCGGGCTCGTCACCGGGCGCAACACCACCATCCGCGGCGCCACCGCCGAGATCCGCATGCCGGACGGCCGTGCGCTCGGTCTCCAGGACGGCTCCTTCGTCATCAAGGACGCGGTGCCGCACGACGTGACCGCCCAGATCGGCCTGCGCCTCGCCGGCGGGGCCGATGCCCTCGCGTCGCTGCTCCAGACCAGGCTCTTCCGCTCGCTGTCGGGCACCGAGCTCGACCCCAATAGCTTGCGCGGCCAGGCCGACCTGCGCATCGACTTCCCCCTCTCCCTCGAGGCGGTGCCCGACATCGGCGATCTGCCGGTGACCCTGAGCGGGACCCTCACCGACGTCGCGGCCGAGCGCATCGTCGGCAAGGAGAAGCTCGAGAACGGCCGCTTCGCCGTCGCCTACGACCGCAACGGCTTCAGCCTGAAGGGCGACGGGCGGCTCGCCGGCGCCCCCCTCACCGTCGATCTGCACCAGCCGAAGGCCGGGGCGCCGGGCGAGGCGGTGGTGACGCTCGCCCTCGACGACGCGGCGCGCGCCCGAAAGGGCCTGCCGACGGCGCCGCAGCTCGCGGGTCCCGTCAATGCCCGCTTCGTCGTGCCGGTCGGCCGGCCGGGCAAGAACCCGGTCCGGGTCGAGGCCGATCTCGCCCGCGCCAGCGTCGACGGGCTCCTGCCGGGCTGGACCAAGCCCGCCGGCAAGCCCGGCCGCCTGACGCTCGCCCTCACCGACACCGGCCAGGGCAGCGACCTGCGCGACATCGTGCTCGAGTCCGGCCCGGTGCAGCTGCGCGGCAGCGCGTCGCTCAACGCCGAGGGCGGCTTCGAGCGGGCCGACCTCACCAGCCTCAAGCTCTCCCCGGGAGACGACATCCGCGCCCAGGTCGAGCGCGCCGGCAACGGCTACCGGATCAGCGCCAAGGGCGGCGTCGCCGATGCGCGGCCGTTCCTGCGCGCGCTGACCGCGCCGCCGCGCAAAGGGGGCAAGGACGCGTCCGCCCGCGACGTCGAGGCGGATCTCAGCTTCGCGATCCTCACCGGCTTCAACGAGGAGGCGCTGACCAATGCCAACCTCAAGCTGTCCCTGCGCGGCGACGACCTGCGCCAGGCCCGGATCCAGGGCCGCCTGCGCTCGGCCGGGGTGAGCCTGGAGGTGGCCAAGGCCGACCGCGGCAGCCCGCCGGTGCTCAACGCCGAGACCAGCGACGCCGGCGCCGCCCTGCGCTTCCTCGACATCTACAAGCGCATGCAGGGCGGGTTCCTGTCGCTGCAGATGACCCTGAACGACGGGCCGCAATCGGGTCTGGTGCAGGTCCGCTCCTTCGCCCTGCGCAACGAGCCGGCGCTCGGCCGGATCATGGCCCAGGGCGAGAGCGAGGACCGGCGCAGCGACGCCAACGACGTCGGCTTCGACCGCCTGCGCGCCGCCTTCCAGCGCACCGGCACCCGCGTCGCCTTCGCGGAGGCCGCGATCTCCGGCCCGGCGATGGGCTTCACCCTGGGCGGCTGGATCGACTCGGCCAAGGACCGCACCGACGTCTCCGGCACCTTCGTGCCGCTCTACGGCCTCAACAACGTGGTCTCGCAGGTGCCGATCTTCGGTCCGCTCCTGGGCGGCGGCCACAACGAGGGCCTGTTCGGCATCAACTTCCGCGTCGCCGGCGCGATGAGCGCCCCCAGCATCAGCGTCAACCCGCTCTCGGCGATCGCCCCGGGCTTCCTGCGCAAGCTCTTCGGCGCCGGCGGCGGCGGCGACCCCAGCGCCCCGCAATCGGGGCGAACGGAACGCTGACCCGGAGCGTCCGTCGCGGAACGCCGGAAGGTCCGGCCAGCGCGGCATTTCGGGGTGGACAGCGCCGGGGCGACCCCGTATGACGATGACCACCGCGGGCGTAGTTCAGTGGTAGAACGTCAGCTTCCCAAGCTGAATGTCGTCGGTTCGATCCCGATCGCCCGCTCCAACTAACCGATTGAAGCGTCAGCCGTTTTGACGGTCTACCGCTGATCTCGCGTTCCCCATGTTCCCCATCGCGTTCCCCATGCCCGTTCAGGCGCTGTTCTTCACAGCCCTGTGGGCGAGACGCAGTTCCGCCACCGTTCGCGATTTCCCGACCGCGCCTCGTGAGTAGCGAGCCGTGGTTTTCGCATCCGTGTGGGCGGCGGTGGCTCGGATCGCGTCGAGGTCGGCCCCTGCATCCTCCGCCTCAGTGATAGCCCCGGCCCGCGCATCCATGTTCCAGATGTAGTCTGGGATGCCAGCCGCCCGAGCGACCTTCCGCCACTCGCGCTGGAACGCATCACCGGCTTAGGGCCGACCCTGCTGCTCATCGACGATTAGCGGACCGACGCGCCGCTCTGGCAGGACGTGTGCGGCGACCTGCTGCACGTGCGGGCAGAGCGAGAAGTCATGCGCGATCATCGCACCTGTCTTCGTGGTCGCCTTGCGGGTCACGCCATCGAGCACCACGCCGGCCCAGGTGAGACCGTTCACCCAGCGCCGGCCATTGAGCACGATGCCGCTTCGAGCCTCTCCTTCTGGGATCGGCTCCCACTCTCCCACGACGTCCTTCTGCCGCATCACGGCGTCGAACTGGATCGCCGTCGCGAGCGCCAGAGACACGCGCCCCATCTCGATCGCCTTCGGGATGAAGGCTTCGACGTGCTCCAGGTCAAGGGTGATGCGGCGCCGGGCCGGCTGCGGGAAGCGGATCTCGGCAAGGATGTCGCGTACCCTGACGCAGCCATCAAGTTCGGCAGCGACGCCGTAGGCGAACAACTCGCGCAGCTTCTTCATAATGCCCCAGGCGCGCCTGACGCGCTCAGGCTGGCCGGGCGCCTTTGGCTTCTTTGCTGCATCGTACCAGCGCCAGAAATCGGCGAGCTTCAGGGATAGTACGACGCGGTCGCCGAAGGCCTTCTCGATCAGGGTGAGGACGTGCGCATCCTTCTCGCGGATAGTGTGCTTGAGCCGGCGGTTGAAGGGGCTCTCCGGATCGGTCTGGTAGCGACGCGACAAGCTGCGGATCGTGCCATCGAAGCGGTTCGGATCGCGGAGATGCCCGGACGACCACTCCAGCATCTCGGCTTGCAATCGCAGGCAGGCCGCCGAGAGCAGCACTGCGTCGTCGGGCTCGTCGAGCCGATAGGGGAGGCGGACCGTCTTCGGTTCGTAGCCCTGCTTCACAAGGTCGGCGCGTGCCACCCAGACCGGCACGTCCGGCCTACCCTTCCGTGTTCGGCGCTTCAGGCCCGGGGTTGGGAAATCAGAGGACATCGAGGTTCTCCATGCCGTCGGGCGGAATCGCCTGGACGGTGGAGAGACCGTAGCGCCTCAGGAAGTAGGCCTGCACTGCCGGCCAAGGCCGTCCGCCCATTAGGGGATCGACCTTCGGCAGGCCGTCGCGCTCAAGGATCTTCGCCTTCGCCGCCCACTCTGTCGGGCTCTGGCTGAGGCGCCGTGCCACCTCGGACTCGCAGGGGAACAGCCCCTGATTGCGCGGAGAGGGGCGTGGCATCACACCGCCTTCCGCTTGAGCTTCCGCACGTGCGAGGTGGCCCGCTCCTCGCCTTCGAGGCTTGCGACATCCCGGTAGTCCTCAATCAGGTCGTCCGGCACCCAAGCCGGGATGGTGATCCCGCCCTTCGCAGCGCGTGACGGTGACCGGGCTTCGGTGCGTGGCACCTTCTTCCGCGCAGCCTTGAACCAGACCGCGGCGATGCCCCGCCACAGCGGGACGCAGTGGACCGCGGCGTGTTCCTTCGCTTCTTGGTCCACCAGCCGGGCCGGGGTGGCACGAATCGTCTGCGTGAGCCCTGCCCGGTCGAGGTCCGTGAATTGCGAGTCCGTGCAGAGATGATGCGCGGCCTTGATCTGCGCTGCCGTGATCGGGCCCAACCCGGCCTCGGTTAGGACGCGCAGGATCTCGATGGCGCGCTCCTCACCTTCGAGGGTGATCAGACCGCGCACGGCCGCAACGGCAATCGTCTCGCGGGGTTTGTAGACCGCTCGCGCCGGTGGGAGGCGCAGGAGCGTCAGGCCGGCGGCGGCGGCCACACGGGCGACCGATTGCGCCGCTGGATCGCCGGCCGCGACCGCCGCGACGTGCATCTGCGCCGCCGTCACCGCGATCCGGTCCCGGTTGTGACCGACGAAAGCCTCCGCGCGATCGGACCGGGCCGTGGCCTCCACCACCACGACCGGGATCACGTCGATGCCCGGATGCGAGGCTGCGGCGATGGCGGAGTGCTGGCCGTCGATCACTTCGAGGCCGTCATCCGTCCAGGCGACGATCGGCGGCTTGAACCGGCGCCAGTCCCACCGCTCGATGATACGGCGGATCAGGCGCAGGGATGGGTCGGAGAGGTCGCGCTGGTAGGCGGCGTCCACCAGCAGCTCGGTAGGCTTGATCCACGTCACCTCGGGCTTCGAGGTTGCCGGCTGGCCCGGGTGGATCTCGGCGAGGGAGAGGGCGGTGATCGGGCGGCGGTTCATCACTGCGCCCTCGTCGAGATGAAGGCCTGCGCGACCGTCCGCGGAATCAGGCAGGCAAGCCGTTGATTGGATGCAGGTTTTGACGGCAAAAGGTCTGAAATCGGGGCTGCGGAATCACCCACCCTCAGTGCGGCCGCGAGATGCTGCAGGTACTGCCCGCCCATGCACATCGGCTCGAACTCCTCGCTCTCCCGGGCATAGAACTCGGCCAAGGCGAACAGTCCCGCCCGGGTAGTGGGCGTCACCGCGGTCAGCGCCTCGAACGCTGCCGAGCTTGCATCTGCCGCAGCGTTGGCGCGGCGCATCTGCACGTCATTGCTCTCGTCGAGGTCCGACAGCGCCGCACTGTGTGCCGCCTCGGCGGTCTCAGCCGTGGCGATCGCGGGGAAGATCGGGTCCGGCCCAACCGCGGCGACCGGCCAGCAGGTGCAGGCCAGTACCGAGAGATCGGCGACGCGGACCTGGGCGGCGCCGTAGGTCGGCTGGTGAGCCTCCGCGAACGCGGCCTCTTCGGCGAGCCACCAGCGCAGGTGCTCGAGGAGCTTCAGCGCGCCGTTGGCCGTGGTGCAAGCTGTCGTAACCAAGACGTCACCAGCCCCGCGATATGCCTCCTCGGCGAGGACAGAGGCCTCGCCCTCGGGCGCGATCTGGAAGGCGTCGTAGGCCGTGCGATGAGCGGCGATAGCTTCGAGGATGGGGTCGATCTGAATCATAGCGCCTCATCCACCTCCCGCGCATCGGCAAGCCGATGGTTTGTCGCCACGATCAGCCGGGAGTAGACCGGCTCGGCCAGCATCTCCCGGGCGGTTTTCATGAAGACCCGGGCGAAGGTCTCGCGCTGCTCGGAGTTCACCACCTCGTGCGCACGGGCGGCCAGAACCTTGGCGCCGGCCAGCTGCACCTCGATGTCCTGTAACTCGGCGACGAGCGCGGCCCTGCGCTCCGTCCATTCCAACCACTCCTTGCGCGGCGCGTAGCGGCCGGTACGCTGGCGGGAGGCATCGGCGGCGGCCAACCGCCAGCGTTTCCTGCGCCTGCACGCGACCTCGTCCTATGCGGCGCTCGGCATCCACAACAACGTCGCGTGGACGCGACCGAGCGAGACGCTGATCGAGGACAGCCAGCTCTCAGGCACAGGCATCGACGGCCGATCGCTCGTGCTGACCAGCTCGGGCGCTGGCATCGTCTCGCCCGTCATCGCGCGTGGCACCGTATTCAGCGGGCACATCAGGCTCGATAGCCTGTTTCTGCCTGGCGCTCCGCTGAGCGCGCATCGCGCCAACCGGTTCGAGTACGGTCTGATCGTTCAGGGCGGATCGCCGGTCGACGTCGTGGGCGTCTGCCCCGTGCTGGCGCTGACCCTCGCCTCGGCACCGGGCCCATCGTCGGCCGTCGTCGTCGGCGGGCGGGATGTCGCCATCCTGCTCGGCGCGCGGCCCGACATTCGCGTGGGTGCGGCCGATCTCGCGGCGCGCGCGATCAGCGGCGACGCGGCGACGGTCCCGCCGGGCGAGTTCGAGCCCCGCGTGTACCTCCCGGCTCGCTTCGGCGACCGGAGCGGCAACCCGTTGACGTTCACGGTCGCATTCGACGGGCAGCAGCCGGTGACGGTCAGTGCCGCCGTCAACTTCAGCGGCATGAGCAACGATGGCGTCGTCTCCGCGCTAAACACCGCTCTGGCCTCTGCGATGGGCGGCAGTACCGGCGGGCGAGGCTTCTCCCTCACCGCGCCCTACGATAACCGGCCGCCCGTTTTCCAACCCGACCGCGAGGGCCGCGGGCTCAACGTCGGCTCGACCACCATCCTCCACGGCATGGCCCTGGCCTGGTCCGGGCACGACGTGCGGGCGATGACCTCGACGGATGCCACGTCGCTGTTCGCTGGGTTCGCGATCGGCGATGCGGTCCCGGGCCGGCCGGCGCGGTTCCTGCGCACGGGCTGGATCGGGCAGGCGCAGTTGCGGTTCGACGGCACGCCGAGCATCCAGCCGGGCGACCGGTTCCAGGTGTCGGCCTCGGTCCCCGGCGCGCTCGTCGAGGGCACCGACCTGCCGCTGCTCGTCGTCCGCTCGGTCGAGCCGCATGGTGCCTGTCTCGAAATCATCGAGAGCGTGCTGTTCACGGGCGACACGCAGCAGGCGGTTCGGGATGCGTTCGCGAGCGTCACGATAGACGACATCCCCGGGGTACGTGACGCGATCAACGGCAAGGCCGCGGTGACCTACGTGGACAGCAAGGTCGCCGATCTCCAATCCCAGATCGCGGCCCTGCGCGATCAGCTCTCCGGCACGTTCTGAGGCTCGTATGACCCGCACACAGTTCGCCGCACGGTTCGCTCTGCTCTTTGCTGCCGCTGTGCCGGCCGCGCCTGCCGCAGCGCTCGACATGCGGTTCTCGCCGAACTCGGGCAATCTGCCGGGCGTCGGTCAGGGGCAGGCGCCAATCAAGGACGACACGCTCGCCATCAACCGCGCTGACGGCAAGCTGTTCTGGCGGAGGCCGGATGGCACGCTCGGGACCTCGACGCTGCTCAACGCCCTACCCTCGGGCCGGAGCGCGGTGGAGCAGGGTCGGGCGGACGACCTCCTGTCCGCGCCGAGCGGCCTGACGATCCTGCGCTCGCTCGCGGCCCGGTTCGCCGAGCGCCCCTCGGTGATCGACTACGGCGTCGACATGACGGGCGTGGCCGACAGCACGGCAGCGCTGACTGCAGCGCTGAATTCGGGCAAGCCGATCTCAGCGCCGTGCGGCACGATCCGCGTCCTGTCTACCGTGGCGGTGACCACCCGGCCGTCATTCCTGGGGGCGGGTCCTTGCACTTCGATCAAGTACGATGCGCCCTCAGGATCGGCCGTCAAGCCGGTCATTGACATCCAGCCCGCCGCCGCTGGCGGTCGGCTCGACAATTTCTCGGTAGACCATCAGGCGAATACCAAGAATTTCACCCCCAACACCGTCTACGGCGGCAATATCATTGCCAGCTCTGCGATCCTGGTGCAGGCCGATGATACGGCCTTGAACGGAGTGACGGTCCGCAACGGCTATGACAACTGCATCGCCGTGGTGCAGTTTGCGGGGAACACGGCGACAGCCGTGCCCGGATCGCCGAAGAGATACAGCATCCAAGGCGCGCGCACCAATGCCTGCGGCGTCGGCTCGACCCCCAAGGCCGGCGCCGGCATCGATGTCGGAACCGGCTCTCGGGGCGTCGTCAACGACCTGGTTGATGTGGGGAGTTACGGCGCCTTCATTTTGGACGTTGGCGCCGGCGGGCAGGGCACTTTCAGCAATATGGTCGGGATCGACACCGCGCTCGACCCCGCGCTTGGCTACAGTTACACCTTTTACATCGGCTCCACGGACAGTACGTTCACGAACCTAACGTCCATTGGCGCAAAATATTCGGGTCTTTGGCACGATGGTTTTGCCACAAACACGACGATTAATAACGTCTACATCAAAGCCTCGGCGGCGGTCGGCGCGAAGCTCAAGGCTGGCGCGTCTACAATTTCGAACCTGATCGTCAACTCCGCCGGGTTTGGTTCGGCCAGCGGCACCGTGGACGCGGTGGAGCTGGACAGCACCGCGGGATCGCTGGTCGGCCTGACGGTCGTCGGTCTCAAAGTCCAGGACGAGTTCAACAAGGCTCGATATGGCGTCAACAAGCTCGGGAGCGGCGTCGCGACCGGCTCTATCATCGGGGCTGATCTCTCTGGCGCCGTGACGGCGATCAACAACGTCCCTGGGACATTCGGGGTAATTGACGGTCAGGCGCTCGGCGGAGCTTGGACCGCGTATACCCCAACCGTATCCTGCGCGACCGGCGGACAGTCGCTCGGAAGCGCCACCGCCTCGGCGACCTACAGACGCGTCGGCAAGACGGTGACCGTCAATTTCTCAACTATCAGCATCGCCAACGCGGGAACCTGCGCTGGGGCTGTCAATGTCAATGTACCGTCCACCGCCGCGACGCGGACCGCATTCGTCGGCGCCGAGACAGCCGTGGTCGGCACCGCCTTGGCAGGGGCTCTCTACGAGGGGGCGAATACGGTGCAAATCAAGCGCGCCGACGGCAACTCCCCCTCGGTCAGCGGCTACGTTCTGACCGGGACTGTGCAGTACGAAGAGCCCTGATCGTCGCCGATCTTGCGCGATGACGCCACGCGGCGCCGCACCACCCCTGACAATCCGGAGATCCTGATGACCGCGAGCACATTCGAGCGGGCGCTTCCGCTCATCCGGAAGCACGAGGACGGCTACGTGGACGACCCAGCCAACCCGGGCGGCGCCACCAACCTCGGCGTCACCATCGGCACGCTGAGCTTGTGGCTCGGCCGGCCGGCGACCAAGGCGGAGGTGCGGGCGCTGACGGTCGCGACCGTGGCGCCGATCTACCGTCGGAACTACTGGGACGCGGTCCGGGCCGACGAACTCCCGCCCGGCCTGGCCTACGCGCTGTTCGACTTCGCCGTGAACAGCGGGAACAAGCGGGCGGTGATCGGGCTGCAGCGGGCGCTCGGAATCGCCGACGACGGCGCGCTTGGGCCGATCACCCTGGCGGCTGTGGCGAAGCACAAGCCGGCCGACCTGATCGACGCCCTATGCGACGGGCGGCTGGCGTTCCTGCGGCAGCTGTCGATCTGGGCGCGGTTCGGCAAGGGCTGGTCGCGGCGCGTCGAGGAGGTGCGCAAGGCGGCACTCGCCATGGCGGCCGAGCCCGCACCCGCGGCGCCGGCGAAGTGCCCAGCCTGCGGCAAGCTGCTGGCTGCCTGAAGACCACCCGAGCCGGCCGGGCGCGCCGCGCGGAACTCCCCTCCTTACGGGGCAACTCCCCTCACAAGGTCACCTCCTATGATCCGCAAGCTCCTGCTCGCGGCGCTGGCGCTCGCCTGCCTCGCCGTCTTCCTCGTTCTGCCGCTCGCGGCCTTCGCCACCGAGGCCATCGCCAGCGACACCGCCCTGCCGCTCCCCTGGGGCCAGTGGCTCGGCGATCTCGCCCAGGCGGGCTTTAACGTGTTCCTGATCATCCTGCCGCCGCTCGCAGCATGGGCGGCGCAGGCGATCCGGAAGCGCTACGTCTGGGCCGGGCTCGTGCTCACCCAGACGCGCCTCGAGCAGCTGGCGACGGCGCTCGCCGAGCACGGCCTGAGCGCGGTGAAAGGGGCCGTGAAGGGCAAGCAGCTGAACGTCGAACTCGGCTCGCGCGTCGTCGCCGCCGGCCTCGGCCGAGGCGCCGAGGCGGTGCCGCGGATTGTCTGGGAGCAGGCCGGCGGTGCGGAAGGCGTCGCCAAGCTGATCCTCCGCAAGCTGGATCTCGATGAGGAGGCAGACGAGCGGAGCGTGCTCGGCCCGGCGCTGGCCTCCTTCGAGGCATCCGGCGCGCCGCGGTCGGCGTCGCGTTAGGGGCCCGCCGCCATGCTGTTCCCGGCCGGCCCGAGCACGCCCGCCCACCCGGCGGGCGCCTACAGCTTCAACCGCCTGTTCGAGTGGGCTATGGCGGTCATGATGCTGCTGATCGCCGTGACGCTCGCGATGCCGGGCGACACCATGGAGCGAGCCTCGCTGAAGCCTCTCGCAGAGCACGGATTCAGCGAGGGCAACATGGCCTTCTTCTTCGGGGCGGTGGGCGTGCTGCGCGTCACCGCCCTCTGGCTGAACGGCCACATCAACAACGGGGTGACACGGCCGAACGGCGCCAACATCCGGGCGGTGTGCTCCGGGCTCGGCGCCCTGGTGATGGCGCAGCTGACCCTTGCCCTGGTGGTCGACGCCTTCACCGCCGAGGCGCCGTCCTTCGTCATCCCGGTCTTCGGCACCCTGACCCTGTTCGAGGCCATCTCCTGCTACGTGGCGCGCCTCGACGCGGTCGATCGCCGGTCACGGCTCGGCAGGGCCCTCGCTGCGCTGGAGCGCGTGAAGTAGCATGGAGCACCTGATCGCACTGCTCCCCCTGCTGTCGTCGATGCCGGCGCTGCAGGTCTTCGTCGGTGGCGCCGTGGCTGCAACGTGCGTCGCCATGGTACTGAGGGCGAACAAGGAGAAGCACGAGGTGCCACCCCCGGCGCCTGGTACGGTGGGTGACGCCATGGTGCATCTGCAAGGACCGGCCGAGGTGCTGACCATCCTGCGGGATCTGCGCGAGATCGGCCGGCAGCAGGTCGAGCACCTGGCCCGGATCGCGGAATGCGTGCGGGTCACGCGGGAAGAGGCGAAGGCCCAGACCGATCTGCTGCGCAGCATCGACCGGGAGCAGGTCATCCATAACCGGACCGTCGACCGCCACGAGTAGTGCACCGGAACCGGCCCCACCGCCGGCCCGTTGACCGGCGACTTCATCGGACCCCCGAGACCTCACCTTCAGCCCCGCCGGCAGCCGCCGAGCGGGGCTTTTTCGTATTGACCAAACTAAACAAATTTAAGTGCCACGGGCCCGAAATTGCATACTGCTAATGAAGCAAAACGCGACGCATGTACGTCAAATGAATTAAACAAATTTTGGGGGGATAGCCGATGAAACCTTCGTGGAAAACCGTGGCTGAGGTAGCCGTCGCGCTGAAGATTGATCTAAGAGCAGCTCGCGCTTTGGTGGAGGCCTCAAACTGTCCAAAAGTGTTCGGACCGCACGGCACCACCTACCTGATCTGACTTTCACTCCTGCGAAGAGCCCGGCAGCCTAATGGTTACCAGGCTCGTCTGTTTTTAAACTCCTCACATTCAGCCACGGCCGCGGGTCCATCTTCCACCCGGTCTCAGTGGTGAGGCGCGCGTAGTGCGCGGCCATGTCCATCATCACGCCGATGCGCTTGCTCTGGCAGGCCGAGCAGCGCAGCCGGAGCGCGATGTCGGGGATCGGCAGGTCGGCCGAGAAGCGATCCGTCGCGACGATCGCGTGATGCCCGCAGTCGTGGCAGTGGGCCGCGATCGTGGTCTCGCCCTGGGCGCGGGCGCTCCCGACGGTTGGCGGGGCGATCTCGCGGCCGTCCTCGTCGTAGGCTCGGCGGGGGTTGCGGCTGCGCCTCACCCCCTCGTCCCCGCCGTTCATCTCCATCCACGCTCGCGCTCGGTCATAGGCTCCCTGGATCAGCCCCTCGTCGAGCGGGTCGCTCGGGTCAAGGTCTGCCCATGCCGGACACCACGTGTGCCGCTCGCGAGCGTGGTAGGAGTTGTATCCGATTGGTTTCTAAGCATTGCGAGGAAACAAGGAGCCGGATCCATCTGGTGAACTAAGCCTCAGCAATTTATCTCCAGCCGGGCCTAGACCTGGCGCCTAAGTTGACCGAAAGCGAGCCATGGCGTACCCAGCGGCATCCGATATGTTTGCCCTTTCGGATCGCCTCACAACCTGCCAGCCCAGTGCTGGCGGGTTTTTTGTGTTTGTCCAGCCGGTCACGACACATTCCGACTGATGACGAGGGGCGACGGCACATCCCTTAGGGTCAAGACCCAATCAGCTTGGCTATGCGAAGGTCTGCACTCGACTGGCGCCGGCCACTACCGGCAGAGACGAGTACGGTCACCACCATAATCGCAAAAGATTAAGACGTATATCAGGCTTCATCTAAGGGGTTTTTTGGGCGAATGCTTGAAACGGCGCTGCTTCGGTGCGCATCCCCCCAGAGCCGAGCAACGCCACGCGTAATGGTTGCTCACTCAAGGAGGCATCCGATGAAAAAGATCCTGCTTTCGGCCGTGACCATGCTCGCGCTCGTTGGTCTTCCCTCGGCCAGCTACGCCACGGGGATCGGTGGCTTCGGCAGTATCGGGAGTGGCAATGGGAACGGCAACGGCAATACCGGTGTTGGAAACGGCAACTACAACGGCAATTTCAACACCGGCGCTTTCAACGGCAACTTCAACGGCAACAATAACTTGGGGTACTTCAACGGTAACGGCAACGGCAACTATAACTGGGGTGCGCTCAACGGGAACTACAACGGTAACAACAATCGCTGACCGCGATCGGCGGAGCGGCCTCGGTCGCTCCGCTCCCTAGGTTGGTCAACTACAAGAGAATGACAGTCGCGCGCTGGCCTCGCTCCCCCTCTACAAGCCTCGCCGGAGAGCGAATGGTCCTGATCCGAACCACTCGGGCAGGGACCGTCACAAATCCGAGAGCCTGCGGCGCTGTATGTGCAAAGGATGTTCGGCACCTCATGCGCCGCTGACCTGCTCCGCAAAGTCCTCCGGCACCTCGCCGAACTGCCCCAGGATCGTCGCGCTTTCGAGTTCGCCCGTCTCGTCGTCCGCGACGATCCGCAGGGCCGCAGCGCCCGGCATCCGGCCGGCGATCGCCTCGGCACGCTTCAGCGCTCCGCTCTCCGTCGGCGCCACGTCCCGGTTGCCCGGTCGCAGCCGCTTCCGGTGGATCTCGAACGTCTGCACCACGAAGGTGGTCCGCATCCCCATCACGATCTCCTGATCCCGCCGTCCCCGCTCCGCACAGGCCCGAAGCGGGGCCTTGACCGGGAACCTCCGGCCTGTTTGTTCTCTTTCCGTTCTAGCGCGGAGGGCGCGCGTGAGTCTCTATCGGGTCGGTGCGGAGGCGGCGGATGCGGGCGGGCTCGTGCGGATCCCGTTCATGCTCCCGACGTTCTGCGCCGGGTTCCCGAGTCCTGCCGAGGACTTCATCGAGGGGGCCTTGGAGCTCCCGCGCTGGCTGGTGCCGAACCCACTCGCCACGTTCATCTGGCGTGTGCGCGGCTGGTGCATGAAGGGCGCCGGCATCCACGACGAGGATCTGGCCGTGGTCGACCGCTCGCTGTCGCCTGCCTCCGGCGCGGTGGTGGTCGCGGTGGTCAACGGCGAGATGAGCCTGAAGCGCCTGATCATGACCGGCAACCGGCTGTCGCTCACGTTCGACAACCCGGAGATGGACGAGGAATTCGCCCTGGATGACCTGGAGGAAGGTCTGCTCTGGGGCGTGCTGCTGTTCTCAGTTCGCTGGCACCATGTGAAGGCCTACGGCCTTGACGGAAATGGTTCGGCGTCTGTGAGTTGGGCGTCTTTGCGGTTCAGCGAGGACAACCGATGCGAGGCTTTGGATCGGGCGACGTACGCACCGAGGCCCGGGGGGCGTGGCTGTTTGAGCGGATCGTCACCACCGGCAGCGTGGTGCTGAGCACGGTGGGCGGCAGCGAAGCCGGTACGGCGGCCGCCCATCGCTACCTTTCCTCGCCCTGCGCTGACTGGCAGGGCATCCTGCAGGCTTTTGCAGCCCGCACGGCCCAGGCCTGCGCCGGGCGTCCGATCGTGGCCGTCCAGGACACGAGCGAGATCAACTTCACCCCAGCTGCTGCTGGCCGCCATGGCCTGGGGCCGGCCGGCAACGGCCGCAATCCCGGCTTCTTCCTGCACCCGGTCATCGCCGTCGATGCCGAGGACGAGGCGGTGCTGGGCTTGGTCGACGCCCAGCTCTGGACCCGCGCCGCCCGCCAGACGGCGCCACGTCACCGGCGGCCAGTCGAGGACAAGGAGAGCCAGCGCTGGATCACCGGAGCGGCCGCTGCCGCGACGGCTTTGGCCGACACGGCCCGGAGCTTGATCGTGGTCGCCGACCAGGAGGGCGACATCTACAGCCACTTCGCCCGTCGGCCCGCGGGCAGCGATCTTCTGGTGCGGGCACGCCATGACCGGCCACTGGTTGAAGGGGGCAGCCTTCAGGACAAGGCGTCATGGCCCGTCGCGACAACCGGCACCGTGGAGGTGCCGGCTCGCCCTGGGGTGCCGGCCCGCATCGCCAAGGTGAGGCTGCAGGCCGGACCGGTCGAGGTGGTCCGTCCCTCCGGCCCAGGCGCCCGCGAGCCGGCCAGCCTGAGGCTGCATGGCGTCTGCGTGCAGGAACTCGAGCCGCCTGTGGGCGTGACGCCCTTGTGCTGGCGGCTTCTGACGACGCGGGCGGTGCCGGATGCCGCCGCCGCGCAGGACATGGTGCGGCTGTACCGGTTGAGGTGGCGGATCGAGGAGGTGTTCCGCGCTCTCAAGCGCGACGGGCTCGGCCTGGACGAGACACAGGTGCGGGTGCCAGACAAGCTGTTCCGGCTGAGTGCCTTGGCGCTGGGAGCCGCCGTGCGGATCCTGCAGTTGGTCGATGCCCGCGACGGCAGCCGACGACCGATGCAGGACGTTCTGGATAAGGCGGCTCTGCCAGTGGTCGCGGAACTGGGGCGGGCCTGCGAGGGCAGCACGGACCGCCTGCGCAACCCTCACCCCGTCGGCAACCTGAGCTGGTTAGAGTGGATCGTGGCCCGCCACGGCGGCTGGAACGCTCCCAACTCGCCACCCGGTCCCAAGGTCGTCGCGCGCGGATGGGAGCGCTTCTCGGCCATGCTCGCCGGTGCCCTCCTCGCGAGAGACTCACTTCCGTCAAGGCCGTAGATGTGAAGGCCCGTGCGAGCCTCGTTCGATGAGCCGGGCGATCGCGCTGATCGACGGCAACTCCTTCTACTGCTCCTGCGAGCGCGTGTTCGACCCGAAGCTTACCGGCGTGCCGGTGATCGTGCTCTCGAACAACGACGGCTGCGCCATCGCCCGCACCGCCGAGGCCAAGGCGCTCGGGATCCGCATGGGCGAGCCATTCTTTAAAATCCGCAACCTGTGCCGCCAGAAGAACGTGCGGGTGTTCTCCTCGAACTATGCCCTCTACGGGGACATGAGCGCCCGGGCGAACACGGTCTATCGGCAGTTCGCGCCGGACGTGGAGATCTACTCCATCGACGAGAGCTTCCTCGACCTGTCCGACGTGCGCGAGCGCGACCGCGTGGCGCTCGCGCGCGACCTTCGCTCAACGGTACGCCAGTGGACCGGCCTGCCCACCTGCGTCGGGATCGGGCCGACGAAGACCCTCGCCAAGCTCGCCAACCACATCGCCAAGACCGTGCCTGAGCTCGGAGGCGTGTGCGACCTGTCCGACGAGGCGGAGCGCGCGGCCTGGATGGTTGGGATTTCGGTCGGCGAGGTCTGGGGCATCGGGCGGGCCTCGCTCGCCCGCCTGGAGGCCATGGGCGTCGACACGGTGGCGGATCTGCGCGACCTCGATCCCCGGCCGGCGCGACAGTCGCTGACGGTGGTGGGCGAGCGCATCATCCACGAACTGCGCGGCCGCGCCTGCCTGCCGCTCGAGATCGTGCCGGCTCGGCGCAAGGGCTGCGCCGTCACCCGCTCGTTCTCATCCCGGATCACCGATCGAACGGTGCTGGAGCAGGCGGTGGCGGCGCACGCCACGCGGCTCGGAGAGAAGCTGCGGCGCGATGGGCTCGCGGTCTCCGCCGTCACGGTTTTCTACCACACCAGCGAGCACGACCGCGGCGACCCGATGCGCTCGGTCTCGAAGGTGGTGCATCTCCCAGAGGCGACGAACGACACCCGCCACCTGATCGACGCGGCGATCCGCGGTGTGGCGATGACCTAGCGCGAGCAGAGCCCGACGCCCTGGCGCTACAGCAAGGCGGGGCTGGTGACGACTGACCTCGTGCCGCTCGACGAGGCGCCACGCCCGCTGTTCGATGCGCTCGACCGGGAGAAGTCCGGCAAGCTGATGGCGGCGATGGATGCCTGCAACAGCCGGTTCGGGCGAGGTGCCGTGGTGCCGGCGCGGGCGGGGCTCGTCGAAAAGCGCACCTGGTCGACGAAGTTCGAGATGCGCTCGCCGCGGTTCACGACGCGGTTGAGCGAGGTACCGAGTGTATCAGCGGTGCTGTAGATCTCGCAAGCAACAGTCGTACAAAGCTCCCCGATTGAAAGCCTATCTGTTAGTAAGCAGCGCATCTCATCTATAGATGCCGCGCTGCAGGGCACGAAATCGTAAAATTAATACAACGTAAATTTGTACCGATCTCACCGAAGTAGTCGCGACTGCCGTTGTCAGAGATCGTATTGGCGTTCGGCGTGGCTTACGATATGGTCTGTCGCAGTTTCTTGTTGTGCTGGGTTTTCAAGGATAGCCTATGGTTAGCTTGTTCGAGCGTCGGATCGTATATCGTAATATGCGATCCGTTCGTTCCTAGATTGAACTTACAATCGTAGCGACAGTTATTCCAGCAGATCATAATACTAATCAGCAAAGAGCGGCGACAAGATATGAGTTTCGTGGATTTTTATACCCCAGCCGGACAGCAATCTCTTAATGGCGGCGGCGGGTCATATGCACCCTATCGAGCGCTATATGACGTTTATTACGCGGGTGGCTTCGTTGCTGTTGGCAGCGCAAATACGCAGGAAAGTACTCAGACTGTTACAATAGGCCCGGATAACGTATTGCTATCGGACCTTAGGAATTACAGTGTAGGTGGCAGTTTTGGGCTTGGAGCGCCGTCTATAAGCATCGATAGCAAATATGAGGCAGGCATAAACACGGGTATCGTTACAATAACTATAGGTTCGCAGATAACAGGATTTAGGGGTGGGCCATATTTTCAACCTAGATACAGTTTCGAAGCACGACAGACTGGATTTCAAACAAGTTCTGCAATTTCATTCGAAGATATAAATAGCGGTCAGGTCTATGTCTTGTCCAATGATACAAATATACAACAAGGAAGTCATCTGACGCTAAAGAGTGATAACGGAGGGGATGAATTTATTACTACATCTATAAATTTTTCCAAAACGATAAATGGTACAGCAAAGAGCGAGTCGCTGTCTGCTCCTGCGTACATTTCAAATTCCGAGAATTTCTTGATATTTTCCGGGGGAGGAAATGACACTCTCGTTGGTAGCCAAGCGACAGATACACTGGTTTCGACCAATGGCGGAAACAGCCTGCTTATAGCTGGCACAGGCAGGAATTATCTCGAAGGAGGCGGGGGGCAGGACACCCTTATTGGTGGAGGAAATAGTCGCCTCACGGCAGGGGCCGGCGGGAGCTTCCTGTTCACAGATGCCCATGGCCATGACGTTCTCATTGGCGGCATAGGAAACGACATACTAGTCGCTCGCTCCGGCGCGAACCAGCTAACTGGGCTCGGCAGCGGATCCGACCAACTGTATGGCGGATCTGGCTCCGATACGCTCACAGCCCTCACCGGTGATAATCTGCTCTACGCAGGAAGTGGCCAAAATTTTCTCCAGGGCGGCGCCGGTCACGACACTCTGTTTGGTGGCGGGCTGACTAATATGCGGGCTGGCCAAGGTGGGAGCTTCCTCTTCACAGACGTTGGAGGAAGAAATACACTCGTCGGCGGTGCCGGCAATGACACCTTGGTTGCTGTCTCAGGCGAGAATAAGCTTGTTGCGCTCGGATTTGGTTCCGACCAATTATACGGCGGATCAGGATCTGATACTTTAGAGGCTGGAGGAGGAAACAACTCATTGCTGGCAGGGTCTGGTGCCAACATTCTCCAGGGGGGCGTTGGTCGTGACACTCTCTACGGTGGTGGCAGATCAAGTCTCACAGCGGGATCCGGTGGCAACTCCCTGATATCCAGCGGCAACTCCGACGGACATGATACCCTCACAGGAGGAGCCGGCTCAGATACCCTAACTGCTATTTCCGGAGAAAATATATTAGTCTCTGTAGGAGCATTCGATACCCTCTATGCTGGAAACGGCGCAGACTCAATGTATGGTGGTCTTGGAGGGACAACGTTTGTTGATACGAAGAACGGCAACACACAAATTTTCGGTACGAATGGTGATGATTTATTTTATATATCCAAATTTACGGGATCGGATACTATCATAGGCGGAGGAGGCAGCGATATATTGGCTGTGTCTGGATACACCAGCGCAGATGCCACCATAAGCAGCGGCGCAAGCTCCACGATAGTCGATCTGAAAAATGAACTTGGGGGTCAAGCCCTAATTAGCGTATCAGGCATCGATGTATTACATTTTAGCGATGGGTCGACCTTGCGCATCGGCTAGAATGTCGTCTAGAGCGCTTCACGATCGCTCCGCAATCGCGAAGCTTCTCTAGGTCTTTGGTTTTGCCGCATTTTCTGCGACGAACCGGTATCCACTTCGTCGGAAAATGCTCTAGGCGCCGCGCCGCCCGCCTCGACCACAACACCGCACCTCAGGCGCAGGATAGGAGCATGGCGAAGGTGAGGGCGACGTAGGCGGCCGGGCTCAATGCGCCACGCTGTACATGACGATGCGCTCCAGCGCCTCCTCGAAGGTCGCGTGCGTGCCCGCGATCGGCTCGTAGAAGGCGCCCTTCTTTCGCTCGGCCGTGAACCATTCCCGGATCAAGCCGGCGTCCTCGTCCTGCCAGCGGCGCACGCGACCGATCGACTCCTCGCCGCGGTAAACCTGCCCGACGCGGGAGCGGCCATCGGGGTCGGGGATCCATGCTTCAGGGTAGGTGATCGACATCGCTCACTCCTCCCAGGCCGCAGGCTACGCCCACTCGGAAAGGTGCAGCAAGCGCAGAAGGGCCTGCGAGAAACGGGGCATCTGACCCTTGCCAGCAGGATCACCATCCTCGAGGCGCTCGCCGCGGTTCACGACGCGGTTGAGCGAGGTGCCGAGGGTGTCGGCAGTACAGTGAGCCCCGCCAACAACAGCCGGCGGGGATTTTACCAGTCCGGGCTACGCGGCGATCCAGGCGAAGCGCCCGGCCTCATCCCAGGCGCAGGCCTCTCCTAGCGAGGCGGCGAATACGGTCGACAGTCGCGCCCGCTCCGCCTCTACCGCCGGTCCGTCCACCGCCACCGGCCGGCAGCGGGCGGAAAGGCCCGGCACGACGAAGTCGGGGTTGTGTAGGGCGTGGTCAGAGGCTTCCTCGAAGAATGGTCGGTTCCCCCAGTCGAGGTAGCTCTCGGCAGGCAGGCCCTCAGCCAGCAGGATGTCGTGGGCATCGAGTTCAACGTGCCAGTAGGTGACCAAGGTCACTGGCTCGCGGATGATGCTGGTGCCGTTGATCAGGCACATGATCGGGACGAGGTAGCCGCCGGTGCCGTCCTCGTCGGCGCCGACTAGCACCGGATGTCCGGGGGACAGGCGCAGGTCGCGGACGGGGAGCCCGGGCCCGAAGGCTTCAGCGCGGATGCGGATCGGCTGCTGATCGTCTATGAGGACCACGCCAGCGCCGTCGATGGCGCGATGGCCGATCCAGACGATCGGCCGCAGGGCACCGGAGGCAGTCACCGCTTGATCGCCGATCCGCAGATCTTCCACCGCGACGTTGCCACGCATGGTGCTGATCTGTGTCCCCGCAACAAAACATAGAAGATAGAGAAATAACATATCTGAATTGGTTGTGCCGACTATCTGTGAATTTTCTGACCCATTGATAGTGGCAGTTTGATTTTGTAATTGACCATTTCCGGTAATATTATAATTGAAACCGCCTGCTGAAATACTGATATTTTTGAAATTATATGCGTATTATACCGTTCCATGGGATTCGAACCGATAAGACTCGTAAACTGTATTGCTGGAATTCAGATAGTCCGATAATCCGTCGATAGACTTTTCGTATATAGTTCCTGATGCCCCGATAACATTTCCATTTTCATTATTGATTTCGAGTTTTATTTTAGCAGTATCTTGCCCAGAGGTCTGACGAGTTATGGTAAAATTGTCAGTCACCGTCGCCATGATACTACCTCTAACCGCCATACACGTGACCGCGGCGGTCGAACGTAACAAAAGGCGAAGCTTATGCCACCGCTTTCAGTGGTGCTGCGCTATGACGCAACCCGGAGTAGCATTAAAGTCATAGTGGCGCGCAGGTCATGCCAGCTAGGCGGTGAGGTTCACCCGACCGGCGCCAGCAAGATCGCCGTCTTCACCGCATGCCGCCGCTGCGGCCCCGTCACGCCCTCCCGCGCCAGCACCTCCGTGCTGTAGGCGTTCGCCAGGACGGCCGCGGCGACGTCGAGGCGCTTGTCGCCGATCTCGATGATGGCTGGCGCCGACGGGTCGGCGAGGTAGGCCGAGATCGCCGCGTCGAGCGCGTCGTCGGTGAGGAGCTTCTGCTTGTAGGCGTCGCCGCCGGTCATCGCTTCGTCCCCCAGATCGGGATCATGCCCGGCTGCTTGATCGGGTGCGCCCGGTACGCTCGCCCGTTCCCGATCCGGATCCACTCATCCGTCGCCTCGGTCACGTCGCGTGTGCACGGGATCAGGACACCGCAGAAATCGCCGCGGATCGCGCCGAGGTCCGGGCTCACCCCGAACAGCCGCAGCGTGTCCCATCCGGTCGCGTGCGCCTGCATTCCCCAGCGCTCGACGAACTCCTGGCAGCGCCGGTGCGTCTCGGCCCATTCCGCCTCGCGCAGGCCGCGGCACGGGACGACGCCCGGCGACGTGCTGGCAAGGCCGCTGGTCCATCTCGAGGACGGAAGCGGGGAGGGGAGTTGGCATCCTGAGCATCTAACTAATCGCCAACTCCCCGACCAGACGCGGACCATAACTTCCACATGGGGAGAGGTCGCGAAGGGGAACACATTTCAATGAAATCAGACAGTTGCCACGGCTTCCCAAGCTGAATGTCGTCGGTTCGATCCCGATCGCCCGCCACAAAGCTTTTGCGCTCCGCCATCAGGCGGTTACGCGGACTTCCTCAAGCGCTTCCGAAGCCATTCTGGTATCAGTTTCTTGCCTGATACTGGCATGATACCTCGACTAGCTGCCGGACGGCTGGATGGACGCCACCCGCCGGTACGGCAAAGCCGCGCGGGGGTGGCCCATCCGTCCCGGCAAGGTCCGGCACAAGCTCCGCCAGCGCATCGCGGAGGGACGCCCGTTCGCGGAGCTCAACGACCGTCGGTTCGCAGTGACCGGACCCCGGCCTTCGAGAGGAACGTACGACGATGAGGAGGCGGCCCGACGAAAGGCCTGGCCGCACCGGACGTGCCGCCTCATGACGTCGTATCCTTGGCCGGCCTCGGCGCTGTTTGGCTGCCGATGAGCTTTCTGCCGGATCGGACATCCTGGAAGGGGAAGATCGCCCGTTGAGCCACCGGGTCCGCCGTAGGCCGGCCCTGGTGGAGATGCAATCGCCCGCGCGGCGCCTCGGCAAGGACCTGTCAGGTGGACGCGGCGACGGTGTCGGCCATGCGGGCCTGGCGGGCGCCGAGCGGCTTGTCGCCGTCCACCGTGCTGTCGCGCGCGGTCTGGTGCTCCATCTCGGCGTTGAGCTCGGCCCCGAGCAGCACCACCGTCGTGGATAGCCAGATCCAGGTCATGAAGCCGATGGCCGCGCCCAGCGAGCCGTAGGTCTCGTTGTAGCTGCCGAAGTTCGCCACGTACCAGGAGAACAGTCCCGACGCGACCAGCCACAGGGTGCCGGCCACCGCGCTGCCCCATGTCACCCAGCGCCACCGGGGCTTCCGGCGGCTCGGGCCGAAGCGGTAGAGCACCGCCAGGCTGGCGATGACGAGGACGAGCAGGGCAGGGAAGCGCAGGAGCGCGATGTACCAGGCCTTCTGGTCGAGCCCGAGCACCTGCAACGCGGCCGGCACGACCACGATGCCGGTGAGCGCCAGCACCACGAACAGCAGCGCCCCGACGGTGAATGCCAGCGACTGCAGGTTGAGCATCACGAAGGAGCGCCTCTCCTTCTCCTCGTAGGCGATGTTGAGCGCGTCAAAGACCGCCTTCATCCCGCCGTTCGCGCTCCAGAGCGAGATCAGGATGCTGATCACCGCGGTGAGGCCCAGCGCCTTGTCGCCCTTGTCGACCAGCCGCTTCACCTGGCCGCCGACGATGTCGAGGGCCCCGTCCGGCAGGATGCCGCGCAACTCGTTCAGGTGATGGGCGATGGTGCTCGGGTCGGCGACCGCGCCGTAGATGGAGACGAGCGCCGCGATAGCCGGGAACAGGGCCAGGATGGCGTAGAAGGTCACTCCCGCCGCGACCAGCAGGATGCGGTCGTTGCTGAACTCCTGGTAGAGGCGGAGCGCGATGTCCTTCCAGCCCTTGGCAGGGATCTCGGAGGGCGTGTCCGCCTTGCGCCCGCGCTCCGGCTCGGCGTCCGCCAAACGCTCGGCCGCGGCGCCCTCGTGCGAGACGGGTCCATCCCCGGTACCGAGCGTCCGGTCCTCTTTCCCCGGACCGCCGGACGCAATCGGCAAGGAACCTCCGCGCCGCCTCGGTAAGGCGACCAGACCGACGAGGGCCACGCCCAGGCACGCGGTCCACAAGGCCGGCGAGGTCCGCTCGGGTCGGGCGGAAGGAGGCGGCGGGGCAGGCTGGTCCGTCATGGCTCACCGGGAAGCAGGGCTCACGGTCGGCCCTGGGGCATCTTCACAACGGCAGTGGACGCGCTTTGGTGCCCGCGGGCCGCCGATGTCGTGCTCATCGGCCGTTCTCCATTCAGGCGGCCGCGACGACGCAGCCCCCCAAGGGAGCAGTCGTGCGCGTGAACCCGCACTATCTAGGGCCCAGACCGACCGAGCGTGGCGGGCCAGGGCGCCCTGCCACGCCGAAGCGACAGGTGACGCGGCCGCCATGCCAAGCAGGACTTCCCGTTGCGCGACATCCCAGGCCGGCCGGGGCCGTCGGAGGACCACGAGCGACGCGGCGAAGGGTTGCGGGCGACATGCCTGACGCGTTCCCGTTCCTGCCGCCCGGGGGTGTGACCGGTGCGGAGATCCGTGCCCGCGATTGGTCGGCAACGTCGCTCGGGCCTCCGGAAACCTGGCCGACGGCCCTGCGCTCCACCCTCTCGCTGATGCTCTCCTGTCCCACGGCGATGTTCCTCGCCTGGGGACCGGACCTGCTCTGCTTCTACAACGACGCCTACCGGCCGATCCTCGGCTACCGCCTGCCCACGGCCCTCGGCAGGCCTTTCCGCGAGGTCTGGGCGAGCATCTGGGGCGAGATCGGGCCGCTCGTCGACGCCACGATGGCCGGCGAGAGCCGGAAGATGACGGACGTCATGCTCGACCTCTCGCGCGAGGGAGAACCCGAGCGGAGTTGGTGGTCCTTCACCTACTCGCCGGTCCTCGACGATGCCGGCGGCATCGGCGGCCTGTTCTGCGTCACCGCCGAGACCACCGACCGCGTGCTCGCCGAGGCCGCCTTGCGCGAGAGCGAGGACCACTTCCGGCACACGGTCGAGCTCAACCCGCAGGTGCCCTGGACCTGCGACGCGGACGGCAACATCACCTCGTACTCGAACCGCTGGCTCGAACTCACCGGGCAAGCCGCCGGCGAACCGGACGGGGCGGGCTGGGCCAAGGCGCTGCACCCCGATGACCTGCCGGGGACGATGACGGTCTTCGCGGCCTCGCTGAGTTCGGGCGAACCGGTTGACGTCGACTACCGCATCCGCGTCGCGGGCGTCGGGGAGTACCGCTGGATGCGCGCCCGGGCGCGGCCGCGCTGGGACGAGGGCGGCGGCATCGTCCGCTGGTACGGCGTGGTCGAGGACATCCACGACCGGAGGGTCGCGGAGGAGCGGCTGCGCGAGATGAATGCGACGCTCGAACGCCGGGTCGAGGAAGCGCTCGCGCAGCGCAAGCTCTGGGCCGACGTGTTCGAGACGACCGACGCCCTGGTCGCGGCGCTCGACCCCGATTACCGCGTGCTGGCCTTGAACCGCGCCTTCGCCAACGAGTTCGAGGCCACGTACGGCGTGCGGCCCAAGGTCGGCGACGACCTCCTCGGTCTCCTGGACGGCGTTCCCGAGCAGCGGGAACTGGTTCGCTCGGTCTGGGGGCGGGCGCTCGCCGGCGAGGAGTTCGTGATCGTCGAGGAGTTCGGCGGCCCCGGTCGGTCGCGGTCCTGCTACGAGATCCGGTTCACGACGCTGCGGGACGCGCAGGGGCGGCGGATCGGCGCCTTCCAGTACGGCGTGGACGCCACCGAACGGGTGCGCGGGCAGGAGCAGCTCGCGCGGGCCGAGGAGGCGCTGCGCCACGCCCAGAAGATGGAGGCGGTGGGCCAGCTCACCGGCGGCGTCGCGCATGATTTCAACAACCTGCTGACCATCATCCGCTCGTCGGTCGAGTTCCTGCGCCGGCCGACCCTGCCGGAGGAGCGCCGGGTCCGCTACCTGGAGGCGGTGGCCGACACGGTCGACCGCGCCGCCAAGCTGACCAGCCAGCTCCTCGCCTTCGCCCGCCGCCAGGCCCTCAAGCCGGAGGTGTTCGAAATCGGCGAGCGCGTGCGGGCCACCGCGGAGATGCTGAACGCGGTGACCGGCGCGCGCATCCGCATCGTGACGGAGGTGCCCGCCGAACCCTGCCACGTGCGGGCCGATACGAGCCAGTTCGAGACCGCGCTGGTGAACCTCGCCGTGAACGCACGCGACGCCATGGACGGCGAGGGCACGCTGACGCTCCGGCTCACCTGCGGCGAAGCGCTGCCCTCCATTCGCGGGCACGCGGGCGCCCCCGGCCCCTTTGCCGTCGTACGGGTCTCGGACGAGGGCGCCGGCATCGCGCCGGAGTTCCTCGCGCGCATCTTCGAGCCGTTCTTCACCACCAAGGAGGTGGGGAAGGGAACCGGGTTGGGCCTGAGCCAGGTGATCGGGTTCGCCAAGCAGTCGGGCGGCGACGTCGAGGTGGCGAGCGAGGTGGGGCGCGGGACGACCTTCACGCTCTACCTGCCCCATGTCGGCCCACCCCTCCATGTCGAGGAGGATGGCGACGACGAAGCCGGCGAGCAGGACGGGGGACGCGCCCTGTCCGTGCTGGTGGTGGAGGACAACCTCGACGTCGGGCGCTTCTGCACGCAACTCCTGGAGGATCTCGGCCACACGACGGTCTGGGCGCACAACGCGGAAGCGGCGCTCGACGAGCTGGGAAGGGTGCCGTCGCGGTTCGACGCCGTGTTCTCGGACGTGGTGATGCCCGGCATCGGGGGGGTCGAGCTTGCCCGGCGGCTGCGGGTCAGCCACCCGGACCTGCCGGTGATCCTGACCACCGGTTACAGCGACGTGCTGGCGCGTGACGACGCGCACGGCTTCGAGCTCGTGCGCAAACCCTACTCGGCCGAACAGGTCGCGCGGGCGCTACGCGGTGTCCTGGCCCGTCAGCGGAAGCGGACGCCGGCCTGAGGCCTCGCATCGGTGACGCCCCGGAAGGCTTTGCGCGCCAACCCCCCGTCGCTTAGGCGTTGCGGTTCGCCTCGGCGTCAGCGCTCGGAAGCGGCATCCGCACGGAGACCCGAAGCCCATCGGGCGCGAAGGCGACGTCCACCTCGGCGCCGGTCTGGGCAGCCAGGACCTTGTTCAGGAGGCGATGGCCGAAGCCCTCGCGCGTGGGGTGCTTGGTGGGGGGGCCGTCGTGCTCGGCCCAATCCCAGCGGAGGGCTCGCCCAGCATGCCCGTCCTCGACCCACCAAGTCACTTGGAGCCGCCCGTTCGGATCGGCCAGGGAACCATGCCTGAGGGCGTTCGTGGTCAACTCGTGCAGGGCCATGCCGACCGGCACCGCGAGTTCCGACGGCAGGATGACGTCGGGTCCCTCCAGGGTCAGCCGTCCACGCCCGCCATAGGGCGAGAGTTCGGCCCGCAGCAGCCCCTCGAACGAGGCGGCCTGGGCGAGGGCCTCGGTGATCAACGCGTGCGTTCGCGCCAGCGAGCCGATCCGGCCCGTGAACGCCTGGGTGAACTCGTTGACCGTCAGCGAGGATCGAGCGGTGGCATTCACCACGGCCTGAACGGTGGCGAGCGTGTTCTTCACCCGGTGGTGCAACTCGCGCACCATCAGCGCCTGGCGGTCCTCGCCGCGGCGCCGCTCGGTGACGTCCCTCTGGACCGAAACCCAGTGCGATATGCGGCCATCCCCGTCGCGAACCGGCGTGATCAGCCACTCGACGATGTATGCGGAGCCGTCCTTGCGGTAGTTCACCGCCTCGCCCTGGAACTCCTCACCGGCGACCAGGGTGGCCCGCATGCGGTCGAGGACGGCACGCTCGGTCCCAGAGCCCTGAAGGAGGCGAGGCGTCCGGCCGAGAACCTCGTCGGCACCATAGCCGGTCATGCGCGTAAAGGCGGGGTTCACGTACTCGATGGAGGGTCCCGGTTCGTCGAGGTCCGCCGAGGTGATGACGACGGCCTCGCCCGAGGCTTCGACGGCGGCCTGCAGGAGCCTGGTGTCCGGTTCCCTCCTCCTCGCGATGTCCTGGCCCGCCAACGCCACCTCCCGACCCGGCCCCGATCTATAGAGGCTGCCAATTAATCCATGATGTGCCTCTCAGGTTTCCGCCCTGCATCGTCGGTGCAACGGCCGACCAGGGTGAAGCGCGGATGCGAGCGTCGACGCGCTCCTCCGGGCAGGACCCCAGGCATGCGGAAACGGCGCCGCGCGCAAGCCTTTCCCGGTACGCAAGGGGTCCATCGGGGTACAGGCCGAATCAGCTGGGATGCGCGACCCGTTCGAGGCGCTCAGGCCCATCCGAAGAATGCGCTCCCGATGTGGACAAGCAGGACGAGGCGGCGGCTGCGCGGAACGCGGACCGGACATCGCCGTTGCCCGATCCCGTGGCATCCTTGCCGGTGCCGCGGGCAATCGTGAGACCGACGTGCCGAGTTAAGATGCAGCTACCCCGAGACGACACCCACCACCCGAGGGCCGAAGCATTCCGTGCCTTCATCCGCGATGCGGGTTTCCCGTGCGTCGGCGCCAAGTCGGCCCTGACCAAGGGCCAGATGCGGGTCCTGGTCGCCCGCGACATCACCTCGGCGTGGGATGACATGCGCATCTACCCGGCGCTGATGGCCTTCGCCGCGCGCTACGGGCGACAGCCCGACCTCTTCCAGAGCTTTGCCGTCATCTTCGAGGGGCCGGGCACCCTCGACGAAGTGGGCTTCGAACGGCACCTTTGGGATCGGGTGCAGTCGCTCGCCGACAAGGACGCCTGGCTCGGCCATCCCTGGGACGAGCGCGTGGCGCGGGAGCCGGACAACCCGCACTTCTCGCTGAGCTTTGCCGGCGAGGCGTTCTTCGTCGTCGGCCTGCACCCGAACGCCAGTCGGCCCGCGCGCCGGTTTTCCTCGCCGGCCCTGGTCTTCAACCTGCACGCCCAGTTCGAGCAGCTCCGAGAGGCGGGCCGCTACGAGAAGCTGCGCTCCTCCATCCTGCAGCGGGACAAGGCGCTCGCCGGCTCGGTCAACCCGATGCTGGCGCGGCACGGCGAGGCTTCGGAGGCGCGCCAATACAGCGGCCGGGTCGTCGGCGAGAAGTGGCGCTGCCCCTTCCGTCCGCGCGGCACCAACTCGGGGGGCGCCGATGTGCGCTGACGCCGCCACCCACGAGATCGCCCCGCGCTCGGGCGTGGCCTTCACCCTCGACAAGGGCGACCGCCTCACCGTCATCGACCCGCGCGGCGAACAGGTCGCCGACCTCCTGGCCTTCAACCGTCACGACCTCGACGAGGTGATCTCATCCGGTCGCACACTCGACTATGCGAGCCGGATTTATCTGACGACCGGCGACCCGCTCTACTCGAACCGCTCGAACGTGCTGCTGCGCATCGTCGAGGACACGGTGGGCCGCCACGACTTCCTGCTGACGCCGTGCTCGGCCGACACGTTCCGCATCATCTACGGCGACGAGAACCCGCACCGGGGCTGCTTCGGCAACCTCGTCCACGCTCTGGCGCCGTTCGGGGTCGCCCCCGACCGCATCCCGGTGGCGTTCAACTGCTTCATGAACGTGCCGGTCGACGGTGCGACGGGGACCCTCACGGTCGAGCCGCCGCTCAGCCGGGCCGGCGACCACATCACCTTCGAGGCGGAGGCAGACCTTCTCATCGGCCTGACCGCCTGCTCGGCGCTCCAGTCGAACAACGGCAGCTTCAAGCCGATCCACTACCGGATCGAGCGCGCCCGCGGGCGAGCGCACGTCGGCACGAACCCGAGCGGTTACGATGCCGACCGCAACGCGTCGGCGTCTGGCGCGTAGCACCTGCAAGCAACGGGGTCCGCCCGCCGGCGGTCCCTGCCGGACGCCCGGGGTTCGGCGCGGCACGGGCGGTCGCGGGACGCGCGATGCGACAACGGGCTTGTGCCGGGTGCGGCATTCCTCCCACACCGGAGCTCCTGACCGAAGCGGACACAACCGCGGGATGGACGATACGCTGGCTGCACCCCTGAACCTGTTCCCGGGCGACGGCGAGATGGCCGCCCGCATGCGCGAGCATGACTGGTCCGCCACAGCACTCGGGCCGACGGAAGGCTGGCCGGCCGCGCTCGCCGTCACGGTCGGCATCGTGCTGCAGGCCGCCACCCCGATGGTGGCCTGTTGGGGACCCGACCTCCTCATCCTCTACAACGATGCTTGGGCTGCCCTCGTCGGCGACAAGCACCCGTCGGCTCTGGGACGGCCGGCGCGTGAGGTCTTCCCGGAGGTCTGGGAGACGCTCGGCCCCTTGTTCTCACGGGTTCTCAGTGGCGAGGGAGCCGTCGAGGTGCAGGACCAGCACCTCGTGCTGGACCGGAACGGCACGCCCGAGGACGCGTGGTTCACCCACAGCCTCGACCCGGTCACGGGCGCGGACGGTCCCCGCCCTCGGCGGCCCAGGCGGCCGGGCAACCCCGGGGCCGTCGCGGCGTTTCCGGCACGGTGCCGCAAACCCGCCATCACCACGCATCATGGCCGACCGGAACCGGCGAGCGGCGGGGAGTTCCTCCCGCTTGCCACACCCCACCGTCCAAACTCGACCGCAGAACATGTCCGAAAGTGCCCCGTCCTTGACCGTCGCATGTCTGTCGGGAGGTGGTGAGATGGGAGCGCGCATGCGCGCCCACGACTGGTCAGCCTCGCCGCTCGGCGCGCCGGAGACCTGGCCGCAGGCGCTGAGCTCGGTCGTGAGCCTGATGTTGGGCTCCAGGTTCCCGATGTTCGCCGCCTGGGGGCCGGAGCTCGGCTTCCTCTACAACGACGCCTATGCGGAGATCCTCGGCGACAAGCACCCGGCTGCCCTGGGCCGCCGCTTTTGCGACATCTGGCACGAGATCTGGGATGCCATCACGCCCTACGTCAACAGCGCCATGGCGGGCGAGGCGACCTGGGCCGAGAACCTGCCGCTTACGATGAACCGGCACGGGTATGACGAGGGGACCTACTTCACCTTCTCCTACTCGCCGATCCGCGACGAAGCCGCCATCGTCCGCGGGATATTTTGCGCCTGTACCGAGACGACAGCCAAGGTGAAGGCCGAAGAGGCTCTGCGCGCAAGCGAGGCCCGCGCCTCGGGCGTGCTGGAGGGCATGGGCGAGGGCTTCATGCTCCTCGACCACGACTTTCGCATCCTGCAGATGAACGCCGAGGGTTTACGGCTTGAGGAAAGGCCGCCCGACCAGGTCGTGGGCCGCTCGCACTGGGAGGTCTACCCGGGCTCCGACGTCATGCCCATCGGTCAGATGTACCTGCGCGCGATGCAGGAGCGCACCCCCCTGACGCTCGAGCACCGCTACGTCTGGCCGGACGGGCACGCCGCCTGGCTGGAGGTTCGCGCCTACCCGCACCCGGAAGGCCTTGCCTTGTTTTACCGCGACGTGACGGAGCGGCGCGGGCGCGAGGACGCGCTTCGCGAGGCGGAGGCGAGGTTTCAGACCATTGCCAACTCCATCGACCAGATGGTCTGGTCGGCGAGGGCTGACGGCTACCACGACTACTACAACCAGCGTTGGTACGACTTCACCGGCGTGCCGCCTGGCTCGACCGACGGCGAGGAGTGGGAGGACATCGTCCACCCCGGCGACCGGGAGCGGACCTGGAAGGTCTGGGGCGAGTCCCTCGCGACGGGCGAGCCCTACCGTATCGAGTACCGGCTGCGCCACCACTCCGGACAATACCGCTGGACGCTCGGCCGGGCCCTCCCGATGCGTGACGGAGCCGGGCTGATCACCCGCTGGTTCGGCACCTGCACCGACATCCAGGACATCGTCGAGGCGCGCGAGGTGCTCGCGCGCTCTCGCGAGGAACTCGAAGCCCTGGTGGCGGAGCGGACCGCCGACCGCGACCGCATGTGGCGGCTCTCGACCGACATCATGCTGGTCGCCCGCTACGACGCAACCATCGAGGCGGTGAACCCGGCTTGGACATCGCTGCTCGGCTGGGGCGAGCGCGATCTCGTCGGCGGCGCCTTCATGGACCTCGTCCACCCGGACGACGTGGCGGCAACGCTTGCCGAGGTCGGCAAACTCTCGGATGGCCTGACGACCTTGCGCTTCGTGAACCGCTACCGCCACAAGGACGGCAGTTACCGCTGGCTCTCGTGGACGGCGGTCCCGGCCGAGGACCTCATCCACGCGGTCGGTCGGGACATCACGGCCGAGAAGGAAGCCGCGCAAGCCCTCGCTGACACCGAGGAGGCGCTGCGGCAATCCCAGAAGATGGAAGCGGTCGGCCAATTGACCGGCGGCATCGCGCACGACTTCAACAACCTGCTCACCGGCATCACGGGATCACTGGAGCTGATGCAAACCCGTATGAGCCAGGGGCGGCTGACCGATCTCGACCGATACATGGCGGCGGCGCAGGGTGCGTCGAAGCGGGCAGCGGCGCTGACTCACCGCCTGCTCGCCTTCTCTCGACGCCAGACACTCGACCCAAGGCCGACCGACGTGAATGCGTTGATCCACGGCATGGAGGAACTCATCCGCCGAACGGTCGGCCCGTCGGTGCACATCGAGGTGGTGGGCTCAGCCGGCCTGTGGTCGGCGCTGGTCGACCCTAGCCAGCTTGAGAACGCGCTGCTGAACCTGTGCATCAACGCCCGCGACGCCATGCCGGACGGGGGACGGATCACCGTCGAGACCGCCAACCGCTGGCTCGACGACCGCATCGCGCGCGAGCGGGACATGCCCTCGGGACAGTACCTGTCGCTCTGCGTCACGGACACCGGCACGGGCATGACGCCCGACGTCATCGCAAGGGCGTTCGAGCCGTTCTTCACCACCAAGCCCATCGGCCAAGGCACCGGCCTCGGCCTGTCGATGATCTATGGTTTCGTCCGCCAGTCCGGCGGTCAGGTCCGCATCTACTCGGAAGTCGGCCAGGGCACGACGGTGTGCCTCTACCTGCCCCGCCACCACGGCGACGCCCCGGGCTCCGAGCGGATGCCGGACCTCGCCGGTGCGCCCCGGGCCGAGCGGGGCGAGACGGTGCTGGTCATCGACGACGAGCCCTCGATCCGCATGCTCGTCACGGAAGTGCTGGAGGATCTGGGCTACACGGCCATCGAGGCGGCGGACGGACCTTCCGGGCTGAGGGTGCTGCAATCCGATGCGCGGATCGACCTCCTGGTCACCGACGTCGGCTTGCCGGGTGGCATGAACGGGCGGCAGGTCGCGGACGCGGCCCGCGTTGACCGGCCCGACTTGAAGGTGCTATTCATCACCGGCTACGCGGAGAACGCGGCGGTCGGCAACGGCTACCTCGACGGCGGAATGCAGGTGCTCACCAAGCCCTTCGCGATGGAGGCGCTGGCGTCGCGCATCCGGGACCTGATCGAGTCGCGGCCCGTGCGGTCGGGCCGGGGGCCGGAGACGGACCAATGAGCGTCGCGGGGCTCGGCGATGCCGCAGAGACGCTTTTCCGTGGTCCCGGCGAGGTTCGCGCGCTTGCCCGCGCCCTCGACTGGGCACGGACGCCGCTCGGTCCCGTTGCCGCCTGGCCGCAGAGCCTGCGCTCCACCGTGCGCACCCTCCTGTCCTCGCAGTACCCGATGATCCTGACCTGGGGGGGCGAGTTCACCCAGGTCTACAACGACGCCTACGCCAAGCTCATCGGTGCCGGGCACCCGGACGCGCTCGGTGGCGACATCCGCGTCACGCTGGCGGCGTCATGGGACACGCTCGGCCCGATGATCGCCCGTGTGATGCAGACCGGCGAGGCCAATTGGACGGCGGCCCTGCCGCTCCTGATGGAACGGGCCAGCTACCGGGAGGAGGCGTATTTCAGCGTCTCGCACGCCCCGGCCGAGGACGACGAAGGCCGCATCGTCGGCATGCTGGCGGTGTGCAGCGAAGTGACCGCCCAGGTCGTGGGCGAGCGTCGTCTCGGCCTGCTGCGCGACCTTGCGGCCAGGGCGGGGGAGACGCGCAGCGTCGAGGCGACCTGCGCCGACGTCGCCGGTGCCCTGTCCGGCGAGAAGCTCGACGTGCCTTTCGCACTCCTCTTCCTGCGGGGTGCCGGGGGCCGCCTGAGCCTGGGCGCGGCCGTGGGCATCGACGGCGCCCATCCGCTGGCCTCTCCAGAGGCGGAAGCGACGTGGCCATTCGAGCGCGCGCTCGCGGGCGCGACCGTGTCGGTGGGCGGCCTGGGCGCGGTCATCGGCATGGCAGGCGGGCTGTGGGGGGACCTCGTCGAGCACGCGCTGGTCATGCCGCTCGCGGGCGAGGCGGGCTCGGAGCCGCTCGGCGTGCTCGTTCTCGGCATCAGTCCGAGCCGGGCGCTGGACGAAGGCTACAGGAGCTTTCTCGACCTCGTCACGGGCCAAGTCTCGACGGCCCTGCGCAACGCGCGCGCCTACGAGGAGGAGCGACGCCGCGCCGAGGCCCTGGCCGAGCTCGACCGCGCCAAGACGCGGTTCTTCTCCAATGTCAGCCATGAGTTCCGCACGCCGTTGACCCTGATGCTCGGCCCCCTCGAGGAGGCCCTGCGGGACCCCGGCGTCGCGCCCGAGAGCCGCGCAGAGCTCGAGGTGGCCCACCGGAACGCCCTCCGGCTACTTCGGCTCGTCAACACCTTGCTCGACTTCTCGCGCGTCGAGGCCGGACGTGCCGAGGCCACCTTCGCGCCGGCCGACCTCGCGGCCCTGACGGCGGACCTGGCAAGCACCTTCCGCTCGGCGGTCGAGCGGGGCGGACTGGCCCTTCGGGTCGAGTGCACGCCCCTTCCAGAGCCTGTCTTCGTCGACCGCGACATGTGGGAGAAGGTCGTCCTGAACCTGCTGTCCAACGCCTTCAAGTTCACCTTCCACGGCGGCATCGACGTCCGACTCGGGCCGGTCCCGGAAGGCGTTCGCCTCACGGTGGCCGACACGGGGGTCGGAATCCCCGCTGAGGCATTGCCGCACGTCTTCGACCGCTTTCATCGCATCGAGGGCACCCGCAGCCGCTCGCACGAAGGCTCAGGGATCGGCCTCGCGCTCGTGCACGACCTCGTCTCCCTCCATGGCGGGGACATCGAGGTTCGAAGCACGGTCGGTGAAGGAACGACCTTCACGGTGACCATTCCCTTCGGGCGCTCTCACCTGCCGGCTGAAAGGGTCGTCGAGGCTGTGGCGGCACCCGTCGATAGCCAGGCCCGCGGATACATCGAGGAAGCCCTGCGATGGCTGCCCGATGAGCCGTCCAACGTCGTTCCCCTTCGCGGCCCGTTCGAAGCGGCGCCCTCCGGGGATGGGCGGCGTCGCATCGTCCTGGCCGACGACAACGCCGACATGCGTGCCTATGTCGAGCGCTTGCTCGGGCAGGACCACCGGGTCGTGGCCGTCGCCGACGGCGCGGCCGCCCTGGACGCGTTGCGCGCGGCGCCGTCGGACCTACTGCTCACCGACGTCATGATGCCGGTGCTCGACGGCATCGCGCTGACCCGGGCCGTCCGGGCCGATCCTGCGCTGCGCACGGTGCCGGTGATCATGCTCTCCGCCCGCGCCGGCGCCGAGGCCGGCGTCGAGGGACTTGAGGCCGGGGCGGACGACTACCTCGTGAAGCCGTTCTCGGCGCGCGAACTCCAAGCGCGCATCCGGGCCAACCTGGAGCTTTCGCGGCTCCGCGCCGAGGCACAGGAACAGGCCGTGCAAGCGCGGAAGATGGAGGCCATCGAGCAGCTGACCGGTGGCGTGGCCCACGACTTCAACAACCTGCTTGCCGCCGTGATGGGATCGGTCGAGCTCGCCGAGCGCAAGGTCACGGACGAGCGCGCCCTGCGTCTCCTGCGCAACGCCACGCAGGCTGCGCAGCGCGGGGCCAGGCTCACCGAGCAACTGCTCGCCTTCTCGCTCCGGCAGCCCCTTGAGGCGCGCCCCATCGATCTCAACGGCGTGCTCTCCGCCATGGCCGAGCAGTTGCACCGAACCCTCGGCGGCGGCACCGCCGTCGTGACGCGCCTGGCAGCCGACCTGTGGCCGGCGGTGGCGGACGGGCATCGCGTCGAGTTGGCCGTGCTCAACCTGGCGATGAACGCCCGCGACGCCTTGCAGGGCGGCGGCGAGGTTCGGATCGAGACCGAGAACCTGCCCGCCGGCGCGGCACGGCCCGGGACGGTACCGGCGGGGGATCTCGTGGTGCTCACGGTCGCCGATACCGGCGAGGGAATGCCGCCCGAGGTCCTCGCCCGCGCGTTCGAGCCCTTCTTCACGACCAAGCCCCAGGGCAAGGGGACGGGCCTCGGGCTCGCGCAGGTCTACGGCACGGCGCGGCAGCTCGGCGGCGCCATCACGTTGCGAAGCCGACCCGGCGAGGGCACCACGGCGTCGGTCTATCTCCCCCGGGCCGAAGGTGTCGCCGTCGCGGATGTCGCCCGGACGCATGGGCGGGGGCACGGGACGGACGCGACGCGCATCCTCGTCGTCGACGACGACCCCCAAGTCCGCGCCGTCGCCGTCACCCTGTTGGAGGAGCTCGGGTACGGCGTCGTCGAGGCGGGCGGTGGTGCCGAGGCGCTGCGCGTGCTGCGCGAGGAGGACCGCATCGACCTGCTGCTGACCGACTACGCCATGCCCGGGATGACGGGAACCGAGCTTGCGGGCCGGGCGCTGGCGGTCAACCCCGCGCTCGGCGTGCTCATGATGACGGGCTATGCGGATGCGGCCGCGCTACCCTCGGAGGGCGTGCCCGTGCTGCGCAAGCCCTTCGCCCTCGACGGCCTGCGGGCGGCCGTCGAGGGTCTCGTCGCCGAGAGGCCGGGCCGCGTCCTGCCGTTCCGTCGACCGGACGAGGCGGACGGCGAGGGCGGACAGCTTGCCTGAAACGTCGGGCCGCAATCCTCGTCCCGCTCCGGATTGGCCGGGAAAGCCCTCGGGTAGGCCTCGTCCGGTGGCGGCGTGTCGACTCCGCGGACGCCGCGTGACGGGAGGCGCCCTCCGTTACGCGTTGCACCCCAGGGGGCTCGACGATGGCGCGGGACATCGACCGGGCCGGGCGACCCGTGCCGGTCAGGGCTGACCGCAGAGCAGCGAAGGGCTCGCCCGACTGCTCCGCACCGTGCCGGGGGAACGCCGACGATCGACGGCTACGGCGGCGCCGGCACGCCTGCGACGCGGGGTGCCGCGCCTCCCGCGGGTTCGGGCCATCGCGACCGGGGTGCCTGCCGGAGCCGCCCGGTGCGGGTATGCCGGGTCGAAGTCCGCGACCGCATCCAGCGCGGCCACGTCCCGGAGGTCGATGCTTCTGCTCATCCCCCGATCAGCGCGCGTTGGCGCAGCGCCCGCAGGGACCGGTTCACGTGGACGGAGGTCATGCCGGTCGCATCGGCGCGGGCGACCTGGGCCAGGGGGAGACGGTCTTCGGCGTCGGAGGCCAGTCCCACCGACCGGATCCTGCTGACGCATGGGACATGTAGCCGGCCCTGCGATGGACCGTGCCGGACGGCATCGTCGCCAGGACGTCGAACCGTCCGTTCGACCGTTCCCTCACGCGACACCTTGGAGCCCGTACCGGTCTTCGGATCACGCGGAACACCTCCGCCCGGGACGGATGTCCCAACCGGTCCAGGAATGCGTCGACGCTCCGGTGATTTCGCAACCTTCCGGGGATGCCGGACGGGCCTGCCGCGGAGGCCGCTGCCGTTTCGAGCCGCCGGATCCGAGGAGGAAGGCATGGCCGGCGACCTCCCCCGTGGGGGAGCCGGCCACGGCTAAGTCGGCGTTGAACTCGCTTTCGTAGGCCCATGCTGGGTGATCGAACGAACTTCGGTCTGGCGAAGGCCCCCTTCAGACCCGAGTAGACGCCGGGTCCGCCCGGGGTGCCCCGGGACAGCCGAGCGGGCGTAGGCCTGCGGGGCAGGTGGCGAATCTTACCGCTCAGGCCTTGGCGTGCCCGAAATCGGAGGTCGTTCGCCCCGGCCCTGTGCGCGCTCCCCTTCGCAAGGCCGCCTGGACACGGTCGATCAGCTCGCTGCGCCGATACGGCTTGCCGAGTACGTCCATCGCGTCCGGCTGGGGACCATTGATGGCCATCTCGTCGTTGTAACCTGTCGTGAGCAGGACCGGCACGGTCGGGTCGCGGTCGGCGACATGCTTGGCCAGGACCAGGCCGTTCGCGCCGCCGGGCATGATGACGTCCGAGAAGACCAGCTTGAACGCGTCACCGCTGTCACGCGCCTCGTCGAAGCGTTGCAGAGCCTCCTCGGCGCTGTGTGCGACGACGACGCGGTAACCAATGTCCTGCAAGGCCTCGCCAGCCATCGCGGCAGCCTCGCGACTGTCGTCGACGACGAGGACCAAGGGAGGCGCCGTCAGGTTGTCGAGCGGGCGTGCTTGGTAGCCTGTTGGAGCCGCCCCCGGCCCAGGTTCCTCCGCCTGTCGCCCGAGGACTGGAAACAGCATACGGACCGTCGTGCCGCGCCCGACCCCGCTGTCGATCTCCAGCCGACCGCCCGATTGCTGCACGAAGCCTGACGCCATGGCGAGTCCCAAGCCCGTTCCCTCGCCGCGTGGCTTGGTGGTGAAGAAGGGCTCTGTCGCCCGCGCCACGATGTGCGGCGCCATCCCGGTGCCCTCGTCTGAGACGCAGAGCAGCGCGTAATCACCCGGCTCCAGCTGCCGCGAGGCGGCGTCGCCGTTGAGCTGGACCCGCTTCGTGGTGACCGTGATCGCGCCGCCATTCGGCGATGCGTCGCGCGCATTCACCACGACGTTCAGAAGCGCCATCTCCAGGTGCGTGGCGTCCACCCGCACCTGCGGCAGTCGCCGCTGCAAGTTGAGATGCAGCGTGGCCTTGCTGCCGACCGAGCTCTCCAGCAACTCGGCAATCGAGTTGACGAGCTCGCTAAGGTCGACACCTTTCGGCTCCAGGCGGCCGCGCCGCGCGAAGGCGAGAAGCTGGTGGGTGAGCTTGGCGCCCCGGTCAGCCGCCGCCGTGGCGGCCGTGAGATAGCGCTCGAAGGCTTGCTCATCATGCCGCTTGGCCGCCAGCCGTTCCAGGCTTCCGTTGATCACGTGCAGCAGGTTGTTGAAGTCGTGGGCTAGCCCCGCCGTGAGCTGGCCGATGGCTTCCATCTTCTGCGCCTGTCGAAACTGCTGCTCGCTCTCGCGCCGGTTCGTTACGTCGAGTTGGCTGGCGAAGTAGTAGATGATCTCGCCTTCGGGGTTGTGCACCGGACCCATGAACACCGCATTCCAGAACGGCGTGCCGTCGCGGCGATAGTTCAGGATCTCCAACGCGGTGGCCCTGCCTTCGGTGAGGGCCTCCCGGAGCTGTCGAACGTGATCCGGGTCGGTGCCCGCGCCCTGCAGGAAGCGGCAGTTGCGGCCAAGGACCTCGCCTTCCTCGTAGCCGGTCAGGTCGAGGAAGGCGTTGTTAGCGAAGACGATGGGGGTGTCGTCCTGGCGCGGGTCGGCCAGGATCATCGGCATCCGGGTCATCTCCACGGCGGCAAAGAAGACGCCGCCGCGGTCGTTCAGGTCCGGGTCGGTGATGGTGCTCTGCTGCCAATGGCGCAGACCGGGACGGCCAAGGGGCTCAAGAGCCCCCTGGTCCATGCTGCCGCATGCCGGCTCGCCCGAGCTCTCATGTCCATCGCCGGCGTGTTCCGGCGGTCCCTGGTCATCGTTGATGTGCGCCATGAAGTCAGTAACGCTTGCCTTCGCAGGAGGGTCCGCAGCCTGGGCGGGCCGGCTGAGGACTGCAACGCCCGGGCTCCCATACCTGCTGACAGTATCGCCTTCGCACGGTGTCGGACTTGCGCATCAGTCGGGTTGAGCAGTCCCTGGACGTTCCGGCAGGCCCTCAGCTCTCGTCGTCCCGCGCGATGGGGCAGCTCTCGTCCTTCGCCCGGTCGGAGACGCTGAGATAAGAGGTGTCCACCCGGGTGAACCCCGCCTGCACCGCGGCAAGCGCCCCAGTGCCGCGCGACCGCCTCCGTTCGCAATGGGTGACGATCCGCTCTCCCGGGCTGAGCTCGGCGCCCTCCAGCATGGCGCGCAACTCCTGCGGCTGCCTCAAGTGGCCTCCGGCGGTCAGCAGGTCGGTGTGGCCCACCCGTCGGGCCCCGGGGCGGTGCCAGCCGCAGGCGTTCTTGCGTGTGGCTGCGTCGGAAGCCACGCGACCAAGGGCAGCGGTGGCTGTCGAGCCGACTCGGCTCGACAGCGGGGGGAGGGTTGCGCCGGGCCGGCGCTGGTGAGCCCGAGGGGCAAACAAGGGGAATCCTCACGTTCGAAGGACCGATCTCGACGACGCGCTGGGGGAGTATACGGAACGGTCCAGGACGACGGGGGAGGGCGGGCCGTGCGCCGGGGCCGCCCTGCCCCCGGCGGCACGAAAAGGGTTCGTCTTAGACCGGGCGGCTCGGTGGACGTGGCCCGGGCATGCGGCGTCCGGGCCGGGCAGGAGCCGGGCTAGGCGGCGGCCGCATCGCGCTGCTCCTGCATGGAGGACAGGGGTGCCTCCAGGCGGCACACGAGACCGGTCGGCGCGTAGGTCATCTTGACCTCGCCCCCGACCTCGGCGGCGAAGCTGCGCTCGATCAGGCGCGAGCCGAAGCCGCGACGCGCTGGTCGGGCCAGGATCGGCGGTCCGCCATGCTCGGACCAAGTCAGGCAGAAGCGGGGCGCATCGCCCTCGTGAACGACGTGCCAGCGCAGGTCCACGATGCCGTCCCCGTTCGAGAGGGCACCGTACTTGGCCGCGTTGGTCGCAAGCTCGTGCAGCGCCAGCGCCAGCGAGAGCGCGGGCTTGGCGCCCAGCGAGACGTTCGGGCCGCCGGTACGGATGCGCGTGCCCGCCGCGTCCCGGTGGACCGCCAGGGCTCCCTCCACGACCTCGGCAATGGGCGCTTCGGTCCAGCTCGACCGGGTCAGGATGTCGTGCGCCCGACCCAGCGAGATCAGGCGCGCGGCGAAGGCCTCTCGCGTGGCGTCGATGTCGGTGGCGTTACGAAAGGTCTGGCTGGCAATCGCCTGGACAAGGGCCAGGGTGTTCTTGACGCGGTGCTGCAACTCGCCCGTGAGCAGCCGCTGGTGCTCTTCCGCCCGCTTGCGCTCGGTGATGTCGAGCATGGCGCCGATCATCCGCACGCCCTTGCCCTGCGCGTCCCGGAGCACGTAGCCCCGGTCGAAGATGTGGGCGTAGGTGCCGTCCGCCCGCAGGAAGCGGTACTCGTCCGCCCAGCTCGTGTCGGTTCCTTCAATGACCGCGTGGATGCCGGACTTCACCCGCTCGCGGTCCTCGGGGTGGATGTGCGACTTCCACCAGGCGCCGCTCGCGCCGACCTCGTCCTCGGCGTAGCCGAACAGGGTCTGCACCGCTTCGTTCCAGCGGATGTGGTCGTTCGCCAGGTTCCAGTCCCAGATCGCGTCGTTCGTGGCCCGCGCCGCCAGCCTGTAGCGCTCCTCCGTCTCGCGGACCTCCTGCTCGGCGCGGCGGGTGTCCGTGATGTCGCGGACCGTGCCGAGGAAGCGCACGGGCCGGCCTTGCTCGACGAGCGTCCGTCCCTTGGCCGCGACCCAACGCTCCGCCCCGTCCCGCAGGCCGACGGTGCGGTAGGCGATGTCATAGGAGCCGTCACCCGAGGGATCGAGCGCGGCCTTGACCGCCTCGTCGACCCAGGTCCGGTCGTCCGGATGCAGGCCGGCCAGGAAGGTGTCGTAGGTCACGGGCGCGTCCGGCGGCAGCCCGAAGAGGGCGCGGACCCGCGCGTCCCATCCCAGGTCGCCCGTGATCAGGTCGTAGTCGAAGATGCCGATGTCGGCCGCCTCCACGGCGAGGCGCAACTGCTCGCGTGCCCTGTGCAGGGCCTGCTCCGCAGCCTTGCGGTCGTGGATGTCGCTGTCGCTCCCGAGCCAACCGAAGGTCCGGCCGCTCTCGTCGCGCAGGGGCTCGGCCCGTATCAGGAACCAGCGGTATTCCCCGTCGTGGCGGCGCAGGCGGGCCTCGGTGTCGTAGAGGACGCCTTGCTCGCGTGCGTCCTCCCAGGCCGCCAGCAAGCCGGGCAAGTCATCCGGGTGGATCACCTCGGCCCAGCCGAGCGGCAGGGCCTGCTCGGGTGTCTGGCCGGTGTAAGCGTACCAACGGTTGTTCAGGTAGCTGAGGCTGCCGTCCGGGTTGCCGAACCAGACGATGGCCGGCGCAAGTTCGGTGAGAGCCTCGAAGCGTCCTTCGGCGACCTTGCGCTCGTGGATGTCGAGCGTGATGCCGATCCAGCTGAGAAGGGAGCCCGTCTCGTCCCGGACGGGCTGCCCGCGCGAGAGGAACCACCGGTATTCCCCGTCGGCGCGCCGCAGCGGGAACTCGACCTCGTAGGCGCCCTCGGTCTCCGCCGCGGCGAGCCAGGCTTCCCTGACCCGTGCGCGATGGTCGGGATGGATCACGCCCATCCAGCTCGCCTCGCCGGTCTCGCCGGGCGGCAGGCCGGTATAGGCGTACCAGTAGGGACTGCAGTAGGTGACGTTGCCGGCGGCATCGCCGAACCAGACCACCTGGGAGCTGACCTCGACGAGCGAGCGGAAGCGCTGCTCGCTCCGCTCCAGCGCCACCCCTGCTTCGCGCTGCTCCGTGCGGTCGCGCAGGATCTTGACGAAGCCGATGACCGCATCCGTCCCGTCGCGCAGGGCCATCATCTCGCCCGAGGCCCAGAAGCGGGTGCCGTCCATGCGGACGTGCCAGCGCTCGTCGAGACCGCGCCCTTCGGTGAGTGCGCTGTGCATCTCCTGTCGCGGGATGCCCTCCTCTCGGTCCTCGGGCGTGAAGAACAGGTCGGCCGGCTTGCCGCACATCTCCTCGGGCGTCCAACCGAGGATCTTGGTGGCGCCCTCGTTCCAGTCCGTGACGTTGCCGTCGAGGTCCATCACCACGATGGCGTAATCGCGCGCGCTGTCGAATACCGCCTGGCGACGACGCTCGCTCTCCCGCGCCTCGCGCATCGCCCGTGCCTCGCCGGCCTCGGCAAGCCCCGCCGAGACGGTGCCGGCGAAGACCTGGGCGAGCCGGAGGTCGGCTTCCGAGAAGGCGTCCGGCCGGCTCGACTGGAGCAGGAGCACGCCGGCCGGCTCGCCCCAGCGCATCACCGGGACGACGAGGCAGGAGCGCCGCCGTAACCGCGCTGCGAGCCCCTGGTCGATGCGTGCGTCGGCGAGGACGTCCGCCGTCCGGAGAGGCTCGATGGCGAGGAGGCAGCGTCCCCCCGAGCTGTCGTGAAGCGGCACCCGCAGTCCGGCGTGTCCCGCGAGCGTCCCCCGGGGAGCGTGGAAGACGAGTTCGTTGCCTTCGCGCAGCTCGATGACGCCGCCGTCGGCCTGGGGAATGGCCTGCATCGCGCCCGACACCAGGGCGTCGAGGACCGTGTCGACGTCGCCGCGCGAAGCAGCCACCGCGAGCTGCGCCTGGATCACGGCCTCGCGCTCGTCGAGCATCCGGCGCTGCTCGCGGAGCGAGCGGCGCAGGGTCATCTGTGACATGACTTGGTCGGCGAGCGCCCGAAGGGACTCGGCCTGGACGTCGGTGAGGCCGTCCGGCCGTGGCTGGTGGCCGATGACGCACAGGCTGCCCAGCGCCTCGCCTTCGGGCGTTCGCAGCGGAGCGCCGGCGTAGAAGCGGATGTGGGGCTCGCCGGTGACGAGCGGGTTGGCCCTGGTGCGAGGGTCCACCGCGAGGTCCGGGATGACGAGCAGGTCCGGCTCCGTCAGGACGTGGGCGCAGACCGAGCGGCTGAGGTCGGTCTCGCAGGCGGGGAAGCCGGCACGCGCCTTGAACCACTGCCGGTCCGCGGCGACGAAGCTGACGAGCGCCACCGGCGTGCCGCAAACGTTGCGGGCGAGCAGCACGATGTCGTCGAAGCCCTTCTCGGGCGGGGTATCCAGGATGGCCTGCGCGGCCAGGGCTGTCAGGCGCTTGGCGTCTGATACCGCGGCGCTCGGATCGGTTTCGACGGTCATGCGGTTGTCAACGTGCAGGAAGCGCAAAGGTGCAGCATGGAACGCAAGGCTGCCGGCGCACGGCGGGAACCGAGCCAGCAATCGTGGTCTGGACGGAAGCGGACGCCTTCGACGAGAGCGGCGAGGACTACCAGCCCCTCGGCGGTGTGACCACGACCTGGGTCGCATGAACGCTCCCGGCCGGCGGAGGGCCAGGGGGGGACTTGCATTCGGACAGGCCGGCACCCCTTCCGACGGACAGCGGAGGTGTTTGGTGGAAGTCGGGGCGGCGCCATGCGGGGCACGCAAGGTAGCGAGCAGGTGTCGATCCGGCTCCGATCGAGCGTGGTCAAATCCACCTGCCGCCATGAGGTCAGGTACCTGCGGCACTGCCGCCTCCATGCCGGTATGCGGGCCACCCGACAGGTACCCGTCAGGGTATGGGCGCAGCATCCCTGCGCGCCCTCAGGACGAGCGGGTGCACGTGCCAGAGCCAGACCAGCAGCGCGAGGGAGGCGAGAGCCGCGGTCAGCCCGGCCATGTCCGACGAGACGACCTTCGCGACCACGACGCCGATGTCGGCCGAGATGCCGAGCGCGAGCGTCACGCTTGCGGCGAGCAGGAAGCGGGTGCCCAGGGCATGGAACTCCTGCGTGTCCTCGCCCGCGTAGACGATGCGGTGGAAGGCCGCCGGGGCCATCAGCCAGATCACCGTCAAGGCCAGCAGACCCAACGCGGCAAGGTGCACAACCTTCGCAGTGAGCGGCAGCTTCTCGAACGACTCCGAGAAGGTGATGACGAGTTGGAAGCCGAGGAGAGCCTGGGCGCCGGGTAGCACCACGCGCGCCTCGGTCAGCATCTGCTCGATCTTGGTCTCCAGCGAGGTGTGCTCGTGCTCGGGCTCCCGACTGGTCATGGTGCGCTCCCGTTCTCCGACGGTTCGTGCCTTCAGCGCCTCCAGGCCGTACCAGAACAGGAGCGCGAGGCCGCTGAAGAAGAGGCCGGCGGCAATGCCGGTGCCGAGCCCCAGAACCGGTTCGACGGCGAGGTACAGGTCGGCCCCGAGCGCCAGCGCGAAGGGCGCGAGCGCGAGCCCGGCATGGCGCCCGATCACGCCGAGCAGGCGCTTCGTGTCCCGCCCGCCCTCGACCATGCGGTGTTGGACCGATGGGGTGATGAGGAGTGCGATGGTCAGGGAGACGAAGGCCAGCGCTGCAACCCAGACCACGCGGTCACGGAACGGCAGGTGCTCGAAGGCCGGGCGGAAGACGCCCTGGAACTGGAAACCCAGCAGGATCTGAGAGCCGAGGATGAGGATGCGGGTCTCGTCGAGACCGACCTTCACCTTCTTTGACAGGGACATGCGCGACACCGGTGCCGAACCGACGGCCATCCGGAACGGAGCAATAGCCGGCTAGGTTCCGGCTGCGGTGTGAGGTCTGCCCAAGCGCAAGGGCCAGGGTCGTGGGTCCGGACGGCCGCCGAGAATGTACCGCGACCGCTTGGCCAGGACCATCCAGGTGTCCGATGCGGTTGCGGCGCAATCCCGCCACGGGCGTGAGGCGCCGGCCCTGATCGAGGACCGGCGCACAGCACGTGCTAGTCGTACGGGTCGAAGGCCGGTCCGTAGCCGTAGCCGACCGGCCGCGGGCCGAAGCGGCGCGGGCCATGGAAGCCGTCGCGCTCCACGATGACCTCACGGACCACGGGACGAGGCCGGTACACGACGGGCCGTTCCTCGACGACTTCCCGGATCACGCGACGGGGGCGGACCACCGGACGCTCGACCACCACCTCACGAACGATCTCGCGCGGCGGGGCCACGACCCGGCGCTCCACGACCGTGCGGCGGGTCACCACGGTCTCGGGCGCGTCGTAGGCATCGTAGCCGTAACCACCTGCCTGGGCAGCGGTGCTGCCGAGGAGTCCACCGGTTCCGAGCGCGGCGGCCAACGCCGCCAGTGCGATGTTCCTCATGCTCTTGTTCACCCTCTCACACGAACAGGGCCGCACGGAGCGGCTTGAGGGGTAAACGCCTCGGGAGCGAGTTTGGCTGAGTCCGCGATGGTCGCGGGGCTGACGCATCCACCTTGGCGCGAGGCTTGACCGCGCCAGCTGGGCGGCATGCAAGATGCGCGTCTCGGCTCACCGGCGCTTGAGGACATCGCCCACATCATCCGGGTCGCGCGCCGAGGCCGCTCGGCTTCGGGGCGTCGCGGGGGCTGTCCGGGCCCGTGACGAGGCGGCCCAGGAATTCACCGGCAAGCACGCCGGCTTGGCCGCGCAGGGTAAGCGGGCCGCGCTTTACGTGGAGCGACGCTTCGTCGAGCTCTGCGAGCGGGCCGGGTTCGAGAAGCCGGTCGAACTGGGCGAGGAGATCAACCTGCTGTTCCAGGGAGCCCTGCTGCTGCCGCAGGTCTACGGCGACAGTTCGCCTTTCGTGTCCGCGAAGCGCGCGATCGTCGCGCTCCTGGAGGCCGCCGACGGGCCTGTGGCGTCGGGCCGTCCCCCGGACCGGTCATGAGGCCGCGTTCGCGGTGACGAGCAGCCCGCATCGATCGGGCCGCTCGCTTCGTCCCGAAGGCCTGTCGGAGCGCCTGCCCGCAGTGACCGGTGCGCCCTCACCGGTGCTCTGCCTGAGAAGGTCTCCCGGCCGCGCAGGGCTGTCCGGGACACAGGAGAGGCTTGGATTCCTCCCCCCGCAGAGGGGTGAACCCGCGCCACTCGTTTCCCCGGACAGCCCTGCCAGCCGCGGAGGCAGCCCGCTCGCCCGTTGTTCGTCATGCTCGGCCTCGCAGCCATGTGCGATCCGGCACGGCGGCCATCCCATCGGGCAACGGCGGCATTGACGGTCGTTCCATCGCAAAATAAATGTCGAACGTCATGAAAGAGGTGGTTGGGAACGACCGCCGAGGAGCGGTGCGATGGACGCCAAGGCCTTCCTGCTGCTGACCCCGCTGGCCCTGGCCGCGTGCTCGCCGGCCGAGACCGCGGTTTCCCCGGAGCCGCCGCTGGTGCAGATCATCGCGGTCGCCCCGGGGACGGCCGGCTTCGCGCGCTACACCGGCGTCGTCCGCGCCCGGACGGAGAGCAACCTGGGTTTTCGCGTCGGCGGCAAGATCTCCGAGCGCCTCGTCGACCCGGGGGATCACGTCCGCCTCGGGCAGCCGCTGATGCGCCTCGACCGGACCGACTTCACCCTCGCGCTCAACGCCGCCCGCGCCTCCGTCGAGGCGGCCCGGGCGCAGATGATCAAGGCCAAGGCCGACGACGAGCGCAGCCGCAAGCTCGTCGGCGAAGGCTGGACCTCGAAGCAGACCTACGATCAGAACAAGGCCGCGGCGGATGCGGCCGTCGCCCAATTGGCGAACGCGGAGGCCCAGGCGAGCCAGGTCTCCAACCAGGCCGGGTATTCCGAACTCCAGGCCGATGCCGACGGCGTCGTGATGGAGGTGCCGACCGAGCCGGGGCAGGTGGTCGCCGCCGGCCAGACGGTGGTGAAGCTCGCCCGGGACGGCGCCCGCGAGGCGGAGGTCTTTCTGCCGGAGGGCAGCCGGCACCTCGCGAAGGGAGCAGCGTCGGCGACCCTCTATGCCGCAGGCGAGGCGACCTACCCGGCCAGGCTCCGGGAACTCTCCGCCACGGCCGATCCGGCGACGCGCACCTATCGCGCCCGCTACATCCTGTCCGGCGGCGGCGAGGCCGCGCCGCTTGGGGCGACCGTGACGCTGCGGCTCACGCCGCTGGAGACGGGGCGCGGGGCTTCGGTCGACGTGCCGCTCGGCGCCCTGTTCGACAGCGGGCGGGGCTCGGCGGTCTGGAAGTTCGACGCCGATACCGGGACCGTCACCGCGCAAGCCGTCTCCGTCGCCCGCCTGTCGGAGGAGAGCGCCCAGGTCGTGTCGGGCCTCAACCCGGGCGACCGGATCGTCGCGCTCGGCGCCCACCTGCTCAAGGCCGGCCAGGCGGTGCGTCAGGCCCCCTCTCGCCTCACGGGAGTCGCCCGATGACCGGCTTCAACCTCTCCGCCCTGGCGGTCCGCGAGCGCGCCGTCACGCTCTTCCTGATCATCGCGGTGACCGCCGCCGGATTCTTCGCCTTCCAGAGGCTCGGCCGCGCCGAGGACCCAGCCTTCACCGTCAAGACGATGGCGGTCTCCGCCGCCTGGCCCGGGGCGACGACCTCGGAGATCCAGCGTCAGGTGGCCGACCCCCTCGAGAAGCGCCTGCAGGAGCTCGTCTACTACGACCGGGTCGAGACCACGGTCCGGCCCGGCATCATGCTGATGAAGGTCTACTTCAAGGACAGCATGCCGCCGGCGCGGCTGCAGGCGGAATTCTACCAAACGCGCAAGAAGCTCTCCGACCAGGCCTCCACCCTGCCGCGCGGCGTCCTCGGGCCGCTGTTCAACGACGAGTTCTCGGACGTCTACTTCGCCCTCTACGCGCTCCAGGCCAAGGTCCTGCCGCACCGGCACCTCGTGCTGCGCGCCGAGGATCTGCGCCAGCGCCTGCTGCGCGTGCCCGGCGTCGAGAAGATCAACATCCTCGGCGAGCAGAACCAGAAGATCTACGTCGAGATCTCCTACCAGCGTCTCGCAACCCTGGGCATCACCGGGCAGCAATTGCTCGCGGCACTGGCCAACCAGAACGACGTGACCCCGGCGGGCTTCGTCGAGACCTCCGGCCCGCGGGTGTATCTCCGGCTCGACGGCGCCATCGACGGCCTCGACACGATCCGCAACCTGCCGGTCGCGGCGGGCGAGCGCAGCCTCAAGCTCGGCGACATCGCCGAGGTGAAGCGCGGCTACGAGGACCCGAAGGTCTTCGCGATCCGCAACGACGGCGAGCCGGCGCTGATGCTCGGCCTCGTGATGAAGCCGGGCTTCAACGGCCTGGCGCTCGGTGCGGCGCTCGCCGCCGAGGAGGCGGCGATCCACGGCGAGCTCCCGGCCGGCATCGCCGTCACCAAGATCACCGACCAGGCGAAGGTCATCGACGACGCCATCCACGAGTTCATGGTGAAGTTCTTCACCGCCCTCTCGGTGGTCATCGTCGTCAGCCTCGTGGCGCTGGGCTTCCGGGTCGGCATCGTCGTGGCGCTCGCGGTGCCGATCACGCTCGCGGCCGTGTTCGTGGTGATGATGGTGACCGGGCGCGACTTCGACCGCATCACGCTGGGGGCCCTGATCATCTCGCTGGGCCTGCTCGTGGACGATGCGATCATCGCCATCGAGATGATGGTGGTGCGCATGGAGGAGGGCGTCGACCGCGTCGAGGCCGCGACCCATGCCTGGAGCGCGACCGCGGCGCCGATGCTGACCGGCACCCTCGTCACCATCGCGGGATTCCTTCCCGTGGGCTTCGCGGCCTCGACGGCGGGCGAATACGCCGGCAACATCTTCTGGGTGGTCGGCTTCTCGCTGATCGTCTCATGGATCGTGGCGGTGACCTTCACGCCCTATCTCGGCGTCAAGCTCCTGCCCGACATCAAGAAAGTGGCGGGCGGCCACGAGGCGATCTACGCCACGAGGAACTACCGGCGCCTGCGCCGCGTGGTGCGCGCCTCCGTCGACCACAAGTGGCTGGCGGCCGGGATCACGGTCGGGCTGTTCGCCCTCGCGGTCGTCGGCATGGGCCGGGTCGAGAAGCAGTTCTTTCCGAATTCCGAGCGCCCCGAACTGATCGTCGAGGTGACGCTGCCGACCGGCTCGGCTTTTGCTGCGACCGAGGCGAGCGTCAAGCGGGTCGAGGCGGCCATCCGTGAGCTTCCCGAGGCGCGGGAGATCACGAGCTACATCGGTCAGGGCATGCCGCGCTTCGTGCTCTCCTTCGACCCCGAGCTGCCCGACCCGGCCTTCGCGCAGATCGTCGTCCAGACCGCCGACGCCGCGTCCCGCGACGCGCTCCGGATCAAGCTCCGCACGCTCGTGAGCGACGGGCTCTTCCCCGAGGCGCGCGTGCGCGTGCTGCAGATCGTGTTCGGCCCGCCGATCCGCTTCCCCGTGGCCTTCCGCGTCATGGGCCCCGACCCCGACGTCATTCGCGGCATCGCCGCGGAGGTCAGGGACGTGATGATGGCCAACCCGAACATGAGGCTCGTGCACCTCGACTGGGGCGACAAGACCCCGAGCCTGCACCTCGTCCTCGACCAGGAGCGTCTTCGCCTGATCGGCCTGACGCCGAAGGAGGCCGGCCAGCAGCTGCAGAGCTACCTCAACGGGACGCCCGCGACGCAAATGCGCGAGAACCTGCGCGCGGTGGACGTGCTCCTGCGCAGCCCGGGCCCGGAGCGGCGCTCGCTCGGGGAGATCGGCGATTTGACCCTGACCACGCATGACGGGCGGCAGGTGCCGGTCTCGCAGGTCGCCCACCTGGAGAGCCGCAACGAGGACGCGGTGCTCAAGCGCTACAACCGCGAGACCTATATCCGCGTGCAGGGCGACGTGCTCGACGGCAAGCAGCCGCCGGACATCCACGCGCAGGTCTTTCCGCTCCTCGATCCGATCAAGGCGAAGCTGCCGCCCGGCTACCGCATCGACACGGCCGGCGCGGTGGAGGAGAGCGCCAAGGCGATGAATGCCCTGGTCGCGGTCTTCCCGCTGATGCTGATCGCGACGCTGACGGTCATCATGCTGCAGGTGCGCTCGTTCACCACGATGGTCATGGTGTTCGCCACCGCGCCGCTCGGGCTCGTGGGCGCCGCACCGACGCTGCTGCTCTTCCACCAGCCGTTCGGCTTCAACGCGATCCTCGGCCTGATCGCCCTGTCGGGCATCCTGATGCGCAACACGCTGATCCTCGTCGACCAGATCCATCACGACCGCGCGGCCGGTCTGTCGGACTACGAGGCCATCGTCGAGTCCACGGTGCGCCGGGCCCGTCCGGTGATCCTGACGGCCGCCGCCGCGATGCTCGCCTTCATCCCGCTCACCCACTCGGTGTTCTGGGGCGCGCTGGCCTACGTGCTGATCGGTGGCGTCGGCGTCGGGACCCTGCTGACCCTCCTGTTCCTGCCGGCCCTCTACGCTCTCTGGTTCCGGGTCGGTCGAGAGCCCGTCGCGGCGGGCGTCGCACCCGGGCTGCACGCGGTCCCGATCCGGGCCGAGCCTTGATCGGGAGACACGGGGTCATGCCCCGACGACGGGACATTCCGGAATCGGCCGGCCTCGCAGGAGGGAAGGCGCGTCGTTAGATGATGGAGCACATCCATACACGCATCGGGAACGCCGGAGGATCAGGCCATGCCCAGGGTCTCGCAGGAACAGGCCAAGCTCAACCGTCAACGCGTCGTCGAGGTCGCCGCTTCCCTGTTCCGGGAGCGCGGGCTCCACGGCGTCGGCGTCGCCGACATCATGGCCTCGGCCGGCCTGACCCATGGCGGCTTCTACGGCCAGTTCGCCAACAAGGAAGCCCTCGCCGCCGAGGCGTTCGACATTGCGCTTGGCGAGGAGAACCGCGGCGACCTCGACACCCTCGTGGCGAACTACCTGTCCCTCGGCCATGTCCGGTCGCCCGGGCGGGGATGTCCCCTGGCGGCGCTCGCCAACGACGTCGCGCGGGAGCCGCCGGGCAGTCCCGTCAGGACGCGGTTCACCCGGGGCGTCGAGCGCCTGGCCGCCCTCCTCTCGGATCTCTCGCCCCGGGCCGCCAAGGAGCGCCGCAGGCAACGGTCCCTGGCGACGCTGTCGACCCTCGTCGGGGCCGTCGTCCTGGCTCGGGCCGTCGACGACGAGGCTCTGGCGCAAGACCTGATCAAGGCGGCGCAGGCATCCCTCACCCCGTGACCTCCGCGGGGACGGCACGCCCCCGCGGCTGCTCCACCAGAAACCCGATCGACCGGTTCGCGGCAGGGATGGCGGAACCCGCCTCCGCCACGTCCAAGGAGAGGATTCCCATGCGAGAACGGATCGTGGTCACCGGGATGGGCGTCGTGTCCCCGCTCGGTTGCAGCGTCGAGGGCCTGTGGCGCCGGCTCGTCGCATCCGGGTCCGGCCTGCGCCGCCTGCCCGACGACCTCGTCCCCGACATCGACGCGAAGGTCGGCGGGCTCGTACCGTCGAGGGAGGAGGATCCGGACGGGTTCGATCCGGACGCCCTCATCCCGGCGAAGGACCGCCGCAAGATGGACCGCTTCATCCAGTTCACGCTGGCGGCGGCGGATCAGGCGCTTCGACAGGCGGGCTGGACGCCCGCCAGCGAGGCCGAGCGCGTCCGCACCGCGACCGTCGTCGCGTCCGGCATCGGGGGATTCCAGAGCATCACGGACGCGGTGGAGACCGTGCGCGCCCGCGGCGCGCAGCGCCTGTCGCCGTTCACGGTGCCGTCCTTCCTGGTCAACCTGGCCGCCGGCCACGTCTCCATCCGGTATGGCTTCAAGGGCCCGCTGGGCGCGCCCGTCACCGCCTGCGCGGCGAGCGTCCAGGCCATCGGCGACGGCATGCGCCTCATCCGCAGCGGCGAGGCGGACGTCGTCGTCTGCGGCGGCGCGGAGGCCTGCGTCACGCGGGTCGCGCTCGGCGGTTTCGCCGCGGCGCGCAGCCTCTCGACGGCCTACAACGACACGCCCGCGGCGGCCTCCCGTCCCTTCGACCGCGGCCGCGACGGCTTCGTCATGGGCGAGGGCGCCGGCATCCTCGTGCTGGAGACCCTGGACCATGCGCGTGCCCGCGGTGCCGTCCCGCTGGCCGAGCTGGTGGGGTACGGCACCAGCGCCGACGCCTACCACCTCACCGCCGGTCCGGCGGATGGCAGGGGGGCGCGCCAGGCGATCACCACGGCCTTGGGCATGGCCGGGCTCGACCCCGCCGCCATCGGCTACGTCAACGCCCACGCGACCGCGACCTCGGTCGGCGACGCGGGCGAACTGGCGGCGCTCAGGTCCGTGTTCGGCACCACCGGTCCGGCGATCTCCTCGACCAAGTCCGCGACCGGGCACCTCCTCGGGGCGGCGGGCGGTCTGGAGGCGATCATCACCGTGCAGGCGCTGCGCGAGGGCGTCCTGCCCCCCACGCTCAACCTCGTCGATCCCGACGATGCCGCGGCCGGCCTGGACCTGATCGGTCCGACGGCGCGGCCGGCATCCGTGGACTACGCGCTGTCGAACGGATTCGGGTTCGGGGGCGTGAACGCGAGCATCGTCCTGAGACGGATGCCCGAGGAGCGCGAGGCCTCCGCGCCCGGACGGTAATCCGTCGCGACCGGAACCTCGCCGCGATCGACGCACGATCGGCGCTTGAATAAATGTTGATCATCATATTAAATCCGGATGTCGGTCGTGACCGGGCTCGGTCCTGCCGGCCCCGGCACGGGAGTTCGCACCCGATGGACGGCGCCGACCCGGCCGACGACCGGCCTCGTCATCGGGAGATTCCACGAAGGCTCCCCGGCAAAACCGGACCGGACGTGGGCTGTCTCCAACCGGTTCGCGAGCTCCCGACACCCCGCTGCCCACCCACCTGGAGGCCTGACCATGCGTGACATCGTCCTGTGCAACCCTGTTCGGACCGCCATCGGCAGCTTTGGCGGCAGCCTGAAGGGGACGGCTGCGACGGAACTCGGCGCGACCGCGATCCGAGAGACGCTTCGCCGGTCGGGGCTCGACGCCGCCAGGCTCGGGAGCGTCACGATGGGCAACGTCGTACAGGCCGGGAACCGCATGAACCCGGCTCGCCAAGCGGCGGTGCACGGGGGCGTCCCGGTCTCGGTGCCGGCCCTGACGGTGAACCGCGTCTGCGGGTCCGGCGCCCAGGCCATCGCGACGGCGGCGGACGAGATCCTGCTCGGCCGCCACGACGTCGCGGTCGCGGGCGGCATGGAGAACATGGACCGCGCGCCGTACCTCATGGAGGGCGGTCGCTGGGGCCATCGCATGGGCCATGCCCAGATCCTCGACAGCCTGTTGAGCGACGGGCTCAACGACGCCTTTTCCGGCGAGCACTCGGGATGGCACACCGAGGACCTGGCGACGCGCACCCGGATCGGCCGCGAGGCCCAGGATGCCTGGGCGGCTCGCTCCCAGGCGCGATTCGCGAAGGCGCGGGCCGCGGGCGCGTTCGACGCCGAGATCGCACCCGTCGCCATCAAGGGCCGCAAGGGGGTGGAGACCTTCGCCCGGGACGAGGCGCCGCGGCCGGAGACCACGCTCGACACGTTGTCGACGCTCAAGCCGGCCTTCCGCAAGGACGGGACGATCACGGCGGGCAACGCGCCGGGCCTGAATTCCGGTGCGGCGGCGATGCTCGTGGCCGAGCGGGGTTTCGCCGACGCCGCGGGCCTGGACGCGTTCGGGCGGCTCGTCGCCCACGGCATCGCCGCCTGCGAGCCGGGCCTGTTCGGCCTGGGGCCCGTACCCGCCATCCGCCAGGCGCTGGAGCGCGCCGGATGGTCGCTCGGCGACCTTGAGCGCGTCGAGATCAACGAGGCCTTCGCGGTCGTCCCGCTCGCCGTCGCCAGGGAGATCGGCCTGCCCGAGGACATCGTCAACGTCGAGGGCGGCGCCATCGCGCACGGCCACCCCATCGGCGCGACGGGCGCGGTGCTGACCACCCGCCTTCTCCATTCGATGCGCCGCGACGGCATCCGGCGCGGTCTGGTCACCCTCTGCATCGGCGGGGGACAGGGCATCGCGCTGGCGGTCGAGGCGACCTGACGCGCGCCTGCCCCGGACGGTTCCTGCTCTTCCCCGCGGCCGCGCACCGACCGGGCACTTGGTGAACGAAGAGGTCGCGTCATGAGAAGCATCGAGACGGTTCGGCACGGGATCAGGCTTTCGGCGCTGTCGCTGGCGATGACCGGGGCGGACTTGCCCGCGGCCGCCACGGACAGCCAACGGCGGTAAGCCTGCCGAAAACCGGCCGTTTCCCGGAGAGCGTGGCGTCGCCCGCAGACGGCACGCTCTTCGTCATCAGCATCGCCGACGGCGGCGTCCTCAGGATCGAGGGTGGAGGGGCAGTCATGACGCCCTTCCTGAAACCCGGCGAACAGGGGACGCGGTCGGCCTTCGACTTGCGGCCTTCTGGCCGACGGGCACCGGGGTATTCTATGGGTCGCCTCGAACGACGCCACGGCCATCGGGCACCCGGACCGACCGCCACCGAGACGCCCACTCCGGCGACCGCGACGGTGGGGCGAGGGCCACGTCAGGTCGGCCGGCACAAGCAGGACGAGGAAACCCTCCTGCAGCAGCGCCTATTCCATCCGATCGGAAAGTATGCCAGCGGGTAGCGCCAGCGCTCACTCGAAGCTTACGGGCCTGTACTCACCACAGATTGCACGACAGGGGATAAGGTAAACGGATGCGAGAGGCGACGACGGCCCCAATGTGTCGAAATGGTATCGCGCTATTACCGCGCCTTACCCCAAGGTGATCTTGCGCGCCGAGATACTCCACCCTACTAGCACGGGTCGCCGCCTGTGAGAGGGCCGACAATCAGCACCGTGCCCCGTCGGATACCGACGGCGTAGGTAGGCTGAGGTCGTTCCCCGGTGCGGTAGGTTTTTGTCGCCCGCAGGTGTGTCCGTATGACGCCAGTGCTCTCGCAGCTCGAGCCGAAGCTTCTCCTCAAGAGCCTGCGGGCCTTCCGGAAGGGGGACTTCTCGGCGCGCCTGCCCCTCGACCTGACGGGGATCGACGGCGAGATCGCCGAGGCGTTCAACGACATCGTCGAGCTGAACCAGGGGCTCGCGCGCGAGCTCGACCGCGTGGCGCGCACCGTCGGCAAGGACGGGCGGATCGGCGAGCGCGGCAAGCTTCCGGCGGCGACGGGCGGCTGGGTCGAGTGCGTCGACTCGGTCAACGCCATGATCGGCGATCTCGTCCAGCCGACCACGGAGGTCGCGCGGGTCATCGGCGCGGTGGCCAAGGGCGATCTCGGCCAGACCATGCAGCTCGAGATCGAAGGCCGCCCGCTCCGGGGCGAGTTCCTGCGGATCGGCAAGGTCGTCAACACGATGGTCGATCAGCTCAACTCCTTCGCCTCGGAGGTGACGCGCGTCGCCCGCGAGGTCGGCTCGGAGGGCAAGCTCGGCGGGCAGGCCGAGGTGAAGGGCGTCGGCGGCACCTGGAAGGACCTCACCGACAACGTGAACCTGATGGCGGCGAACCTGACGGGACAGGTGCGCAACATCGCCGACGTCACCACGGCGGTGGCCCGCGGCGACCTGTCGAAGAAGATCACCGTCGACGTCAAGGGCGAGATCCTGGAGCTCAAGAACACCATCAACACGATGGTGGACCAGCTCAACTCCTTCGCCTCGGAGGTGACCCGCGTCGCCAAGGAGGTCGGCACGGAAGGCAAGCTCGGCGGCCAGGCGCAGGTGAAGGGCGTCGGCGGCGTCTGGAAGGATCTCACCGACAACGTCAACATGATGGCCGAGAACCTGACCGGCCAGGTCCGCAACATCGCCGAGGTCACGACCGCGGTCGCCCGCGGCGACCTGTCGAAGAAGATCACGGTCGACGTCAAGGGCGAGATCCTGGCCCTCAAGCTGACCATCAACACGATGGTGGACCAGCTGAACTCTTTTGCCAGCGAGGTCACGCGCGTCGCCCGCGAGGTCGGCACCGAGGGCAAGCTCGGGGGTCAGGCGCAGGTCGAGGGCGTCGGCGGCACCTGGGCCGATCTGACCAACAACGTGAACCTGATGGCGGCGAACCTGACCGGACAGGTGCGCAACATCGCCGACGTGACGACCGCGGTGGCGAACGGCGACCTGTCGAAGAAGATCACCGTCGACGTCAAGGGCGAGATCCTCGAGCTCAAGAACACCATCAACACGATGGTGGACCAGCTGAACTCCTTCGCCAGCGAGGTCACGCGCGTCGCCCGCGAGGTGGGCTCCGAAGGCAAGCTCGGTGGGCAGGCGCAGGTCAAGGGTGTGGCCGGTACATGGGCCGACCTCACCGACAACGTGAACCTGATGGCGGCGAACCTGACCGGACAGGTGCGCAACATCGCCGACGTGACGACCGCGGTGGCGAACGGCGACCTGTCGAAGAAGATCACCGTCGACGTCAAGGGCGAGATCCTGGAGCTCAAGAACACCATCAACACGATGGTGGACCAGCTCAACTCCTTCGCCTCGGAGGTCACCCGCGTCGCCAAGGAAGTGGGCTCCGAGGGCAAGCTCGGGGGCCAGGCCCGCGTCGAGGGCGTGGCCGGCACCTGGGCCGATCTGACCAACAACGTGAACCTGATGGCGGCGAACCTGACCGGACAGGTCCGCAACATCGCCGACGTGACGACCGCGGTGGCGAACGGCGACCTGTCGAAGAAGATCACCGTCGACGTCAAGGGCGAGATCCTGGAGCTGAAATCGACCATCAACACGATGGTGGACCAGCTGAACTCTTTTGCCAGCGAGGTGACGCGCGTCGCCCGCGAGGTCGGCACCGAGGGCAAGCTCGGCGGACAGGCCCAGGTCAAGGGCGTCGGCGGCGTCTGGAAGGGCCTGACCGACAACGTGAACATGATGGCGGCGAACCTCACCGGTCAGGTCCGCAACATCGCCGAGGTCACGACCGCGGTCGCCAACGGCGATTTGTCGAAGAAGATCACCGTCGCGGTCGAGGGCGAGATCCTGGAGCTGAAATCGACCATCAACACGATGGTGGACCAGCTCAACTCCTTCGCCTCGGAGGTCACGCGCGTCGCCCGCGAGGTCGGCATCGAGGGCAAGCTCGGCGGACAGGCCCAGGTCAAGGGCGTCGGCGGCACCTGGAAGGACCTCACCGACAACGTCAACATGATGGCCGAGAACCTGACCGGCCAGGTCCGCAACATCGCCGAGGTCACGACCGCGGTCGCCAACGGCGATTTGTCGAAGAAGATCACCGTCGACGTGCGCGGCGAGATCCTGGAGCTGAAATCGACCATCAACACGATGGTGGACCAGCTGAACTCCTTCGCCTCGGAGGTCACCCGCGTCGCCCGCGAGGTCGGCACCGAGGGCAAGCTCGGCGGCCAGGCCCAGGTCAAGGGTGTCGGCGGCACCTGGAAGGACCTCACCGACAACGTCAACATGATGGCGGCCAACCTCACCGGCCAGGTACGCGGCATCGCCAGCGTCGTCACGGCGGTGGCGCAGGGCGATCTCAAGCGCAAGCTCTCGGTCGACGCCAAGGGCGAGATCGCGGCGCTCGCCAACACCGTCAACGAGATGATCGAGACGCTGGCGACCTTCGCCGATCAGGTCACGAACGTCGCTCGCGAGGTCGGTGTCGAGGGCAAGCTCGGCGGCCAGGCGCGGGTGCCCGGCGCCGCCGGCCTGTGGCGCGACCTCACCGACAACGTGAACCAGCTGGCGGCCAACCTCACGACCCAGGTGCGCGCCATCGCGGAAGTGGCGACCGCGGTGACGAAGGGCGATCTCGCCCGCTCGATCGCCGTCGAGGCCTCGGGCGAGGTCGCGGCGCTGAAGGACACCATCAACGAGATGATCCGCAACCTGCGGGACACGACGTTGAAGAACGCCGAGCAGGACTGGCTGAAGACCAACCTCGCCAAGTTCACCCGCATGCTGCAGGGCGAGCGCGACCTCGCCACCGTCTCGAACCTGATCCTGTCCGAGATCGCCCCGCTGGTGAACGCCCAGCGCGGGGTGTTCTACATGGTCGAGGACGAGGCGGGCGAGCCGATCCTCGACCTCGTGGCGAGCTACGCCTTCACCGAGCGCAAGAACCTCTCGAACCGCTACCGCCTGCGCCAGGGCCTCGTCGGGCAATGCGCCTACGAGAAGAAGCGCATCCTGCTCACCAACGTGCCGGGCGACTACGTCACCATCGGCTCGGCGCTCGGCGAGGCGACGCCGCTCAACATCATCGTGCTGCCGGTGCTGTTCGAGCAGGAGGTGCGCGCGGTGATCGAGCTCGCCTCGTTCAACCGGTTCAGCGAGACGCACCAGTCCTTCCTCGACCAGCTCACCGAGTCGATCGGCATCGTGCTGAACACGATCGCCGCCAACATGCGCACGGAAGGCCTCCTCAAGCAGTCCCAGCTGCTGACCGGCGAGCTGCAGAGCCGCCAGGAGGAACTGAAGAAGACCAACGACCGCCTGGAGCTCCAGGCCGCCTCGCTCCAGCAATCCGAGGACCTGCTCAAGAGCCAGCGCGAGCGCCTGCAGCAGACCAACGAGGAACTGGAGGAGAAGGCGCGGCTGCTCGAGATCCAGAAGCGCGAGGTCGAGGGCAAGAACCGCGAGGTCTCGGTCGCCAAGACGGCGTTGGAGGAGAAGGCCGAGCAGCTGAGCCTGACCTCGCGCTACAAGTCGCAGTTCCTGGCCAACATGAGCCACGAGCTGCGCACGCCGCTCAACAGCCTGCTGATCCTCTCCAAGCTCCTGTCCGAGAACCGTGACGGCAACCTGACGGACAAGCAGCGGGAATTCGCCAAGACCATCAACGCGGCCGGCACCGACCTGCTGTCGCTGATCAACGACATCCTCGATTTGTCGAAAATCGAATCCGGCACGGTGTCGCTCGAGATCGGCGACGTCGCCTTGCCCGACCTCGTCGAGAACCTCGACCGGACCTTCCGCCAGGTCGCCGAGGAGCGTCACCTCGCCTTCGAGATCGCGGTTCAGCCCGGCCTGCCGCGCTCGGTGCGCACGGATTCGAAGCGGCTGCAGCAGGTCCTGCGCAACCTCCTCTCCAATGCCTTCAAGTTCACCGAGAAGGGCCGCGTGTCCTTGACGATCGGCACGGCCGAGGGCTCGCCGCTCCGCGCCGGGAGCCGGTGGATGGCGCTCTCCGTCACCGATACCGGGATCGGCATCGCCGAGGACAAGCAGCGCATCATCTTCGAGGCGTTCCAGCAGGCGGACGGAACCACGAGCCGCAAGTACGGCGGCACGGGCCTGGGCCTCGCGATCAGCCGCGAGATCGCGCGCCTGCTCGGCGGCGAGATCGTGGTGGAGAGCCGGCTCGGCGCGGGCAGCACCTTCACGCTGTTCCTGCCCTGCGAGCCGCCGGTCCAGGCGGTCACGGGCCGCGCGCCGGACGGAGCCGAAGCGAACGGAGCCTCGACCCCGTTGGGGCGCCAGCCCAACGCCGCGATGGCGCTCTCGGCGTCCGCCGACGACCGGCACGCGATCCATGCGGGCGATCACATCGTGCTCATCGTCGAGGACGACGCGATGTTCGCCTCGGTGCTGCTGGAGCTCGCCCGCGAGCGCGGGTTCAAGGGGCTCATCGCGCAGGACGGCGCCAGCGCGCTGAGCCTCGCCCACCGCTTCACGCCGCACGCCATCACCCTCGATATCGGCCTGCCCGACATGGACGGCTGGGCGCTTCTCGACCTCCTGAAGAACGATTCCCGCACCCGGCACATCCCGATCCACGTGATCTCCGTCAACGACGAGAAGAAGCGCGGCCTGCGCGCGGGCGCCTTCGGCTTCCTGGAGAAGCCGGTCGACCGCGAGGGTCTGCTGCGCGCCCTCGAACGGTCGAAGGAGTTCATCACCCGGCCGGTGCGCAACCTCCTGCTCGTCGAGGACGACGAGAACCAGCGCGCGAGCATGACGGCGCTTCTCGGCGAGGAGGACGTCAGGATCTTCGCCGTCGGCACCGCCGCCGCAGCCCTCGAGGCGGTGACGGGCGGGCGCTTCGATTGCGCGATCGTCGATCTCGGCCTGCCCGATCTCGGCGGGGCCGAGCTGATCGAGCAGATCCGCGCCTCGCAGGACGGCGAGGAACTGCCGATCATCGTCTATACCGGGCGGGAGCTGACGCCGGCCGAGGAGCAGCAGCTGCGCCACACCGCCTCGACGATCATCCTCAAGGACACGCGCTCGTCGGAGCGGCTCCTCGACGAGACCGCCCTGTTCCTGCACCGGGCGATCGGCAGCGCGGGGCCGGAAGACCCGATCATCGTCGCGGGCGCCGACACCGCGACCCTGCAGGGCTGCCAGGTCATCCTGGTCGACGACGACCTGCGCAACATCTTCTCGCTGACGAGCGCCCTGGAGGAGCACGGGCTCGCGGTCCTGTTCGCTGAAAACGGGCAGGACGGCATCGACCTCCTCACCGCCAACCCGACCGTCGACGCGATGCTGATCGACATCATGATGCCGGGGATGGACGGCTACGAGACGATCCGGGCCATCCGGGCGATGCCCGCCTTCCGCCGCCTGCCGCTCATCGCCGTCACCGCGAAGGCGATGAAGGGCGACCGCGAGAAGTGCATCGAGGCGGGCGCCTCCGACTACGTCTCGAAGCCCGTCGACGTCGACCAGCTCCTCGCCGCGCTCCGGGTCCAGCTGGAGCGGCGCGGCGCCCAGAACGGCGCGGCCGTGATCAGGGAGGGCGTGCGGGCACCGGCGCAGACGGCGCTGTGACGTCGCGGCCTGACATTCCGACTCCGATGAGTTCCGACGCCGGGCACTGCCCGGGCACCGCGTCCCCGGACCCGCTCGCGATCCGGGCCGAGATCCCGGCCAAAATCCTGATCGTCGACGACGACCGGCGCAACCTGCTCGCCGCGTCCGAGATCCTGGCCGATCCGGCGGTCGATCTCGTGCTGGCGGACTCGCCCGAGGAGGCCCTGCGCCGAACCCTGCGGGAGGAGTTCGCCCTCATCCTGCTCGACGTGCAGATGCCGCGCATGGACGGCTACGAGGTCGCCGCCCTGATCCGCAGCCGCCCGCGCACCTCCTGCGTCCCGATCCTGTTCCTCACCGCGCACAACAAGGAGGACATGCACATCTTCCGCGGCTACTCGGCCGGCGCGGTGGACTACGTCTTCAAGCCGATCCAGCCGCTCGTGCTGAAATCGAAGGTCGATGTCTTCGTCGATCTCTACCGCAAGACCGAGGAGATCAAGCGCAAGGCGGCGGCCGAGAAACAGCTTCTCCTCGAGAACCTGCGCGTGCGGGGCGAAAAGCTGGAAGCCGAGCAGGCCCTGCGCCGGCGCGAGGAGCACCAGGCCGCCGTCCTGCGGGGCCTGCCGATCGCGCTCTACACCTCGCCGGTCGGGCTCGAGGATCGGCGGCTCCACTTCACCAACGACAGCATCGAGCGCATCACCGGCTTCTCGCGCGGCAGCTTCGCGGATTCCGGTCTCTGGGAATCCCGTCTCGACCCCGAGGACAGCGAGCGCGTCCTCCGGGAGCTGCGCACCCTGGCCGAGACGGGCGCTGCCGCCCTCGAATATCGCTGGCGCAACGCCGACGGCACCGAGCGGCACATCCTCGACCAGGTCGTGGTCAACCGGGCTGAGGACGGCACGGCGGCCGAGCTGTTCGGGATGTGGTTCGACGTGACCGAGCGCAAGGAACTCGAACTCAGCCTGCAGCATGCCTCGAAACTGGAGGCCGTCGGCCGCCTGACCGGCGGCATCGCGCACGACTTCAACAACATGCTGAGCATCGTGATCGGCAATCTCGATCTCGCGAAGGGATCGCTGCAGGACAACGAGAAGGCGCTGCGCCGGGTCGAGAACGCCATCGAGGGCGCGCATCGCTGCGCGGAGCTGACCAGCCGGCTGCTCGCCTTCTCGCGGCGCTCGCCGCTGCAGCCCCGGGCGCTGGACTTCGCCAGCTTCATCCCCGGCCTGACCAAGCTCCTCGCGCGGACGCTCGGCGAGCGGATCACCATCTCGGCCGATCTCGGCGACGGGCTCCCGGAGATCTGCGTCGATCACGCCCAGTTCGAGGCGGCCCTCATCAACCTCGCGGTCAACGCGCGGGACGCCATGCCGGAGGGCGGGACGCTCGGCATCCGCGTCGAGGGCCGCGACGTCCCCGCATCCGAGGACGCCGAGGGCACACGCTGCGTCGACATCACCGTCGCCGACACGGGGACCGGGATGCCGCCCGCGATCCTCGCCCGGGTGTTCGAGCCGTTCTTCACCACCAAGGAGGTCGGCAAGGGCACAGGTCTCGGTCTCAGCATGGTGTACGGCTTCGTGCAGCAGAGCGGCGGCACCATCACGGTCGACAGCAATCCGGGCCAGGGCACGCGCTTCGTGGTCACGCTGCCCGCGCTCGACAGGACGATCATCCCGTCGGAGAGCGCCGAGCGGCCCGCGTCCGATGTTGCGGCGAACGCCGTGAACGGTGCGGGCAAGGTCGTGCTGGTGGTCGAGGACGACGCCGATGTCCGCTCGACCATCATCTCGACGCTCGAGGCGCTCGCGTTCACGGTGCTGAGCGCGCAGGACGGCAGCGAGGCTCTCGGCATCCTGGAGCGCGAGCGGGACATCGCTCTCGTCTTCAGCGACGTGAACATGCCGGGCACGATGTCCGGCATCGATCTCGGGCACGTGATCCGCCGGCAATGGCCGCAGATGCCGATTCTGCTGACCTCCGGCTATCTCGAAGAAGATCAGGATGCGAGCGACTTCGACCTGCTGTTCAAGCCTTATCGCACCGACGAGTTGATAGAGACCCTGAGGGTGTCGCTGTGCGGCATCCGCGCGGCGTGACGCCGCTCGGATGCCGACCCCGCCACGGCCTCCGCCGCCTAGGAGCCCGGCAGGCTGCACCACAGGCCGATCCGCTGCCGGCCCTCGCGCACCGCGCGCTTGAAGCGGTTCGCGATCATCGCAAGCCTCAGACGAAGGAGACGCCGATGGCGCCGAGCGGGCCGTAATCGGCCTGGATCACGTCGCCCTTCCTGATGTCGACCGGACGCGTGAACGAGCCGCCGAGCACGATCTGCCCCTTCTTCAATCCCGCATCGACCGCCGCGAGCTTGTTGACGAGCCAGGCGATGCCGGCGGCCGGGTGGCCCATGATGGCGGCCGAGACGCCCGATTCCTCGATGATGCCGTTCTGCGACAAGGTCGCGCCGATCCAGCGCACGTCGACGTCGAAGGGCCGGACCGTGCGCCCGCCGACCACGATCGCCCCGAAGGCGGCGTTGTCGGCGATGGTATCGACGATCGCCCGCGGCACCTCGGTCCGGTAGTCGATGATCTCGAGGGCCGGGACCACGAACTCGGTCGCCCGCATCACGTCGTAGATGCGGCAGCCCGGCCCCGACAGGTCCTCGCCCATGATGAAGGCGAGCTCGACCTCGAGCCGCGGCTTGATGAACAGGTCGGTGCGGATCTGCGCCCCGTCGTTGAAGAGTGCGTCGTCGAGGATGCGGCCGTAATCCGGCTCGGTCATCTTCGAGGCCATCTGCATGGCGCGCGAGGTCAGGCCGATCTTGTGGCCGGCCAGCCGCGCGCCCGAGGCGATCCGCGCCTCGGCCCAGAGGTCCTGGACGCGGTAGGCGTCCGCGATCTCCATGCCTGGATAAGTCTTGGAGAGAAGCGGGCAGGGCACCCGCTCGCGCTCGGCCTTGAGGATGGCCTCGGCGGCCTTGCGGTGATCGTCGTCGCTCAGCACGGCTGTTCGCTCCGGAATGTCACTTGCAGAATTTCACTTGATCGGCGGGCGCGGCAGCACGGCCTCGCCAGGCTCCATGACGTAGGTGTAGTCGAGGGAGTACCAGGGCGCCGACGCGTCCGGGGCGTCCGGATGCGGCTCCTCGTGGCGCACGAAGTCGCCGACGAGGGCCTTGGTCACGCCGAACTGCACGTCGGACTCGATGTGCGGGTCGTTGGCGTCGTAGACCTGCGAGATCAGCACCTTGAAGCCCGGCTTGACGATCAGGGCGTGCAGGTGGGCCGGGCGCATCGGGTGGCGCCCTTGAGCCGCCAGGAGCCGGCCGACGACGCCGTCGGTGGGGATGGGGTAGCCGATCATCATCACCGTGCGGAACCAGAACCGGCCCGCGTCGTCGGTGGTGAACTTGCCGCGCAGGTTCATCTCGGCCTGCTCGGGATCCTGGTTCTCGTAGAGGCCCACCGGTGAGGCGTGCCAGACGTCGACCCCCGCTCCCGCGATCGGCCGGCCCTCGCCGTCGAGCACGCGGGCGCTGACGAAGAGCGGATCGCCCGGCGTGTCGGAGCGTACGATCGTGCCGCCATTCTCGACCCGCGGCGCGTTGAGGCGCCAGAACGGCCCGAGCAGCGACTGCGAGGTCTCGGTGTTGCCGTGGTCGCCGTTGTTCAGGAGGCAGACGAGGGACGACACGCCGAGCGAGCCGGCCATCAGCACGAACTCGTTGTGGGTGTCGGAGGCGAGCGCCCCGATCTCGTTGAGGATCGCGGTGGCGTCGCGGAACTCGGCCTCGGTGAGGCGCACGTCGCGAACGAAGCCGTGCAGGTGGGTGATGAGCGAGGTCATGATCTCGCGCAGGCGGGGGTCGCGTGTCCGCGCCATCACCTCCAGTACGGCCGGCGTCACGTCCTGCTGGCGCTCGATGCGCATGGCTTCCGCCTCCCTGAAACCGCGTCCTGGTCCCATATCATCGATTATTCGTCAAGAAGCGATTGTTGTTGTAGGGTGGGAGGCGGTGCCAGCGTGTCACGACGGCTGGTACGGAGGCTCCCTAGGGAACGAGATTTTCACTGAAAATCTCGCTAACACCGCGTTTTTGCGGGGTTATAGCATCTGGAGAAGGCTCGTCCGTGTCCAGGATCCAGGCGCATTCCGGCATTCCCGGTACGGACTGCGCCGTCGCGATTGACAAGAAAAATCGTTTCTCATACGGATCGTCGACGGCGTGCCATGCCGCATTTCTTGGGAGGGAAACCGCCTTGACCGAGGCCAGGAGCCGACGCGCCGCGGCCGACCGGGACGGGGTTCGGCCTCCCCCCGCACCGGCCATGCCGGGCCTCGCCCTGGTCGATGACGGCAAGAACACGATGGCGAGCCAGCTCGTCGACCGGCTGCGCGAGGCGATCGTCTCCGGCCAGCTCGAAGCGGGCAGCAAGATCAACCTGGAGCGCGCCCGCGCGAGCTTCGGGGTCTCGCTCAGCCCGCTGCGGGAGGCGCTCGCCCGGCTGATCTCCGACGGTCTCGTGGTGTTCGAGGACAATCGCGGCTACCGCGTCGCGCCGGTCTCGCTCTCGAACCTGGCGGAGATCACCCGGTTGCGCGAGGAGTTCGAGATCCTGGCCCTGCGCCAGGCGATCGCGATCGGCACCGTGGACTGGGAGGGCGACGTGATGCGCGCCCTCCACCGCATGAACCGGGTCGCGCGGGACCCGGAGCAGCCCGACACGCTGGAGCGGTGGGAGGCGTATCACCGGGAGTTCCACCTCACGCTGATCGCCGGCTGCCGCATGCCGCTGCTGCTCAACTTCTGCGGCGTGCTGCTCAGCCTGAACGACCGCTACCGGCGCTCGTTCCTGCGCCGCCCGCCCGGCGGCGACCGGAACGTCGCCCAGGAGCATAGCGAGATCGCGCAGGGCGCGGTCGCGCGCGACGCCGACTTCGCCTGCGACCGCTTGCGCGAGCACATCCACCGCACGGGCACCAACCTCCGGCGGCACCTCGCCGACACGCTCGCCCCCTGAGCGGACGAGGATTTCCGATCTGTCCACGCGCGACCGCGCCGCGATCCTTCGAGCGATTCCCACCTTCGAGCGATAACCATGCACGCCTCGTCCGACTGGCCGCTCGGCCTCGCCCACTTCACCTGCATCGGGGTGCCGCCCGTCGATCTCGTCCGGCTCGGCGCCCGGACCGGCTGCGCGTCGGTGGGCCTGCGGCTCTACCCCGCCTTCCCGGGGGCGCCGTCCTACGCGCTGCCGACCGGGAGCGACGCGTTCCGAGAGATGCGCCGGGCGCTCGCCGACGAGGGATTGCGCGTCCACGACATCGAGTTCGTCACGCTGTCTGAGGATTTCGTTCCGGCCTCGCTCGCCGGCATCCTCGAATCAGCCGCGGGGCTCGGCGCCCGGCGCCTGAGCGTGTGCGGCGACGACCCCGATCGCCCGCGCCTCGTCGCCCGCTTCGCCGAGCTCTGCGACCTCGCGGCCGGGTTCGGCCTGAGCGTCGACCTCGAATGCATGGCCTGGCGGCAGGTTGCCTGCCTGCCCGATGCCGTCCGGGTGGTCGAGGCCGCCGGCCGGCCGAATGGCGGCGTCCTCGTCGACGCGCTCCACCTCGCCCGGACCGGCGGCTCGCCCGAGGATGTACGCGCCGTGCCGCCCGGCCTGATCCGCCACGCGCAGCTCTGCGACGCTCCGGCCGAGGCGCCGCGATCGACGGACGCGATCATCCAGGAGGCCCGGGCCGGGCGCTTGGCCCCGGGAGACGGGGCGCTGCCGCTGCGGGCGCTGGTCGCGGCGTTGCCGGCAACGGCGTCCCTGTCGATCGAGGTGCCGATCACCGGCACCACCGCGCCCGAGGACCATGTGCGGGCGAACCTGGCGGCGGCCCGGCGGGTCCTCGCGGGCTGAGAGCCCGCTGTCTGTCCTTGTTGCAACCGTCGACGAACAGTTCTCGATCTGGCGCGGGGAGAGGGCCGAGCCGCCGTCCAGGTGGCTCGGCAAGCCCGAGCAGCGAACCGCAGGTTCGCCGCGAGGGTGAGGGGTGTTTCCGGAGGAGCCTTATCCGGCACCACCCCCTCACCCTCGCTCCGGCTGCGCCTGCGCTTGCTGCATCCCCTGGACGGTGACGCAGCCCTCTCCCCGCCCGCGGAGAGAGGGGAGATCCCGCGCTCAAAAACTTGACTGTAAAATCAGCCGCTTGAGATCGGATCTCTGTGGATGTCACCGGCAGCGCCGGACGACGATCCGGACGCGGCGCGGTGCGGCACCTCAGGCGGCACGATGGCGGGACCGCGCGAGGCTCTGCCACGCCGGCACCAGAACGAAGCCGGTGATCGGGATCAGGAGACCGCCGACGACCAGCCCGACGAGCCCTGATGCCGTCGCCGTGACCAGCCACTCCACCAACCCCCCGGCCGCCGGAAACAGCGCTGCGACGTATGTGGCGGCCCCGTGGATCGCATGGGCCGGACCCGACAGGCCGTAGCCTTCCAGGCCGTGGATCAGGATGCCGCCGCCTACCCAGATCATCGCGGCCGTGCCGACGACAGCCAGCAGCTTGAGCAGGCCGGGCATGCCCTTCACCACGGCGCGTCCGACGCCCCGGCTGAGGCGTCCGAGAGGCGAGGGCGAGGCATTGCCGGCGAGCGCGAGGCCGGCATCGTCGGCCTTCACGATCAGGGCGACGGTGCCGTAGACGGCCGCGGTGATGCCCACGGCCACGATCGCCAGGACGGCGGCCCGCGTCCAGAAGCTCCCCTCCGGAATGGCCGCGAGGGTGATCGCCATGATCTCCGCGGAGAGGATGAAGTCGGTCTTGATGGCGCTCGCGACGCGCCGGTCCTCCAGCGTCCGGTCCGCTCCCGGGCCGGCTCCGAGCTGGTCCTCGTGGGCATGGGCCTGGTGGGGGACGAGGGCTTCGTAGACCTTCTCGGTGCCCTCGTAGCAGAGATAGGCGCCGCCCAGCATGAGCAGCGGGGTGATCGCCCAGGGCGCCAGGGCGCTGAGCGCGAGCGCGCCGGGCAGCAGGATCAGGAGCTTGTTGCGCAGGGAGCCCACCGCGATCCGGCCGACGATGGGCAGTTCCCGGTCGGCCGCGAAGCCGACGACGTAGCGCGGCGTGACCGCGGCATCGTCGATGACGACGCCGGCGGCCTTCGCGCCCGCCTTGCTGGCCTGCCCGGCGATGTCGTCGAGGGAGGCCGCGGCCGTCTTGGCGAGGGCCGCGACATCGTCCAGCAGGGCGATCAGTCCGATGCTCACAGGTGCTCCGTGGCGTGATGGCGTCTCTGAGGTGACGTGCGAGAGCCTCGTTTAATCCCGGATTCCCGGAACGGCGCTGCCGGACGACGTCGCGAGCGGTGCGCCGGCGCCGCTGACGGACCCGCTGCGTCCCTGTGGGCACTGAGCAAGGCGCGACGCATTTCGGTATCCTCGGACATGATCGTCCTCCCGGGCGGCCCGCGCGTCGGCCCTTCGGTCCTCCTCCGGCGGCCCGGGGGCGGACCCGTCGCGACGACGATCCGGCCCGCCATCCGTTCCGGAGATCGCCGCTGATGTCGAAACGTATCCAGTCGGTGGTGCGCGCCGCCGCCGAGGTCGGCGTCGGCCTGTGGGCGGCCTGCAACCGGCTGCGCCTGCCCGGCGCGCGACATCCCTTCGTGGTCGGCGTCCACGAACCGATGCGCGAGGAGCTGACGCTGCAGGACCTGCCCGTCGCCGGGACGATCCCGCCCGGCCTCGACGGGCTCTACCTCAAGATGGGGGCCAATCCCGTCCGTCCGGCGCGGCGGGGCCACGACTGGTTCCTCGGCGACGGCATGGTGCACGGTCTCGCGATCGAGGGCGGCCGGGCGCTGTGGTACCGCAACCGCTGGATCGGCTCGCGCCACGCCGCCGCGGCGCTCGGACGGCCGGCCGCTCCCGGGCCGCGGCGGGGCGACGACACCGTCAACACGAACGTCGTCGAGATCGGCGGCCGGATCTTCGCGGTCGTCGAGGCCGGCAGCACCCCCGTCGAGCTCTCGCGGACCCTGGAGAACCAGCGCTACAACCCGTTCGACGGGACGCTCGCCGGCTCGTTCACCGGGCATCCGCACTGCGATCCCCTGACCGGCGAGACCCACGCGATCGCCTATGACGGCCGCGTCTGGGACCGCGTCCGCCACGTCGTCATCTCGCCGGCCGGGCAGGTCGTGCGGGACGTGCCCGTGGCGGTCGAGCACGGCCCCTGCATCCACGACTGTGCGATCACGGCGCGCTTCGCGATCGTGCTCGATTTGCCGGTCACGTTCTCCTTCGGGGCGCTGCTCGCCGGCTACCGCTTCCCGTTCCGCTGGAATCCCGGCCACCGGGCCCGGGTCGGCCTGCTGCCCAGGCGGGGCGACGGCGCCGACGTCGTCTGGTGCGAGGTCGAGCCCTGCTTCGTGTTCCACACCGCCAATGCCTACGACGCCGCCGACGGGCGGGTGATCCTCGACGTCGTCGCCTACGACACGGTGTTCACCGCGGCCGGGGGCGGGTTCGACGGCCCGGGCCGGCTCGAACGCTGGACGATCGACCCCGCGACGCGGCGAGTCGTGCGGCGGATCCTCGATCCGGCGGCGCAGGAATTCCCCCGCATCGACGAGCGGCGCCTCGGGCAGCGCCACCACCTCCTCTACACGGTCAGCGTCCCGGCCGACGGCAACACGCAGCTCGCCGGGGCGACGCAGCTCTACCGGCACGATCTGGAGACGGGCGAGCGCCGGGTGCACGATTTCGGTGCCGACCGGATCCCGGGCGAGTTCGTCTTCGTGCCGGCGAACCCTGAGGCCGGCGAGGACGAGGGCTGGCTCGTCGGGCTCGTCATCGACACCGCACGCGACACGACGGACTTCGTCGTCCTCGACGCGCGAAGGTTCGAGGCCCCGCCCGTCGCCACGATCCGCCTCGGGCACCGGATCCCGCCGGGGTTCCACGGCAACTGGTTCCCCGCCCGCGCTCCGGGCGAGAGGGCAGGGCCCGACGGCGCCGGCCCGTGACGCCCGCGCGGTCCCTTGCGCCGGGGCCGGGGTTCCTCAGGCCGCCGGAACCCGGCCGATCACCGCCGTCATCGGGTCGCCGGGACCGCCCTCGGGCCGCAGCGCCCATCCCTCGATGCGGGTGAAGCCGGCGCGTTCGAGATACAGGCCGACGAGCTGGACCTGGCCCGCGACGTCGAGCCCGTGCCAGACGGCCACCGCCTTGGTCGGGAAGCAGCGGTTCGAGAACGAGATCACCACCGGGGCGCCGGGGCGCAGCACGCGGGCGACCTCGGAGAGGACGGCCACCGGCCGCTGCAGGTACTGCACCGAGACGCAGATCAGGGCGGCGTCGACGCTCGCCGCGTCGAGGGGCAGGTGCGGCGCGGCGTTGAGATCCTGCACGAAACGCCGGGTCAGGCGCGGATTGGCGGCGAGTTCCGCGGCGTTCAGGCCATGGCCGACGACGCTGGCATAGGCGACCTCGTCCGGCAGGTGGCTGACCCAGCTCGACATCAGGTCGAGGACGTCGCCGCCCGGCGGGACCACCTCCCGGTACAGGTCCGTCACCGCCGCGATCGCGGCGGCGTCGATATGGGTCACGAAGCGGGGGTGTTCGTAGAACAGCGGATCGGGCGTGCGGTCGCGCTTCGCGAACGCTTCCGGCGGCAGGTCCGGCAGATCCCGGTCCGGGGGGTCGTGATCCGGTGCATTGTGGGCCATCGTCGGGTACGCCTCCGGGCCGGGCGGTGCGCCGGCCGCGGGGGCCGGTGCGAGCATTGCGGGTCGGGACGAGGGTAGGGGGCGCCCGGCGAACTCCCAGTGCGGGCGTCGACGGTGCCGCATTCCCACGATGACGCAGACGGGGCCGGCCTATGCCGGGAGATCCGGTTCGGATGCGCGTTTCCCGGGGCGGACGACCGCCGGCGCGCCGGCGTGGCCTCCTGCGCACTCGGCCACGGCCGGGCTGGCGTGGATAGCGCACACGCTCCGGTTTCAACCCCGCCAAAAAAGCTATAGAGACAAAAGAAGTAGGCCGAGAAGCGCCAAGGAGCGCGGGTGCCGTGGTGGGGAGTGCGTTGGGTTCCGAGACCACCATCGTCGTCGCGGACGACCACCCGCTCTTTCGCGGTGCGCTGCGCGGCGCCGTGACGGCGATCATGCCCGGCGCCCGGATCATCGAGGCGAGCGGGCTCGAGCCGCTGACGGCGATCCTCGACCGGGAGCCCGAGATCGATCTCGTGCTGCTCGATCTCACGATGCCGGGGGTGCAGGGCTTCTCCGGCCTGATCTACCTGCGGGCGCAGCACCCGGCGATCCCCGTGGTGATCGTCTCGGCCAACGAGGACCCGGTCGTGATCCGCCGCGCCCTCGATTTCGGTGCCGCCGGCTTCATCCCGAAATCCCTCGAGGTCGACCGCATCGGCGAGGCGATCGGGCAGGTGCTGGCCGGCGGCAACTGGTCGCCGCCGGACATCGAATTGTCGGCCTCCGAGGACAAGGAGACGGCCGACCTGATGCGCCGCCTCGCCACCCTGACGCCGCAGCAGGTGCGGGTGCTGATGATGCTGTCCGAGGGCCTGCTCAACAAGCAGATCGCCTACGAGCTCGGCGTGTCGGAGGCGACCGTGAAGGCCCACGTCTCGGCAATCCTGCAGAAGCTCGGCGTCGAGAGCCGCACCCAGGCGGTGATCGTCTCCTCGCGCATCGGCGCGACGCTCAAGCCCCCGGCCGGGGTCGAGTAATACGAATTCCGGACGATTCCTTCCGGAATTCGTATCATCAGCTCACGCGGCGTCTGAGCGAAGCCGAAATCCGCATTGCGTGAGCGATCCGACAGGATCGCCTGAAGCGACCGATCGGATCTCGTATGAGGTCTCCCGGCCGGTCCCGCCGGCGATATCCCGCGCGCTGCGTGTGACGTTGCGCGTCCGGCAAGGCATCGACCCGCCTGCGCGGGTGGCCCTCGCCGGCTCGGCCGGGCCGAGGCGGCGCGCGGCGAGGTGGGCGTAGATTCCCAGCAGGTGCAGCCCGGCCCGGGCCTCCTCCGACAGGTCCATCCGCGGGGCACCGAACGAGGCGACGCTCTCGGTGCCGTCGACGTCGTGGATCGGCACGCAGAAGCCGTCGCCGAGGCCGAAGGCGCGCGCCTCGTCCATGATCCGCCGGGCCAGGACCGCGCCGTGCTCGATCGCGACCTCCGACCACAGGAACGGCGTGGTGGTGCGCCGCACATGCGCCGCCACCGGGTCGTGCCGGATATAACCCTGCGCGACGTAGCGCGCCGCCCATTCCGCCGGCCAGTGCATCAGCAGCAGGTCGGGCAGGGTCTCGCCGGTGCTCCGCGGCAGGCCCGCGATGGCGAAGTGCTCGTAGCCGAAGATCCCGCCGGCGCGGATCAGGATCGCCGCGATCTCGGCCGTGCTGTGTGCCGCCTTCACCGCGTGGACCAGGTCCAGCGTGACCTGCCCGATCACCGTCATGTCGCCGCGTAGTCCATTCCGACACAGGTCAAGCAACGACCCGCGGGAGCGCGGGCGAGCCTCCTCGTCTATCAGGAAAAGGTACGGGCGGCGACGATCCGCAGGGTCGGGGCCGTGTCGGATCGTCGCCGTGGGCATGCGGCTGGTCAGGCCGCCCGCTTCTTGAACACGCCCACCAGCACGGCCGTGATGACGGTGCCGGCGACGAGGGCCACCACCGCGCCGAGCACCGGGGTGATCGCGTTCGGGATCGGCAGCACGAACAGGCCGCCATGGGGGACGCGGAGCGCCACCCCGAGGGTCATCGACAGGGCGCCCGCCACCGCCGAGCCGGCTACCAGGGCCGGGATCACCCGCAGGGGATCGGCGGCCGCGAAGGGGATCGCCCCCTCGGTGATGAAGGCCGCGCCCAAAACCGCCGCGGCGCTGCCGGCCTCGCGCTCCGCTTCGCTGAAGCGGCCGGGGAAGAGCCGGGTGGCGAGCGCGATGCCGAGCGGCGGGGTCATGCCGGCGAGCATCACGGCGGCCATCGGGGCGTAGATGCCCGAGGAGATCAGCGCGGCGGAGGAGGCGTAGGCCGCCTTGTTGATCGGCCCGCCCATGTCGACCGCCATCATGGCGCCGAGGATCAGGCCGAGCAGCAGCGCGCTCGCGCCCTGCATGCCCTTGAGCCAGCCGGTGAGCGCGGCGAGGAGCGCCGCCACCGGCACGCCGACGACGTAGACCATCAGCAGGCCGGTCACGAGCGTGCCGAGGAGCGGCAGGATCAGGACGGGCTTGAGGCCCTCCAGGTTCTTCGGCAGACGGATCGTACGGCTCAAGGTGGACACGGTGTAGCCGGCGATGAAGCCCGCCACGATGCCGCCGAGGAAGCCGGCGTTGAGATTGGCCGCCAGCATGCCGCCGATCATCCCCGGCGCGATGCCCGGCCGGTCGGCGATCGAGTAGGCGATGTAGCCGGCGAGCGCCGGCACGATCAGCGCGAAGGCCGCCTTGGCGCCGATCTCGCCCATCGCGAAGCCTAAGCTCCCCTTGTTCTCCGGCGACATCGCGTCGATGCCCCCGAAGGCGAAGGCGAGCGCGATCAGGAGGCCGCCCGCCACCACGAAGGGCAGCATGAACGACACGCCGGTCATCAGGTGCTTGTAGGCGCCGGCCTTTTTCTCCGCGGCGGCCGGGCGGGCGGGGCCGGCTTCGGCCGCGGCCTCGCCCTGCCGCTCGGCGTCCTTCAGGGCGGTGGCGATCAGCCCCTTGCCGTCGCGGATCGCCGCCTTGGTGGTGGTGGCGTAGACCCGCTTGCCGGCGAAGCGCCCGCGATCGACCCCGGTATCGGCAGCGATGAGCACGATGTCTGCCGCCGCGATCTCGTCCGGCGTCAGGGCGTCGCGGGCGCCGACCGAGCCTTGCGTCTCGACCCGCACCGCGTGGCCCAGCGCCTGGGCGGCGGCCTGGATCCCTTCCGCCGCCATGAAGGTGTGGGCGATGCCGGTCGGGCAGGAGGTGATGGCGACGATGCGCTTGGGCCCGCTCGTCTCCGGCGCAGCGCCCGGCTTCGCGCCGGGGCTTCTGCCCGCGAGCGCCCGGTCGATCACCCCGTCGACGTCGGTGAGCACGTCCTCGATCGCCGCCTTGGCGCGGCTCAAGCGCCCGAACCGGCCCTCGCCGAGATCGCCGGTCCCGACGAGGAGCACCGCGTCGGCGCCCTGGATCGCGCCCTCGCTCAAGGGCGCGCCGGTCGCGCCGCGGCCGCGCAGTTCGAGGTCGAGGCGCTGGTTGCGCCGCCCCGCCGCCCGGCGCAGGGCCTCGGCCGCCAGCACCGCGTGGGTGCTGAGATCGCCGCCGACGACGGCCACCAAGTGGGTCATGGGGTGTTCCTCCTGGGATGTGTTGTGGTTGCCGAACGAAGCAGTCTTCGGTTGGCCCGAAACCAATCCTTCCATCCCACCCTCGACCTCATTCTGAGGTGCGACCGTAGGGAGCCTCGAAGGAGGCCTCCAGAAGCCGCGGAGATCCCTGGAGCCCTCCTTCGAGGCCGCTGCGCGGCACCTCAGGATGAGGTCGCGAGTGGAACGGTAACGACCCGTGTCACGCCTCCAGCGCGCGCACCGCGATGTCCTTCGCTATTACCTCGACCGCCTCGCGCCCCGGCAGGTTGGCCCCCGCCCGGGTCAGCTTGCCGGCCGCGAAAGCCAGCGCCAGCCGGGCGGTGTCGGCGAGGCTCGTGCCCGCGCACAGGCCCGCCACCAGCCCGGCCACCAGGGCGTCGCCGGCCCCGACGGTGCTCGCCACCTCCATGCCGGGCGGGAGCGCGTGCAGCGCTTCCCCGTCGCGCACGAACACCGCACCGTCCGCGCCGAGCGACACCACAACGAGCGGGATGCCGCGCGCCACCAGGCCGCGCGCCGCCGCGACCACGTCGGCGAGGGCGGGGAGGGGGCGGCCGGCCCATTCCTCCAGCTCGTGCCGGTTCGGCTTGACCGCATCGGGCAGCACCTCGGCGGCGAGGGCGGCGGCGAGCGCCGGGCCGGAGGCGTCGAGCAGCACCCGGGCGCCCCGGGCCTTCAGCTCCGCCGTCAGCTCGGCATAGAGGCCGGGCTCGGCGCCCGCCGGCAGGCTGCCGGCCAGCACCGCGATTGTGTCCGGGCCGGCGGCCTCGGCGAGGAGCGCCCGCACCGCCCGCAGGGTCGACGGGTCGAGGGCGAGGCCCGGCAGGTTGACGTCGGTGGTGCCGGCGGGATCGACGAGCTTCAGGTTGGTGCGGGTCTCGCCCGGTACCCAGACGAAGCGGTCCTCGATGCCCTTGGCGATGACCAGGGCCTCGAAGGCGGCGGCGTTGCCGGAGCCGAGCACGCCGGCGGCGGCGACCGAAAGACCCCAATCGGCGAGGCAGCTCGCCACGTTGATGCCCTTGCCGCCGGCATCGTCGCGGACCGCGCGGGCGCGGTGGACCTCGCCCGGCGCCAGCCGGTCGAGGGTGACGGTGCGGTCGATCGCCGGGTTGAGGGTGAGGGTGAGGATGCGGGTCACCGGTGAGTCTCCGAACGGTCGAGGGCTCGCACCGACGCGGCGTCCGCTTGCGCGCAGGCCTCATCCGCCAAGGCTTTCAGCTCGTCGAGCGAGGCGGCGCGCAGGCGCGCCTTCACGGCCGGCAGGTCGCGGGGCGTCATCGAGAGCTCGTGCACGCCGAGGCCCGCGAGCAGCCCGGCCCCGAACGGGTCGCCGGCGATGCCGCCGCAGACCCCGACATAACGCCCGTGCCGGGCGGCGCCCTCGCAGGTCATCCGCACCAGGCGCAGCACCGCCGGGTGGAGCGAATCGGCCTCCGGCGCCAGCTCGGTGTTCTGGCGGTCGATGGCGAGGGCGTACTGGGTCAGGTCGTTGGTGCCGATCGAGAAGAAGTCGCAATGGCGGCTGAGCGCATCGGCCTGGATCGCCGCCGCCGGTACCTCGATCATGATGCCGATGGGCACTTGCGGCGCGCCGATCTCAGCCCGGATCCGCTCGCAGGCCGCGCGCAGGGCCGTGACCTCGGGGACCGAGGTGATCATCGGGAACATGATCGAGAGCGGCGCGTCCTTGCCGGTCGGGGCGTCCGCCGGCACGCAATCCTTCGCGGCGCGGTAGAGGGCGCGCAGCTGCGGCTCCATCAGGTCGGGCCGGCGCAGCAGCAGCCGGGCGCCGCGCACGCCGAGGAAGGGATTCTCCTCCTTCGGCAAGGCGAGGTGGGGCACCTGCTTGTCGCCGCCGATATCGAGGGCGCGCACGATCAGCGGGCGGCCGGCGAGCGCCTCCAGCATCGCCCGGTAGGTGGCGTACTGGTCGTCCTCGTCCGGGGTGTCGCCGCGCTCCAGGAACAGGAACTCGGTGCGCATCAGGCCGACGCCCTCGGCGCCCTGCGATAGGGCGAAGGGCACCTGGTCGGGCGTGTTGACGTTGGCGCCGATGGCGAGGGCGTGTCCGTCGCGGGTGCGGGCCGGCAGGCCGCGCTCGCGGGCTTCCGCCTCCTGCGTCGTCCGCAGGGATTCGCGCCAGGCCTGGGCCGAGGCGAGGTCGCGCTCGCTCGGGTCCAGGTAGAGCCGTCCGGCGGTGCCGTCGAGGATCGCGCGTTGCCCGGCCGGCAGAGCGAGCAGGCCGGGTCCGGCCGCCACCACCGACGGAATCCCCAGCGTCCGGGCGAGGATCGCGGTGTGGGAGGTCGGGCCTCCCTGTGCCGTCGCGAGCCCGAGCACCCGGGCCGGATCGAGCCCGGCGGTGTCGGAGGGCGCGAGGTCGGGACTGAGCAGGATGCAGGGCTCGTCCGGCAGGGCGTGGCCGGATCGGAGCGCGGGGTCGATCTGCGCCAGCACCCGGCGGCCGACGTCGCGCAGGTCCGCCGCGCGGGCGGCGAGCACCGGGTTGCCCAGCGCCGAGAGCTGGCCGGCCATCCGCTCCACCGCCCGGTGCCACGCGAAGGCGACGCCGTGGCCCTCGACCATCAGCTGGCAGGCGAGCGTGATCAGGTCGGTGTCGGCGATGAGGTCGGCTTGCGCCTTGAAGATCCCCGCATCGGCCTGGCCGAGGCGCCGGCCGGTATCGTCGGCGAGGGCCTTGAGCTGGGCCGCCGTCGATTCGAGCGCCGCGTGCAGCCGGTCGCCGCCGCGCGTCAGCGGCTCGGGCTCGTCCGGGACCGCAACCTCGGTGGGGCCGAGGACGTGGATCGGCCCGATGGCGAGGCCCGGGCTCGCGCCGATGCCGGGGATGACTTGGCAGGGATCGGCCGGGTTCCAGCCCGCCACCGGGGCGGCGGCCTTGGCGGCGGCCTCCGCCGCGCGGGCGGCGGCCGCCTTCTCGCCGGCCGAGAGGCCGGTGACCACGGCCTTGAGCCGGGCGAGAACCGCTGGCGCGTCGTCGCCCTCGGCGGAGATCACCGCCTCGTCGCCGGCGCGCAGGCCGAGCTGGAGCAGCGAGATGAGGTTCTTGGCATCCGCCACCTCGGCGCCGTGGCGGACCTGGATCCGGGCGGAGCTGGTGCGGGCCGCCTCGACCCAGGACGAGGCCGGGCGGGCATGCAGGCCGGTGGGATAGTCGACGGTCCAGGTAAAGCTCTGGGCGAGGTCGGCGGCCGGGCCGGCGCTGCCGGAGGCGGCGGCGTCCTCGGCGAGCGCCGCGGCGATCTCGGCGGCGTCGGTCGTGGTGCGCAGGCGCTCGAGCCGGGCCTCGTCCTGGATCAGCCGGGTGAGGCGGCGCAGGACCGTGATGTGGGTGTCGGACTGGGCGGCGATCGCCACCACCAGATGGGCGTCCTGCCCGTCGTGCCAGGCGACGCCGCCGGGCACCTGGAGCACGGCGAGGCCGCTCTCGCGCACCAGCGCCCGGTCGTCGACCATGCCGTGCGGGATCACCACGCCGTGGCCGAGATAGGTGTTCGCCACCCCCTCCCGGCGCAGCATGCTGGCCTCGTAGGCCGGGTCGATGCAGCCGGCAGCGACGAGGAGCTGGGCCGCCTCGCGGATGGCGGCCTCCTTGGTCGCGAGCGTGGCGGCGGTGCGGATCAGGATGCGCGGCGTCAGCGGCGGTGTCGGCGCGAGCATGGCGGGCTTCCTCCCGGAAAGCGTTCGGGTTTTCCTTGGCGCCTATGAAAACGTTTTCAGTCGTTGCGTCAAGGCGCAATCTGCGGCCCGCCCCTATCGCGGTCCGTGTCAGGACTTGCACAGGGCGCGCCCGGCTGTCACAACTGATGTGACGAGGCTGAAAACGTTTTCGAGGCGATGACCGTCGGCATCCGTGACGTCGCCCGCGCGGCGGGCGTTTCCACCGCGACCGTGTCGCGGGCTCTGGGCAAGGGCCCGGTCAGCGACGCCCTGCGCGAGCAGGTCGAGGCGGCGGTGCGGGCGACCGGCTACCGCCCGAACCTGTCGGCCCGCCGCCTGCGCTCGCAATCGGCCCAGACCATCGGGCTCATCGTCGCCGACATCCGCAACCCGTTCTTCACCGCGGTCAGCCGGGCGGTCGAGGACGCGGCCTACCAGGCCGGGATGCGGCTGATCCTGTGCAACACCGGCGAGGATGCCGAGCGCGAGGCCCTGTACCTGCGCCTGATGCAGGAGGAGCGGGTCACCGGCGTCGTCTTCGCGCCGACCCGCCGCACCGCCGAGCGGCTGCGGCCGGACGATTTCGCGTTCCCTCTGGTGCTGATCGACCGCACCGGCCCGCCCGGCGGCCATGACGGGGTGGTGCTCGACAACGTGGCGGCGGGCGCGGCCCTCGTCGACCACCTGGTGGAGCAGGGCTATTCCCGCATCGCCGGGCTGTTCGGCTCCACCAGCTCGACCGCGGAGGAGCGCCGCGACGGCTACCTCGCGGCGATGCGCCGGCACCGGCTCGCACCGCAGATGCGCAACGTGCCGCCCGAGGCCGAGCCGGCTCAGGCCGAGGTGGCGCGCTGGCTCGCCGAGCCGGCGAGACCCGAGGCGCTCATCGTCTCGAACGGCCTGATCCTGATGGGGGCGGTGCGGGCGGCCCGTGCGGCGGGAGTCGCCTGGCCCGGCGGGATCGCGCTCGCGGGGTTCGACAACGAGCCCTGGACCGAGCTGGTCGAGCCCGGCCTGACGGTGATCGAGCAGCCCGTCGCCGAGATCGGCGCCCAGGCGATCGGGCTCCTGTTCGACCGGCTGAAGACCCCCGGCCAGCCGGTGCGCAAGGTGGTGCTCAGCGGGCGGCTGATCGCCCGGGGCTCGACGGCGCGGCGGTGATGGCGGGCGGCCTCAGCCGCCCTGCGCGCCTCCCGGCACCGGCCCCAGGCGCCGCGCCAGCCGCTCGATCCGCTCCGCCGTGCGCTGCACGGTCTCGGCGAGGCGCGCCTCGGAGGCCTCGCGCTCGGCGCTGCCGGCATCGGTGGATTCGCGCAAGGACGCGGTCTCCCGCTCCATCGCCTCCATCCGGCGCTTGGTCTCGGCCAGCTCGTCGGCGAGGGTGAGCGCCGCCATCACGTGCAGGCGCATGTCGCCGATCTCGCCGAAGGCCTTGCGCATGTCGCCGATGCGGGCGTCGAAGCTCGCGGCCAGCCCTTCGAGGTGGCGCTCCTCGCCCTCGCCGCAGGCCATGCGGTAGGTCTTGCCGGCGATGGTGACGGTCACTTGAGGCATGGGGTCACCTTGGGCACGGGTACCGTCGTCGAACGCGGGGAATGCCGGTGCGGGAGGGGCGGGTTGCGGGCCGTCACCCTTCGCCCCGCTCGCCGGTGCGGCCGAGCACGCCCTCGACGGTGCCGATGGCGCGGCCGAGGCGATGGTCGACGTCCTCGGTCACCGACTGCATCTCGGCGAGGCGCGCCGTCGCGCCGTCGAGCTCCGCCGCGAGCCGGGCCCGGTCGTCGCGCATGATCTCCAGCTCGGTCTCGAGGTCGCTGTGGCTGCGCTCCGCATCGAGCCGGCGCGCCACCGCGGATTCGAGCAGGGCCACCGAGGCTTCGAGGCGGCGCAGCGCTTCCTCCACCGCTGCGGTCATGCTCACCTCCGAAAAAACGCCGCGACGAACGCCGACTGAGAACCACGGATACTCCGCCGAAACCCTAAAGGTCCGGGGCCCGCGTCGCAATCGCCGTGCCGGCCGGCCCGGCGGGAACGGGGACGCCGCCCGGGTGTGGGCGGGAATAATGGGGAGTGCGGGGACGATCAGGCCGCCGCCGCGACCTCCAGCCGGTTCCGGCCGGCGGCCTTGGCCCGGTAGAGGGCACGGTCGGCGGCCGAGAGCAGGGCGAGGAGGTCGCCGCACTCGGTCCGCGCCGCGGCGAGCCCGATGCTGACGGTCGCCGGGATGCCGGGCCCGGCGCGGTCGAGCGCCGCCTCGGCGAAGCGGCGGGCGACGCCCTCGCCGACCTGCCGCGCCGCGGCGACGTCGAGCCCCGGCAGCAGGGCGGCGAATTCCTCGCCGCCGAGCCGGGCGACGAGCGCGTCCGGCCCGGCGGCCCGGCGGGCGGTGTCGGCGAAGAGCCGCAGCACCGCGTCGCCGGCGGCATGGCCGTGGCGGTCGTTGATCGCCTTGAAGTGGTCGAGGTCGAAGGCCAGCAGCGCGGCGGGGCGCTCGGCGAGGAGCCGCGCGCCGTCTTCGAAGAAGCCGTGGCGGTTCTGCAGGCCGGTGAGGTGGTCGGTGCGGGACGCCGCGACGGCCTGTGCCTGCGCCTCCTCGCGCACCAGAGCGATCAGCCCCATCGGCATCGCGACGGAGTAGAGCACGCCCTCGTACATCGTCATCTTGCCGAAGACCGGCAGCAGCCCCTCGCCGTAGATCGCCACGAGGGCCGGCGTCGCGACCCCCCGCACGATATAGAACAGGGCGTGCCCGCCCGCCACCGCGACCGCGAGCTGCCGCGCGCGCAAGGTCCGGGCGGTGCGGCTGCGCAGGAGCCGCCAGGCGGTCAGCCCGCAGGCCAGCGCGATCGGCAGCGAGCCGAGATAGTTCCAGAGCATGCCGGGGGCGCGCACCCCGACCGTGATCCACAGGAGGGCGAGGCCGGCGAGCACGGCGAGCGGCAGGCGCAGCCGCGCCCGCCCGTCGAGGAGGGCGACGCCGTGCAGGATCATCAGGTAGCCGGACACGATCACCAGGTTGGCGAGCGCCGATCCCAGGACGCCCGGCAGGGCGGCCCGGTTGATCGCCACGACCAGGCCCGCCGCGAAGGCCAGGAAGGCACCGGCCCAGATCCCGAGTTCACGGGCCCGCCGCGGCTGGGCCTGGCGCTCCCAGAGCATCGCCGCGCCGGCGATCAGCACCGTGCCCACGATCAGGCAGTAGAGGGTGTGAAGATCGATCTGCATCGCTGCCGTCACCTATGCCTCCCGGCATACAGGTCGGTGGATGCAATTTTCGTTACGGGTCCGACTGTCTCCCGCCCGTTGCGCGAGCATGGTTAAAGGTCTCTCACGCGATGGTCCGGGATCCTTGCGGGCGACGTCGACGCGGCGAACGGATGACGATCACGCGCGTCGCACGGGCGAGAACGGCGTGTCATCCACCGCAAAACCGCGCGATGCTGCCGGATCGCGACCGCGGACGGGGCGGTTTTCCCCAAGGCCCCGCCCGGGTTTGACACCTCCCGGCGCCATGATAGGAAGCCGGCGCCCCCGCCGGGCGGCTGTCGCCGGCGGATTGACAGAAATACGAGCCGCCGTGACGCTTCCCGTGCTCCCCGCCAGTGCCGTCCCCGCCGGGACGGCCGGCGTGTCCGGGACCACGGGCGGCGCGGCGGGCCATGCCGGCGAAGGCCGGCTCCTCTTCAACGTACATGCCGGCGAAGGCCGGCTCCTCTTCAGCGTACATGCCGGCGAAGGCCGGCTCCTCTTCAGCGTCGACACGCGCCGCGCCCGCCGCGCCGCCCGCTCCGCTGCGGGGTCGTCCGGCCCCCATCCCCTCCGCCACGCCAACCCCACGGGAGAGAACACATGACGGTCAAGGTCGCCATCAACGGCTTCGGACGCATCGGCCGCAACGTCCTGCGCGCCATCAAGGAGGCCGGCCGCACCGACATCGAGGTCGTGGCCATCAACGATCTCGGCCCGGTCGAGACCAACGCCCACCTGCTGCGCTTCGATTCGGTGCACGGCAAGTTCCCCGGCACCGTCTCGGTCGAGGGCGATCACATCGTGGTCGACGGCCAGCGCATCCGCGTCACCGCGATCAAGAACCCGGCCGAGCTGCCCCACCGCGAGCTCGGCGTCGACATCGCGATGGAATGCACCGGCATCTTCACCTCGAAGGACAAGGCGAAGCTGCACCTCGAGGCCGGCGCCAAGCGCGTCCTCGTCTCGGCCCCCGCCGACGGCGCCGACCTCACGGTCGTCTACGGCGTGAACCACGACAAGCTGACGGCCGACCACCTCGTGGTCTCCAACGCCTCGTGCACCACCAACTGCCTCGCCCCGGTCGCCAAGGTGCTCAACGACGCCGTCGGCATCGAGCGCGGCTTCATGACGACGATCCACTCCTACACCAACGACCAGCCCTCGCTGGACCAGATGCACAAGGACCTCTACCGGGCCCGCGCCGCGGCCCTGTCGATGATCCCGACCACGACCGGCGCCGCCAAGGCCGTCGGCCTGGTGCTGCCGGAGCTGAACGGCCGCCTCGACGGCACCTCGATCCGTGTGCCGACCCCGAACGTCTCGGTCGTCGACTTCAAGTTCAATTCCAAGCGCGCCACCTCGGTCGCCGAGATCAACGAGGCGATCAAGGCCGCGGCGAACGGCCCGCTCAAGGGCGTGCTCGGCTTCACCGAGGCTCCGAACGTCTCGATCGACTTCAACCACGATCCCCACTCGTCGACCTTCCACATCGACCAGACCAAGGTCATGGACGGCACCTTCGTGCGCGTGCTGACCTGGTACGACAACGAGTGGGGCTTCTCGAACCGCATGGCCGACACCGCCATCGCGATGGCGAAGCTGATCTGACGCGGCGGACGCGACGGGCCGGCTCCGAAGGGGCCGGCCTTCGTTCCCGGGCGGCCCCGTCGCGGGGCCGCCCGCTCTACCCTTGTAAGGATTCGCCCCCGAGGATCCGCCGATGACCGACGCCGCGCCCGCCACCCGCCCCGCGAACGCCGCCGACACCGCCCTGCTCCAGGGACAGGTTCCGACCCCGGCGCAACAGGGGGCGACCCCCGCCGTTCCGGCGCCAGTGCCCCCTGTGCAAGTGCCCCCCACGCAAGGTCCTTCGACGAGTGTGGCTGCGCCGGCCGGCGGTCCCGCTCGGGTCGCCGTCGCGCTGCCCGCCGGGGTCGCCGACCAGCTCGCCCGCATCGAGGACAAGGCCTCGCGGATCGAGGACAAGTACGCCCGCTCCGAGGCTCTGCTCGCCCGCGTCGAGGACCGGGTCGATGCGGCCGGCGCCCGCATGAACGAGGCCGCCCGCCAGGCCGATCTCGCGGCCCTGCGCAACGAGGTCCGGGCGCTCAGCGAGCGCACCCGCCGCCTGCCGGGCGCCGGCGCCCTGATCGTCACGGCCGTCGTCACCGCCGTCCTGACGGTGGCGCTGACCCTGGTCGCGCAGCGCCTCAACCTCCAGGGCCTGATCCCGCTGCGCTGATCTCGACAGCGCCCTTCCCCCCTCGCGACAAGGTGCCCCCGCCGATGACCCGTTTCCGTACCCTCGACGATGCCGGCGACCTGAAGGGCAAGCGCGTCCTCGTGCGCGTCGACTTCAACGTGCCGATGGACCAGGGCCGCGTCACCGACGCCACCCGCATCCTGCGCGTCGTGCCGACCCTCAACGAGCTCTGCGAGGCCGGCGCCAAGGTGATCCTGCTGGCGCATTTCGGCCGCCCGAAGGGCAAGCCGGTCGCCGCCGAGTCCCTGCGCCCGATCGCCGAGGCCACCGCTGCGGCGCTCGGCCGCCCGGTCGCCTTCGCGGAGGATTGCATCGGCGAGACGGCCGCCTCGGCCGTGGCGGGCCTGAAGGACGGCGACGTCCTGATGCTGGAGAACACCCGCTTCCACGCCGGCGAGGAGAAGAATGACGCCGCCTTCGTCAAGGCGCTGGCCGCGAACGGCGACGTCTACGTCAACGAGGCCTTCTCCGCGGCCCACCGGGCGCACGCCTCGACCGAAGGCCTCGCCCACGTGCTGCCGGCCTATGCCGGGCGCCTGATGCAGGCCGAGCTCGACGCGCTGACCAAGGGCCTCGAGGCCCCGGCCCGGCCGGTCGTGGCGATCGTCGGCGGCTCCAAGGTCTCGACCAAGATCGACCTCCTCAAGAACCTCGTCGCCAAGGTCGACGCCCTGGTGATCGGCGGCGGCATGGCCAACACCTTCCTGCACGCCGCCGGGCTCGGCGTCGGCAAGTCGCTGTGCGAGCGCGACCTCGCCGGCACCGCGCAAGGAATCATCGAGGCGGCGCGGGAGAACAACTGCGCCATCATCCTGCCGGTCGACGGCGTGGTGGCGGAGGAGTTCAAGGCCGGCGCGCCCCACCACACCTACGGGGTCGATGCGATCCCGGAGACCGGCATGATCCTCGACATCGGCAGCCTGTCGGTCGACCGGATCGCGGCTGCGATCGACGACGCCAAGACCCTGGTGTGGAACGGCCCGGTCGGTGCCTTCGAGATCGCGCCCTTCGACCAGGGCACGGTGGCGGCGGCGCGTCATGCCGCTTCCCGCACCAAGGCCGGCAAGCTCGTCTCGGTGGCGGGCGGCGGCGACACGGTGGCGGCGCTCAATCATGCCGGCGTGTCGGAGGACTTCACCTACATCTCGACCGCCGGCGGCGCCTTCCTCGAATGGCTCGAGGGCAAGCCGCTCCCGGGCGTCGACGCGCTGCGCCGGCAAGCTTGAGGATTCCGTTCAGGTCGGCAGGGCTATGACGCCCGCCGGCCCGTCCGCTACAATGCGGCAACACTGACGATCCCGGAGGATACGGATATGGCGCGCATCACGCTCAGGCAGCTCCTCGACCACGCCGCCGAGCACGGCTACGGGGTGCCGGCCTTCAACATCAACAACATGGAACAGGGCCTCGCCATCATGGCGGCGGCCGACGCCACCGACTCGCCGGTGATCCTGCAGGCGAGCCGCGGCGCCCGCGCCTACGCCAACGACGTCGTGCTGGCCAAGCTGATCGACGGCCTCGTCGAGATCTATCCCCACATCCCGGTCTGCATGCACCTGGATCACGGGAACAACGAGGCGACTTGCGCCACAGCGATCCAGTACGGCTTCACCTCGGTGATGATGGACGGTTCGCTGAAGGCCGACGGCAAGACCCCGGCGGACTACAACTACAACGTCGAGATCACCCGCAAGGTGACCGAGATGGCGCACTGGGCCGGCTGCTCGGTCGAGGGCGAGCTCGGCGTGCTCGGCTCGCTGGAAAGCGGCCAGGGCGAGGCCGAGGACGGCCACGGCGCCGAAGGCACCCTGTCGCACGACCAGCTCCTGACCGACCCGGCCGAGGCGGAAAAATTCGTGGCGGCCACCAAGGTCGACGCGCTCGCGGTCGCGATGGGCACCTCGCACGGCGCCTACAAGTTCACCCGCAAGCCCGACGGTGCGGTGCTGGCGATGAACGTGATCGAGGAGATCCACCGCCGCCTGCCCAACACCCACCTGGTGATGCACGGCTCCTCGTCGGTCCCGCAGGACCTGCAGGACATCATCAACCAGTATGGCGGCGAGATGAAGCCGACCTGGGGCGTGCCGGTGGAGGAAATCCAGCGCGGCATCAAGCACGGCGTGCGCAAGATCAACATCGACACCGACAACCGGATGGCGATGACCGGCCAGATCCGCAAGATCCTGATGGAGAACAAGGCCGAGTTCGACCCGCGCAAGTACCTGAAGCCCGCGATGGACGCGATGACGAAGCTCTGCAAGCAGCGCTTCGAGGAGTTCGGCACGGCGGGTCACGCCGGCAAGATCCGGCCCGTCGCCCTGTCCGAGATGGCCAAGCGCTACGCCGCCGGCAAGCTCGACCCGTCCTTCGCCGCCACGAAGGCCGCTGCGGAGTAACATCCCGGCACCGGCGATGCGGCCCGCGCCGCATCGCCGCCCCACTCGCGATGCACCAGGGCGGGCGGCCGAGGGGCCGTCCGCCCCGTGCGTTTTCACCCTTGGCGTTTTCACCCCCGCCCGTTCGCCCCGAAGGCTCGACGATCCCGATGGCCGATCCCCAGACCCGCCTGATCCTCCTCACCGCCCCCGAGGCCGGCCCGGACCTTAAGGACCGTCTCGCCCGCGCGGTCGCGGCCGGCGACGTCGCCGCGGTGATCCTGCGCCTGCCGTCGGGCGACGAGCGGGCGCTCGTCAACGCCGTCAAGGCGGTCGCTCCGGCGGTGCAGGAAGCCGGCGCGGCGCTCGTGCTCGCCGGTGGCGGGAGCATCGATCTCGCCACCGTCGCCTCGCGCAGCGGCGCCGACGGCGTCCACGTCCAGGCGACCGAGGCCGAGGCGGGCCGGGCGGAGGCGGAATCCGACGGGGACGACGAGGAGGAGGACACGGGCAAGGGGCCGCTGCACGGCTTGCGCGAGCGCCTGCGCGACGGCCGTATCCTCGGCGTCGGCGGCATCCGCAGCAAGCACGCCGCGATGCAGGCCGGCGAGTCGGGCGCGGACTACATCCTGTTCGGCGACGATCCCGGGCTGCCCCTCGACGACCTCGTCGCGCGGCTGACCTGGTGGGTCGAGATCTTCGAGACCCCCTGCATCGCGCTCGCCCACGATCTCGCTTCCGTGCCCGATCTCGTGGCGACGGGGGCCGAGTTCATCGGCCTCGACGCGGCGCTCTGGGCCGGGGAGGGGGACGAGGCCGCGGTCGCCGCGGCGCAGGCGCATATCCTGAACCGCCCGGCAGGCGGGGAGGGGTGAGGATGCGCCGCTCCCGCCTCGCGACGCTGGCGCTCATCGGGACGTTGTCCTTTGGACTGGCGAGCCTTGCGGCCGGGCCGGCCGCTTCCCGGTCCGTCCCGTCCACGACCGAGCCCGCCGCCACCCCGCCGGGTGCCGCCGCGCCCGGGTTCGGCTCCCCCAACACCTTCGGGGCCTCCAAGTCCACGACCCTGCCGGGCGCCGCCACGCTGCCGCCCGCGCCGTCGAACGACCCGAATGCCGACCTCGCCTACGGCGCCTACCAGCGCGGCTTCTACGTCACGGCGTTCCGCGAGGCGACGAAGCGGCTGGAGAAGAACAAGACCGACTTTCCCGCCATGACCCTGCTGGCGGAGCTCTACAGCCAGGGCCTCGGCGTGCGCCAGGATCCGGCGCGGGCCGCCGAGTGGTACCGCCTGGCGGCCAATCTCGGCGATCCCCACGCTGCCGCGACCCTCGGCATGATGCAGATCGAGGGCCGCGGCGCGCCGAAGGATCCTGCCGCCGGCCGCGCCCTCCTGGAAAAGGCCGCCGCCCGGGCCGACGCCGCCGCGAGCTACAATCTGGCCCTGATCCTGCTCGGCAGCGGCGCGCCCGCCGACCTGACCCGCGCGATCGAGCTCCTGCGCCAGGCCGCCCATCAGGAGCTGGCCCCGGCCCAGCACGCCCTCGGCGTGCTCTACCTCCAGGGCCGTGGCGTGGCGAAGGACACCACCAAGGCCGCCGGCTGGTTCCGCCGCGCCGCCGACAACGGCGACCTCGCCGGCGAGGTCGAGTTCTCGATCCTGCTGTTCAACGGCGAGGGCGTGCCGAAGGACGAGGCCCGCGCCGCCCGCTACTTCCGCCACGCCGCCTTCCGGGGCAATGCGGTGGCGCAGAATCGCGTCGCCCGGCTCTATGCCAGCGGCCGCGGCGTCCAGAAGAACCTCGTCGAGGCCGCCGCGTGGGACATGGCCGCCCGGGCGCAGGGTCTCTCGGATGCCTGGCTGACCCAAGCGGTGTCCGGGCTCACGCCCGAGGAGAAGGCGCGGGCGGAACGGCTGGCGGCGGACCGGGCGGGGCCGTGAACAGGGGCACGGATCGCCCTCGGACCTCGACTTGGCCAGGCCGCACCGCGCCCGTGCAAGGCTGCGTCACCCGAAAAGTGGTTTCCTCGCCTCGGGTTGATGCTCTAGAGCCAATCACCAGCGAGGCGCCCCGCTCGGATGCGGGTGCGCGCCTCTCCTTGCGTTCATCTCGCGCGGGCGCCTCCGCCCGCCCTCGAAGGATCGTTCCATGACCCCGACCCGCATTCCGGGAGCCGCCGCCCGATGATCGTCTCCCCCCTGATGACCGTGATGGTCGACGCCGTGCGCAAGGCGGCGCGCGGGCTCAAGCGCGATTTCGGCGAGATCGAGAACTTGCAGGTCTCGCGCAAAGGGCCGGGTGACTTCGTCTCCGCCGCCGACCGCAAGGCCGAGGCGACCTTGCGCGAGGCGCTGATGAAGGCGCGGCCGGGCTACGGCCTCGTGATGGAGGAGAGCGGGATCATCGAGGGCCAGGACAAGACCCATACCTGGCACGTCGATCCCCTCGACGGCACCACCAACTTCCTGCACGGCGTGCCGCATTTCTGCATCTCGGTCGGCCTCGAGCGCGAGGGCACGATCGTCGCCGCGGTGATCTACGAGCCGATCAAGGACGAGCTCTACATCGCCGAGCGCGGCAAGGGCGCCTTCCTCAACAACAAGCGCCTGCGGGTCGCCGGCCGGCAGGACCTCGCCGACAGCCTGGCGCTCTACGGCTCGCCCTATCTCGGCCGCGGCAGCCATCCGCGCCTGCTCAAGGAGCTCGCCGCGGTGATGGCGGTGACCGGCGGCGTGCGCCAGACCGGCTCGGCCGCCCTCGACCTCGCCGCCGTGGCCTGCGGCCGGGCGGACATCTACTGGGAACGCGACATCAAGACCTGGGACATGGCGGCCGGCCTGCTCCTGGTGCGCGAGGCCGGCGGCTTCGCCACCAGCGCCGACGGCGGTGCCGACCCGATGACGGCCGGCTCGGTCGCCTGCGGCAACGAGGTGCTGCAGCGCGAGCTGGTCGCGATCCTGCGCAAGGTCGGCGGCTGATCGCGCCCGCCCGGGCCGGTGCCTGACCGGCCCGGGCCCCGTCCCGCCCGAATCCCGAGAACCCGAAGGCACGCCATGGACCCGCGCACCCTGTCCGCCCTCAAGGACGCGATCCGCTCGATCCCGGACTATCCGAAGCCCGGCATCATGTTTCGCGACATCACCACCCTGCTCGGCGACGCCCGCGCCTTCCGGCGCGCGGTGGACGAACTGGTGCATCCCTTCGCGGGCGGCCGGATCGATCAGGTCGCCGGCATCGAGGCGCGGGGCTTCATCCTCGGCGGCGCGATCGCCCACCAGCTCTCCTCGGGCTTCGTGCCGATCCGCAAGAAGGGCAAGCTGCCCCACACCACGGTCTCGATCGCCTACGCGCTCGAATACGGCACCGACGAGATGGAGATCCACTCGGACGCGGTGAAGCCTGGCGACCGGGTGATCCTGGTCGACGACCTGATCGCCACCGGCGGCACCGCCACCGCGGCGGTCGAGCTGCTGCGCCGGATCGGCGCCGAGGTGGTGGCGGCCTGCTTCGTCATCGACCTGCCGGAGCTCGGCGGCGCCGACCGCCTGCGTGCCCTCGACCTGCCGGTGCGCACCCTGGTCGAGTTCGAGGGACACTGAACGCGCGAAGGGCGGGCCTTTCGGCCCGCCCTTCGCGATCCACCCCAGGCGATGCCGCTCAGGCAGCTTTGGCCAGGCTCTCGAACAGCCCGCGCCCGTCGGTGCCGCCGACGAGGCCTTCCACGAAGTTCTCCGGGTGCGGCATCAGCCCGAGCACGTTGCGGCCCTCGGAGTAGATGCCGGCGATCGAGTTGAGCGAGCCGTTGCGGTTGGCCTCGACCGTGAGCTGGCCGGCCTCGTCGCAGTAGCGGAACGCCACCCGGCCCTCGCCCTCGATCCGCGCCAGCGTCTCGGGATCGGCGAAGTAGTTGCCCTCGCCATGGGCGACGCAGACGTCGATCACCTGATGCTGGCTATAGGCCCGGGTGAAGGCGGTGTCGGTGCGCTCGACCCGCAGGGTCTGACGGTGGCAGATGAAGCGGCGGTTGACGTTGCGCATCAGCACGCCCGGCAGCAGGCCGGACTCGCACAGGATCTGGAAGCCGTTGCAGATGCCCAGCACCAGGCCGCCGCGGGCGGCATGGGCCCGCACCGCGTCCATGGCGTGCGCCCGGCCCGCGATGGCGCCGCAGCGCAGGTAGTCGCCGTAGGAGAAGCCGCCGGGCAGGACCGCGAGGTCGGTGCCGGGGGGCAACGCGGTCTCGGTGTGCCACACCGAGGTCACCTCGGCGCCGGCGAGCCGCAGGGCCCGGGCGACGTCGGCGTCGCGGTTCGAGCCCGGGAAGACGACGATCGCGGCCTTCATCGGGCGATCTCGACGCGGTAATTCTCGACCACGGTGTTGGCGAGCAGCCGGTCGCAGGCCGCCTTGACGGTGGCCTCGGCGGCCGCCTCGTCGGCGGCGTCGACCTCGACCTCGAAGAACTTGCCCTGGCGCACGCCGGCGATGCCGGTGATCCCGAGCGAGCGCAGCGCCCCCTCGATCGCCTTGCCCTGGGGGTCGAGGACGCCGGTCTTCAGGGTGACGGTGACGCGCGCTTTCATCGGCCAGACCTTCGGCAGCGGAGGGCTTCTTGCCGCTCCCGATAGTGCGGAACGCGCCCTGAGGCAACGCCGCTCGCGGCGGTCGCGCCGGTCGCATTGATCTTTGCTGGCAGGATTCTAATACTGGCTGTGCTGGCGGGCATCGCAACCGGGCGGGGCCGCGTCGCGCGAGGGCGGCGCGGGGTTCAGGGGTGGGTCATGTCGGACGCCGACGACGCGTTCATTCGCCAATCATTCGACCTGATCGACGGCCTCGACGGCATGTCGGACCCGCTCGACGTGCAGAAGACGATCTTCGATCTCGTCGCCCGCTGCGGCTTCTCCTACTTCGTGATCACCCGGCTGCCGCAGCCGGGCGAACGGATCGGCCCCAACCTCCTGCTCAGCGTCTGGCCGGAGGGCTGGCTGGCGCATTACGACCGGGTCGGCCATTACCGCCACGACCCGGTGGTGCATCACTGCCTGCGCACCACCGAGCCCTTCGCCTGGAGCGAGGTGCCGTACGCGCCGGATGCCGCCCCCCAGGCCCGCCGGGTGATGGAGGAGGCCCGCGAGCACGGCATGGGCGCGGGCTATTGCGTGCCGGTCCACGACGCCGGCGGCTTCCAGGGCGGCATCTCGCTCGCCGGCGAGCGGGTCGAGATGACGCCGCGGGTGCGCCGCGCCATCCACCTGCTCGGGCTCTACGCCTGGTCGGCCGCCGCCCGCACCACGGCCCGCCGGCCCAAGGTGGCGGCCGGACTCAAGCCATCGGTCGGCCGGCTCCTGAGCGCCCGCGAGCGGGACGTCCTGTCCTTCGCCGCGCAGGGGCGCACCCGCGAGGAGACCGCCGACCTCCTCGGCGTCTCGGTCGAGACCGTCTCCACCCACCTGCGCAACGCCCGCAGCAAGATCGGCACCCGCAACACCACCCACACGGTGATCGAGGCCCTGCGCCTGCGCGAGATCATGCTCTGAGACGCGGAGGCGGATGGTCGCCTCCGGACATCGCACGGGGAGCCCGAAACAGGCAGCCGGGGCATCCCTGCCGCGTATGCCCGCGCGACGCTCCGCAGCGCTCCGCCAAAGTTGCACCGCCCCTACCGGTTTTCGGGGATACCGGAGCGCGTCCGCCTCTGGCCTTATGAGGCCGGACCGAGGGACGTCAGCGCATGATCCGCCTCCACGTCATCGACCGGGCGAGCCGTGGCACCTACGCGGACGCGCTGGCGCAGCACCACGCCCTGCGGCGGGCCGCCGCCGAGGAGAGCGGCTGCCGGACCTTGCGCGCCGTCGACGCCGCCGGGCGCGACCGGTTCGACGGCGAGGCCACGCGCTACCTGCTCGCCATCGACGGGGACGGACAGGTGGCGGCCGGCACGCGGCTGCTGCCCTCCGACGCGCCGACGCTCCTGAGCGAGATCTTTCCGTACCTCGCCGACATCCGCGGCTTCGCGCGCGGGCCCGGGACCTGGGAATGCACCCGGTTCTTCGCCTCCGCGCGCTTTCGCGAGGACCGGCCGCTGTCGCGGGCGGCCGGGGTGGTGGCGGTGGGCATGATCGAGCACTGCCTCGAGCAGGGCATCCCGCGCCTCAACCTCGTCATCGAGACATATTGGATTCCCCAGATGGCGGAGATCGGCTGGAATCCGCGGCCTCTCGGCCTGCCGGCCGTCTCCGCGGGCGTCTCGCTCTGCGCCGTCACGATCGCGATGACCGAGGAGGCGCTGCGGGCGACCCGGGCCGCCTACGGCGTCGACGCCCCCGTCCTGGCCCGGTCCCGCCCCCGCATTCCGCCGGACCGGGCCCGGCCCGGGCGCGGCCTGACAGCGTGAGGTCGCCAACGATGCCGCGCCACGACGACACTCACCTTTCCGCCCCGATCCTGCGCAGCGTGCGGCCGCCGGTCCGCCCGCCCGTGCCGGCCGACCGCCTGGCCGAGCACCTGATCGAGGCCTACCGGCACGCCGCGGCGTGCGAGGATCCGGTCGCCCTCGACCTGATCCGGCTCGCGCTCTGGCATGTGGGCCGGACCTATCCCCCCGCCGACGCGACGGCGTCCGCGGAGGAGCGGTGGTCATGACCCTCGGCGCATCCCCTTCCGCCCGGTCCCGCCCCCACTGCGGGCCGACCCGTCCCGAGATCCGCTCCGAACCCGACCAGGCACGCACCACGATGGCGACCGCTTTTCCCTCTCCCCTGTCGTCTCCCGGCCTGTCCCAGGCCGCCCGGGCCGAGATCCAGGCCCTGCGCCTCGCCGCCGGCATCCTCGACCTGCAGCGCACCGCGAGCCCGGACATCCGCGACCTGCCCTCCGTGCAGGCGATGATCCGCGCGGCTGCGGCGGTGTTCGACGAACTCGGCTTCGGCGAGGAGGGCGAGGTGGATCGGGCGATGCCATCCTGAGCGGCGGGGGTGCCGCTCCTCTCGCTCGATCCGGATGACGCGCTGGAAGAACCCTCCCCCATCCCAGGTCGGGCTTGCCCGACCTGGGCACTTGGGTGCGGAACTCGGGCAAGCCCGAGTTCCGTTGGGGGGAGGGTTCACCCCGCGCGCGTCAGTACGCCACCCGCTTCTCGACGTAGCGGAACTGGATCGCCGTCAGCCCGATCACGATCGCCATCAGCACCACCGATTGGGCCGCCGAGCCGCCGAGGTCGGCGCCGATGCGGCCGTCCTGGTAGACTTTGTAGACGAGCGTCTGCGTCGCCCGGCCCGGGCCGCCATGGGTGAGCACGTCGATGACGCCGAACGTCTCGCAGAAGGCGTAGACGACGTTGACCACCATCAGGAAGAACGTCGTCGGCGAGAGCAGCGGGAAGACGACGGTCCAGAACCGCCGCGCCGGCCCGGCGCCGTCGATCGCCGCCGCCTCGATCACGCTGCGGGGGATCGCCTGGAGGCCGGCGAGGAAGAACAGGAAATTGTAGGAGACCTGCTTCCACGCCGCCGCCATCACCACCAGGATCATCGCGTGGTTCCCGTCGAGCAGCGGGTTCCACGGGATGCCGATCTGGTTGAGGCCGCGGGCGATCAGCCCGAGGCCGGGCTGGAACAGGAAGCCGAACAGCACGCCGGCCACCGCCGGCGCCACCGCGTAGGGCCAGATCAGGAGGGTCCGGTAGATTCCAGACCCCCGGATCTCCCGGTCCGCCATCGTGGCGAGGAGGAGCGCGAAGCCGAGCGAGAGCCCCGCCACCGCGGCTGCGAAGACCAGCGTGGTGACGAGGGCCTGGTAATAGGCTGGATCCGTGAACAGGGCCCGGTAATTCTCGAACCAGACGAACTCGGTCGAGAGCCCGAACGCGTCCTGCATCTGGAACGACTGCCAGACCGCCTGCACCGCCGGCCAGTAGAAGAACAGGCCGACGATCAGGAGCTGCGGCGCGATTAGCGCCGCCGGCAGCAGCCGGCCTCCGAAGGTGATGCGCTCGGGACTCATCGATTCAGGATCCGCTCACTCTCCGGCGTTCGCTGATAGGATCAGCGTCCGGCCTGCTTCTCGAACTGGCGCAGCATCGCGTTGCCGCGGGTCGCCGCCTCGTCGAGGGCTTGCTTCGCCGTCTTCTTGCCGGCGAGCGTCGCCTCGATCTCCTCGGCCCATAGGTCGCGCATCTGCGGCAGGTTGCCCAGGCGCAGGCCCCTGGAATTCTCGGTCGGCGTCTTGTTGGTCAGCTCCTTGATCGGCACTTCGAGCGCCGGGTTCTTGGCGTAGAAGCCGTCGGCCTTGGACTTCTCGTAGGCCGCCTTGGTGATCGGCATGTAGCCGGTGGTCTGGTGCAGCTTCGCCTGCCGGTCGGTGTCGGACAGGAAGCTGAAGAACTTCGCCACGCCCTTGTATTCGTCGGGCTTCTTGCCGCCCATCACCCACAGCGAGGCGCCGCCGATGATGCTGTTCTGCGGCGCGCCCGGCACGTCGGGATAGTAGGGCATCGGTGCCGAGGCCCAGGCGAACTTCGCCGCGCCCTTGACGTTGCCATAGGAGCCGGACGACCCGAACATGATCGGGCACTCGCCGGCGGTGAAGCGGCCGAAGCCGCTGTCGTAGCGGCCCGAATAGTCGAAGGACTTGTCCTTCTGCGCCTCGGCCAGGTTTGTCAGGTGCTTGACCTGGAGCGGGCCGTTGATCTCGAGCGTGGTGTCGAGGCCGTCCATGCCGTTGGCCTTGGTGGCGACGGGGACGTTGTGCCAGGCCGAGAGCTGCTCGATGTTGAGCCAGGTGACCCAGGTGGTCGAGAAGCCGCAATTCGGGAAGCCGGTCTGCGTCAGCTTCTTGGCCGCGGCAAAAAGCTCCGGCCAGGTCTTCGGCGGCTCGGAGAGGCCGATCGCCTTCAGGGCGTCGAGGTTGGCCCACATCACCATCGACGACGAGTTGAACGGGAACGAGAGCATCTCGCCCTTCGTCGTCGAGTAGTAGCCGGTGATCGCCGGCAGGTAGGCGTTCGGGTCGAACGGCTCGCCGGCATCCTTCATCAGCTGGTAGACCGGCTTCACCGCGCCCTTGGCCGACATCATCGTGGCGGTGCCGACCTCGAACACCTGCATGATGTGCGGCGCCGTGCCGGCGCGGAAGGCGGCGATGCCGGCATTCAGCGTCTCGCCGTAATTGCCCTTGTAGGTCGGCACGACCTTGTAGTCGCTCTGCGAGGCGTTGAACTCCTCGGCGAGGCGGTTGACGGCGTCGTTGTTGGCGCCCGTCATCGCGTGCCACCATTGCAGCTCGGTCACGGCGAGCGCCGGGGTCGCCGCGACAGCGAGACTGAGGCCGGCGAGCGCGATGCGGATGGTCGTGGTGGGGGCCATCGGGTGTCCTCTCCTCGTGTGCGGCCCCTCATGCGGGGCCCGCGTGACACTCCGACGACAGGAGCGCCGGGGGCACGCGGCCCGCACCGTCTCGGCGGCGGGCGCTTGTTAGTAGCTGGCTAAGCACAGCCGTGCCCGCCGGACAAGAGACGTCGTGACGGCTACGGCCGCGGCCTGTTGCGCAGGGCCTGGATGGTCGTCGTCGGGGTGATCGCCTCGGGGTCGATCGGGCAGTGCAGGATCGCCGGCAGGCCCGATTCGATCGCCCGCGCCAGCGCCGCCGGAAAATCCTCGGTCCGCTCGACCCGCTCGCCGTAGCCGCCGAAGGCCTTCGCGTAGGCGGCGAAGTCGGGGTTGCGCAGGGCGGTGCCGGAGACGCGGCCGGGATATTCGCGCTCCTGGTGCATCCGGATCGTGCCGTACATCCCGTTATCGACCAGGATGATGATGACGGGGAGGTCGTACTGGACCGCTGTGGCGAAGTCCTGGCCGTTCATCAGGAAGTCGCCGTCGCCCGACACCGCCACCACGGTGCGCTCCGGCAGGAGCCGCTTGGCGCCGATGGCGGCGGGCACGCCGTAGCCCATCGAGCCCGAGGTCGGGGCGAGCTGGCCGTCATGGGCGCGGAACGGCCAGAAGCGGTGGACCCAGGTGGCGAAGTTGCCGGCCCCGTTGCACAGGATCGCGTCCGCCGGCAGCACCTCGCGCAAATGCGCCATCACGCCACCCATCTGGAGCGTGCCCGGCGTGGTGATCCGGGTCGGGTCGCTCCAGGTCAGGTAATCGGCGTGCAGCGCCTCGGTGCCGGCGGCCCAGGGCAGGGCGCGGGGCGGCTGCACCGTCTCGATCGCCGCCGCGAAGGCGGTGGGACTCGCGTTGATCGCGAGGGCCGGGCTGTAGACGCGCCCGAGCTCCTCCGGGTCCGGGTGGACGTGGACGAGCGTCTGGCGCGGGCCCGGAATGTCGAGGAGCGTGTAGCCCTGCGACGGGATCTCGGACAGCCGGCCGCCGACGAGGAGCAGGAGGTCGGCTTCCTTGATCCGGGCGAGCAGCTTCGGATTGACGCCGAGGCCGAGGTCGCCGGCATAGCAGCGGTGGTCGGCCGGGATCATGCCCTGACGCCGGAACGAGCAGGCGACCGGGAGCGAGAACAGGTCGGCGAAGCGGGCGAAGCGCCGCACGGCCTGCTCCGACCAGCGGCTGCCGCCGAGGATCGCGAACGGCCTCTCGGCCTTGGCCAGGAGGTTCTGGAGTTCGACCATCTGGGCGAGCGCCGGATGGGTCTCGACCGGCTTGAAGGCGGGCGCGTCCGGCACGCTCGCGGTCTCGGTGAGCATGTCTTCGGGCAGCGCGATCACCACCGGGCCGGGCCGGCCGGCCGTGGCGACGTGGAAGGCGCGGGCGATCAGCTCAGGGATGCGGTCGGCGCTGTCGATCTCGGTCACCCACTTGGCGATGGTGCCGAACACCGCCCGGTAATCGAGCTCCTGGAACGCCTCGCGCTCGCGCGCCGCCCGCTCGATCTGGCCGACGAACAGGATCATCGGGGTCGAATCCTGCCGGGCGATGTGCAGCCCGGGGGATGCGTTGGTGGCGCCGGGGCCGCGGGTGACGAAGCAGATGCCGGGTTTGCCCGTCAGCTTGCCATGCGCCTCCGCCATCATGGCGGCGCCGCCCTCCTGTCGGCAGACGGTGAGGCGGATCTGCGCATCGTGCAGCGCGTCGAGCACCGCGAGGTAGCTTTCCCCTGGCACGCAGAAGATGTCGCCGACGCCGTGGCGGGCGAGCTGGTCCACCAGGATCTGCCCGCCGGTGCGGGGGCGGGGGGCGTCGGTCATGAGTGTGTGCTCCATCTCGATCTCGGCGCTGCTTAGCGCGAACGGCGGTAAGGAAGGCACAGGATCCCCCCTCTCCCGTGTGGGAGAGGGGCCAGGGGTGAGGGTGGCGCGCTTCCGCAGTAAAGCTGTGACTGTCCTGCTGACAGCTCAACCGTCGAGCTTAATTCCGAACCGTCTCCACCCTCACCCCTACCCCTCTCCCACACGGGAGAGGGGATCCCGCGCGATCTTGTCCCTGTTCCAGCCAACCTACATCAATATGAAAAACGTAATCACGGCGACATTCACGACATATTGGACGATGACCAGACCGGCGGTCGTCAGGACGATGTCACGCTTGACGGCGTCGATCCGACGTGTCAGGCGGGCTTCCATCTCGCGACAATCTTGCGCCCAGGACCCGGTATCCGCCGGATTCGTAGCGGAAGGCGCGGTGCCGCTGCGGGCATTCTCGACGCCAGCGATCATAGTCCGTCACCCACCCCAGGCCGGATCCGCCAGCACGCTCGAGGTATGATCCCCCACCTGAGGCGAGGCGGTCTCCGCCGCCATCGGCACGCCGTCGATAACAATCGGCGAGCGTACGCTCGGGATCGTGCCGCCCTTCGCCCGCGGATCAGCTAAGTCGACGCGCAGGCCGCGATGCACCACCTGCGGATCGGAAAACACCTCGGCGAGGTCGTTGATCGGGCCGGAGGGGACGTTGACGGCGCCGAGCCGCGCCAGCAGATCCGCCTTGGCGTGACGCCTCGTCTCGGCCGCGATGAGCGGGATCAGCACCTCGCGCCGCGTGACCCGGCCCGGATTGGTGGAATAGTCCGGGTCGAGGTGCCAGGTCGTGCCGAGCACGGTGCAGAACTTCTGGAACTGGCCGTCATTGCCGCAGGCGACGATGATGTGACCGTCCGCGGTCGGAAAGACCTGGTAGGGCACGATGCTGGTGTGCTCGTTGCCCATCCGCGGCGGCAGCATTCCCGACACCAGGTAGACCAGCGCCTGGTTGCCGAGCACCGAGACCTGGGTGTCGAGGAGCGCCATGTCGATGTGGCAGCCCTTGCCGGTGGCGTGTCGGCCCTGGAGCGCGGCGAGGATCGCGACGGTGCCGTAGACCCCTGTGAACACGTCCGCGAAGGCGACCGCGGTCTTGACCGGCTCGCCCGCCGGCTCGCCGGTGAGCGACATGATCCCGCCGAGGCCCTGGATCATGAAGTCGTAGCCGGCCCGCGGCGCGTAGGGCCCGTCCTGGCCGAAGCCGGTGACCGAGCAGGTGATGAGCCGCGGGTTGAGGGCGCTCAGGCTCTCGTGGTCGAGGCCGTACTTCTTCAGCCCGCCGACCTTGAAGTTCTCGATCACCACGTCGGCATGGGCGGCGAGCTTGCGGACGATCGCCTGGCCCTCGGCGGTCTCGAAATCCGCCGCGACCGAGCGCTTGCCGCGATTCGCCGAGTGGAAATACGAGGCCGAGAGTGTTTCGCCGTCGGCGCCCTCGACGAAGGGCGGGCCCCAGGAGCGGGTGTCGTCGCCGACGCCCGGCCGCTCGACCTTGACCACGTCGGCGCCGAGATCCGCCAGGAGCTGGCCGATCCAGGGTCCTGCCAGGATGCGGGCGAGTTCGAGCACCTTGATGCCGGCGAGCGGTTTGTGCACGGAAACGATGCCTCCCGTCATGCGCCTCCCGTTCGCGGGATGGCGCCGTCGGATTCCCTCGACCGGAAATCCCGTCCCGCTTGCATACGACGCGGCTGAGGGAGCGGGAAAGCCCGTCCGCCTCCGATCAGCCCTGCGCCAGCCGCTTTCCGGTGGCGGGGTCGAACAGGTGCAGGGCGGCCGGATCGATCGCGAGGCGCACCGTGTCGCCCTCCTGGGGCGCGGAGCCCGCCGGCACCTGCACCGCCACGTCGGTCCCGGCGAGCGGGCCGTGCAGCAGGCGGGTGGCGCCGAGCTCCTCCACGAAGGCGATCCGGAACGGCAACCCGTCCTCGGCGATCCGCAGGTCCTCGGGCCGGATGCCGGCCTCGACCGCCGTGCCGGGGGCGATCCCGGTGACGGGGATCACCGCGCCGTCGATCCGCACGCCACCGTCCAGGGCTTGCGCCTTCAGGATGTTCATCGGCGGCGAGCCCATGAAGGTCGCGACATAGCGGGTCGCCGGGCGGCGGTAGATCTCGATCGGCGTGCCGACCTGCTCGATCTGGCCTCCGTTCATCACCACCAGCCGGTCGGCCATGGTCATCGCCTCGACCTGGTCGTGGGTGACGTAGACCGTGGTGACGCCGAGCTGGCGCTGGAGGCGGCGGATCTCGACCCGCATCTGCACCCGCAGCTTGGCGTCGAGGTTCGACAGCGGCTCGTCGAACAGGAACACCTGGGGTTTCCGCACGATCGCCCGCCCCATCGCGACGCGCTGGCGCTGGCCGCCCGAGAGCTGGCGCGGATAGCGCGTCAGCATGGCGTCGAGGCCGAGGAGCCGCGCCGCCTCCTTCACCCGGGTCTCGATCTCCGGCTTCGGGGTACCGCGGTTGCGCAACCCGTAGGCAAGGTTGTCGTAGACGCGCATGTGCGGATAGAGCGCGTAGTTCTGGAACACCATCGCGATGTCGCGGTCGGCAGGCTCGACGTCGTTGACGTTACGGCCGCCGATGGTGATCGCCCCCGAGGTCACGGTCTCGAGGCCGGCGATCATCCGCAGGACCGTGGACTTGCCGCAGCCCGACGGGCCGACGAGGACGCAGAAGGCGCCGTCCGGGACGTCGAGCGAGACGCCGCGCACCGCGTCGACGCCGCCGGAATAGGTCTTTCGCAGGTTGTCGAGGGCGAGGCCGGCCATCAGGGCGATCCGATCGTGCGGAAAGAGGTCACTTCTCGGTCTCCACCAGGCCGCGCACGAACAGCTTCTGCATCGCGAACACCACCACGACCGGCGGCAGCATCGCCAGCACGGCGGTCGCCATGACGATCTGCCATTCGGTGAGCTGGTCGGTGATCGAGGTCATCTTGCGCAGGCCGATCACCACCGTCTGCATGTCGTCGCGGGTGGTGACGAGGAGCGGCCAGAGATACTGGTTCCAGCCGTAGAGGAACTGGATCACGAACAGGGCCGCCATCGTGGTGCGCGAGAGCGGCAGCAGGGTGTCGAGGAAGAACCGCACCGGCCCGGCCCCGTCGATGCGGGAGGCCTCGACGAGCTCGTTCGGCACCGTGAGGAAGAACTGGCGAAACAGCAGCGTCGCGGTCGCCGAGGCGATCAGCGGCAGGGCGAGGCCCGCATAGGTGTCGAGGAGCTGGAGATCGGCCGCGACCTTGTAGGTCGGGTAGATCCGCACCTCGACCGGCAGCATCAGGGTGACGAAGATCGCCCAAAACGCGGTCTGCCGGAACGGAAACTTGAAGTAGATCAGCGCGTAGGCCGACAAGAGCGAGATGAAGATCTTTCCCAGCGCGATGGCGAGCGCCATGATCGTGCTGTTGAGGAGCATCAGCCCGACCGGCGCGCCGGCCATGCCGGATTCGGTCAGCGCGCGCCGGTAGGTCTCGAATCCGTGGCCGCCGGGCCAGAGCGGCATCTGGCCGTTGGCGATGGTGGCGGCGTCGTGGGTCGAGCCGATCAGCGCCAGGTAGACCGGGAAGACGACGATGCCGACCCCGAGGCAGAGCACGAGGTGCGGGATCAGGTTGCCGAAGCGGCGGTTCTCGACCAACGGGGCCGCTCCCTGGCGGATGGTTTCTTGACGTCGGTGCCGCACGCGCGTGACGGGCGTGCGACGCTCCTAGCACCGGTCAAGCTCTGACGAAAGCGGGGGCTTTTACAGGCCCGCCTGCTGCGCCAGCGCCTTGAGGTCTCCCTGCGGCCGCGCGCCGAGATGCGAGATCACCTCGGCGGCCGCGACCGCGCCGAGGCGGGCGCAATCGGCATGGTCGAGGCCGCGGGCGAGGCCGGCGAGGAAGCCCGCCGCGAACAGGTCGCCGGCGCCGGTCGTGTCGACCACCTCGCGCACCGGCGAGGCCGGTACCGCCTTCGTCTCCGCCCCCGACACCACCAGGGCGCCCTCCTCGGAGCGGGTGACGACGCCGAGGAGCCCCGTCTCCTGCCGCAGGGCCGCCAGCGCCGTGTCGGCGTCGGCGGTCTGGTACAGGCTCTTCAGCTCGTGGATGTTGGCGAACAGGATGTCGAGGCTGCCGTCGCGGATCAGCCCGAGGAACTCGTCGCGGTAGCGGTCGACGCAGAACGCGTCCGACAGGGTCAGCGCGACCGTGTTGCCGGCGCCGTGGGCGATCTGGGCGGCCTTGCGGAACGCCTCCTTGGCGGCCGGCGGGTCCCACAGGTAGCCCTCGAGGTAGACGTGACGGGCGCTCCGCACCGTCTCCTCGTCGACATCCGCCGCGGAGAGGCCCTGGCAGGCGCCGAGATAGGTGTTCATGGTGCGCTCGCCGTCCGGCGTCACCAGCACGAAGCAGCGAGCGGTGGCCGGGCCCTCGGTGGCCGGGGCGACGCTGAACGACACGCCCGTCGCGTTGAGGTCGTGGGCGAAGAGGCGGCCGAGCTCGTCGTCGCGCACCTTGCCGATGAAGCCCGCCCGCGCCCCGAGGACGGCCGCACCCACCGCCGTGTTGGCGCCCGAGCCGCCCGAGATGATCGTGGCCGGGCCCATCACTTGAAACAGGTGCTCGGCCCGCGCCTCGTCGATGAGCTGCATCGCGCCCTTGTGCACGCCCTCGCGCACCAGGAAGGCCTCGTCGGTGCGGGCCATCACGTCGACGATGGCGTTGCCGAGGACGAGGAGGTCGAGGGAGGCGGTCATGCAGGGGCCCGTGCGCAAGATGTTGGGCCGCCTGTCGCATTCGCTGCCGGGAGGGTCAAGCCGCGGCCTCAGGGCTCCTCGAACAGCGACGCCACCGGGAGTTCGAGGCCCGGCGGGTCGAGGACGAGGATGCCGTCCTGAAGGAAGGTGCTCTCGATCCCGTCGCCTGACCGGCGATGATGGACGATCGTCCGGCGGTCGGGATCGACCATCAGGTAGTGGTGGATGCTCGGCACCCGGAAGTAGCCGGTCAGCTTCTCGCTCGCGTCAGTGCGGCGGGTGCTGGGCGACGAGACTTCGACGACGATGATCGGGCTCTTCACCTCGACTGCGTTCGGGTCGATCCGGGGCCCGCGATAGACCAGGGCGTCCGGCTCGTAGGCGGTATATGCGTCGATGCGGACGGTCATTCCATCCGGCATCGCCCGGCACGTCACTCCCGCGGCACGCACCGCGCCTCGCAGAGCGTCGAAGACCGCAACGCGGGTCATGGCATGACGCGCCCGCTCGGCCGCCATCGCGAACATCTCGCCCTGCACGAGTTCGTAGCGTCCCGGATTGTCCTCGCTCCAGGCCAAGTACTCGTCGACGCTCATGCGGGTCTGCGGGAGCGGCTTCATCGCGCTGAACCTGTCGGTGGCGTTCCTGCGGTCGGCATCCTAGCACGCGGCTCCGTGCCTGCCGCAAGGATCTCCCATGCCGGCCGCGTCGTCACCCCCGCAGCAGCGCGAGCAGGTCCTCCGGCAGGTCTCCGCGCCGGGCCCGCTCGGCCAGGCACAGGAGCAAAGCCACGCTCGGCCCGTCGGTGATCGCGCCCGACAGGGCCTCGCCCACCGCCTCGGCGAAGGGCAGGCGGCGCATCCGCAGGCTCTCCTGCGGGTCCGGATGGGCCGGCCCGCGCTTCAGGTTCCAGGCGACGAAGGCCGGCACCCGCTCGCTCGAGATGCCCGGCGAGGCGTCGAGGCGCAGCAACTCGAGCCAGGATTCCGCCTCGTCGCCGGTCTCCTCCGACAATTCGCGCCGGGCGGTGGCCAGGGCATCGTCGCCGACCGGGCCGGAGCCGCGGGGCAATTCCCAGGTGAAGCGGTCGAGCACGTAGCGGTACTGGCCGATCAGGCTGACCCGGCCGGCGGGATCGACCGGCAGCACCGCGACGCCGTACACCTTGAAGCGCAGGGCGACGTGGGGGTGCTCGCGGCCGGATTCGTGCCGCAGCTGGTCGAGGTCGACGCCGAGGTAGCGGTCCTCGTAGCGCCGCTCGCGCGAGAGCGTCACCCAGGGATTGGTGCGGTCGGTCATGCGCGCCTGCGGTTCCTGCCTGGGCTACTTGCCTGGGCTTCTTGGCGATCCCGCATCCGTGCAGGATGCGGGCCGGCAACGCGGGGCACGCGCGAAAGATCGCGCCGCCCTTCGATCTCACAGCGTCTCGAGCAGCCGCTGCATCAGCCGCATCCGCGGGGCGATCGAGGAGATCAGGCCGTATTCCTGCAGGGTGTGCGCCCCGTCGCCGTCGATGCCGAGGCCGTCGAGGGTCGGGATGCCGAGCGCCGCCGTGAAGTTGCCGTCCGAGCCGCCGCCGGTGAGCGGCACCTCGCCGAGCTCGAAGCCGAGCTCGTCCCGCGCCAGCGCCCGGGCATGGGCGTAGAGGGCGGCGCCGGCGTGCGACGCGTAGGGCGGCCGGTTCATCCCGCCGGTCACCGTCACGCGAAAGTCTTGCGCAGCGGAGAGCCCGAGGATCCGGCCCGCGTAATCCTCCCCGTCCGCCGCGGTGACGACCCGCAGGTCGACGGCGAAGCGGCAATGCTGCGGCACCACGTTCTCGGCGGTGCCGCCGGAAATCACCCCGACCGTGGTGGTCACGCCGCGGGCATAATCGGTCATCCCCTCGATTTCCAGGATCAGCCGGGCGGCCTCCCGGATCGCGTTGCGGCCGTCGGCGTGGCGGGTGCCGGCATGCGAGGGACGGCCCTCGACATGGACGTCGAAGCGCCCGACCCCCTTGCGTCCGGTCACCACCTTGCCGCCGTCGCGGCCGGGCTCGGTCACCAGCACCGCGGCGCTCGTCCGCCCCAGATCCTCGATCAGCCCGCGGGTCGATTGCGAGCCGGTCTCCTCGTCGCTGGAGAACAGGAAGGTGAGGGGGCGCCGCGCCTCACCCCCGCGGGCGGCCGCCGCGAAGGCCTGGAGCGCCAGCCAGGCGCCGCCCTTCATGTCGTAGACGCCCGGGCCGTAGAGCCGGTCGCCCTCGACCCGCACCGGCAGATCGTTGGCGAGCGTGCCGATCGGATGCACGGTATCGAGGTGGGACAGGACCAGGATGCCGGGCTCGCCCGTCCGCGGGCCGGCCCGCAGGATCAGGTTGTCGCCGAAGCCGTCGCGGCCCGGCACCCGCTCGGCGGTCAGGTTCAGGCTGGCGGCCTCGTCGGCGACGAGGTCCATCATGCGGTTGACGCCGTCCGCCGAATCCGTCGGGCTCTCCACCGCCAGCCAGCGCGAGATGGCTGCGACGGCGCGCTCGGGCGAGACGTCGGCGGGCAGAGGGGAGGGGGTCATCGGGGGCCTCGGGAACGGTCTGACAACGAGAATGCGCCACCGCTTCGGCGCGCGAAATGCGGCGCAATCAAGAAGCGGGCCTCGCACCGCCACCGTCGGACGGGTTCGTTCGACGGTGGCGGCCAAGCCCGAACGGGCGCCGGCGCTCATGCGCCGGACGTCGTCGCATCGACGTGTCGATGCGAAGACACAAGAGCATCACGTTTCCACCAGCCCCGTCGTGCTGCCCGAGGCCTCCGAATCCGGCCGTCCGTGCGGCAGGGCGAGGTATTCCTCCGAGCGCATCTCGATCAGGCGCGAGACCGTGCGCTCGAACTCGAACGCCTCGCGGCCGGAATCGGCGAGGTAGAGCCCGGTCGGCTCGGCCGCCGCGGAGGCGAGCAGCTTGGTGCGGGTGTCGTAGAGCGCGTCGACCAGGATGATGAAGCGCTTGGCCTCGTTGCGCTGGGGCATGTCCATCACCGGAATCTCCTCGACGATCACGGTGTGGAAGCGCTCGGCGAGCGCGAGGTAGTCGGCGGCGCCGAGGGGCCGGGCGCAGAGATCCGCGAAGGTGAAGCGGGCGACGCCGCCGGCGGCCTCGGGGATCGCCACGTCGTGGCCCTTGACCTGGATCGTCGTCGGCCGGCCCTGAGGCTCGCCGGAGAGCGCCCGGAACGCGCCGGTGAGCGCGGCCTGCGCCGCCGCGTCCGCCGGTACGTGGTAGACCGGGCTGCCGCCGAGCTTTTCGAGGCGGAAATCGGTGCGCGAATCGAGCCGCACCACCGCGACCCGCTCCTTCAGCTGCTCGATGAAGGGCAGGAACAGGGCGCGGTTCAACCCGCCCTCGTAGAGCCGGTCGGGCTCGACGTTCGAGGTCGCCACCATCACCACGCCGCGGGCGAAGAGCGCGGTGAACAGCCGCCCGAGGATCATCGCGTCGGCGATGTCGGTGACGGTGAACTCGTCGAAGCAGAGGAGCCGCGCCTCCGCCGCCAGCGCCTCGGCCACCGGCGGGATCGGGTCGTCGCCTCTGGCGGTCCCCTGCTTCACCGCCTGGCGGTGACGGTGGATGCGTTCGTGCACGTCGCCCATGAAGGCGTGGAAATGGACCCGGCGCTTCGGGCCGGGCGCCGCCTCGTGGAAGAGGTCCATCAGCATGGTCTTGCCGCGGCCGACGAGACCCCAGACGTAGAGGCCGCACGGGCCGGCGACCGGCTCCGGCTTGCGGCCGAACAGCCGGCCGAGGATGCCGGGGCTCGCCGGCGGCGGCGCCTCGGCGAGGTCGCGGATCACCTCGTCGAGGCGGGCGACGAGGCCGGTCTGGGCGGGATCGCGCTCGATCGCGCCTGACTCGACAAGGGCGTCGTAGCGGGCGGCGACCGGGCCGCGGGCGGTGGAAGCGGGGCTTTGGGTCACCGGCGGGGCTTATCGCGCGGGCCCCGTCCACGCAATGCGGCGGGATTTCGGCGGCGGGATTTCGGCAATGCGCGCGGAGCCCGGCAATGCGGTCAGATCATGGCGGGTGCATGCGTCGGCGGCACGGCCGTTGTGCCCTGCAGCATCGGAACGGTGCCCATATCTCCCGCATTGCACAATCCCGGTCGGCGACCGGGATGGGGAAACGCTCGAGATCGTGCCGTCACCGTTCGGAGCACACCTCGAGAATGCAAGATCGCCTCCAGCCTACCCGATTGCCGGCCGGCATCCTGGTCCGGCGCCTCTGGTCGAGCGACCGCGACGCGGTCGTGTCGCTGTTCAAAAGCCTCGACCCGGATTCCCGCTTCGACCGCTTCATGGGCGCGGTGAGCGAGGCCCGGGCCGCGTCCTACGCGGCGCACGCTATCGCCGCCGACGGCCGGATCTTCGGCGCCTTCATCGACGGTGCCCTGCGGGGCGTCGGCGAGCTGCGCCCCGCGGGCCATGATGCGGAGGCCGAGATCGCCTTCGCGGTGGCGCCCGGCCATCGCGGCCGCGGCCTCGGCGCCGCGCTCGGCCGGCGCCTCACCGAGGCCGCCCGCAACGGCGGCATGCGCCGGCTGCACCTGCGCTGCCTGCCCGGCAATTGGCGGATGCGGGCGCTGGCCCAGCGTCTCGGCGCTGAAGCGCGCCTCGGCGGCCGGGAGGTCCACGCCGTCCTGGCGCTCAGCCCGCCGACGCTGTTCTCGCTCTGGCGGGAGGGCGTGGACGGGTTGTTCGACGTCGCGGCGGCCTCCGCGGCGTGCGCGACCGCCTGGCCGGGCCTGCCGGTGATCTGACCCGGTGCCAGAGCCCCTGATGAGGCGGGGCAACGAACTGTGGAGAATGAACAAAGTCTTAATCGGGGCCTGGACCTGCCACGATCCGGCCCCGACCGCGCCGGATTGTCGGGCTCAAACAGAGATCGAGACCAGAGGAGGGGACGTCCCGATGCAGCCCGTCCGTACCCCGCGCGGCGAGGACACCGCCGCCCAGAGCCAGTCGAACCTGGAACGCTCCGTCGCGGCGGCGCTCCGCACCATCGCGGCGGTCCAGGCGGAGCGCAGCGCTCCCCCGGTCCGCTCCGCCCGCCTGCGGCTCGCGACGATCTACGGCGTCACCCGCCTTCAAAGGCGGCGGGAGCGTGAGGCGGGTTAGCCCCGCGCCAGCTCCCAGCCCCGCTCGGCCAGCGCGATGCCGAGCGCGCCCTTCTGGCTCGCCTCGTCGCTCGACGCGTTGCCGGCCTGCGCGCGGGCGAGCACGCCCTCCAGGATCACCGCGAGGCGGAACAGCGCGAAGGCGACGTGGAACGGCGTGATGCCGTCGCTGCGCCCGGTGCGTTCGCAGTAGCGGCGCACGTACTCGTCCTGGGTGGGGATGCCGAGCGCGGGCAGGTCGCGTCCGAGCATGCCGCGATAGGCCGACGGGTCGGTGTTGTAGGCGATGCAGTTGTAGCCGAGATCCGCGAGCGGGTGGCCGAGCGTCGCCAGTTCCCAGTCGATGATGCCGATCACCCGCGGCTCGGTCTTGTGAAAGATCATGTTGTCGAGGCGGAAATCGCCGTGCACGATCCGGGTCTCGTCGCTGTCGGCCGGGATATGGGCCGGCAGCCACTCGGCGAGCCGGTCGATTCCCGGATTCTCGCGGGTCTTCGAGGCGACCCACTGCTTCGACCAGCGCTCGATCTGGCGCTGGAAGTAGTTGCCGGCGCGGCCGAAATCGGAAAGGCCGATCGCCCCGGGATCGACCAGGTGGAGGCGGGCCAACGCCTCGTTCATGCCGTAATAGATCCCCGCCCGCTCCTCGCGCGGGAGCTCCGGCAGCATCGGATCCCAGAACACCCGGCCGTGCAGCCGCTCCATCAGGTAGAACGGCGTGCCGATGACGCTCGCGTCGGCGCAATAGGCCACCGCCTGCGGCACCGGCACGTCGGTGCGCGAGAGCGCCTGCAGCACCCGGAACTCCCGGTCGACCGCGTGGGCGGAGGGCAGGAGCTTGCCCGGCGGCTGCTTGCGCAGCACGTACTCGCCGGCCTCGGCCATCACCAGGAAGGTCGGGTTCGATTGCCCGCCACGCATCTGGCGCAGCTCGCGCAAGCGCCCCAGGCCCGCTTGAGCGAGGAACGCCTCCAGCGCCTCGGTCGGGAAGCGGTGCGCCTCGCGCACCGGGATGGTCTCGGGCAGGTCCGACGGGGATGGGGCGTTCATGCGACCTTCGCGGCCTCTCAAGCGGGCGGTTCCTCGCCAAACCATGCCCCACCGGCGGCCCCGGGTCATTCGTGCAGCGCAGCAATTCCGCGGGGCGTCGCTGTACCCCACTGATTTCGCCGCATTTTCCGGCAATCGGGTGGGCAAGCGCACCCCCCGCGATTAGAGTGCCCGCATGATTCGCGCATCCCTCCTCGCCGTCCTCGGCCTGTTCGCCCTCGCCCTGCCCGCCGATGCCCGGCCGAAGCCCAAGGCGGAGGCCGCGCCCGCGAGCCTCCAGGCCAGCCCGATCGGCACCTTCGGCGACTGGAACGTCTTCGCCGCCGGCGAGGGCAAGTCGCGCATCTGCTACGCCATCAGCCAGCCGCAGGTGCGCCTGCCGAAGAGCCTCAAGCGCGATCCGGCCTACCTCTTCGTCACCGTGCGCAAGGGCGAGAAGGTCAACAACGAGGTCGCGGTGATGCTCGGCTTCGCGCCCAAGCCCGGCAGCGGCCAGGCGACCACGACCGCCGCGGCGAACGGCGCGGTGCCGGCCCCGACTTCCAGCGCCTCCGATCCCAGCCTCGCGATCGGCTCGGCCCGCTACGCCCTGGTGGTGAAGGGCGCCAATGCCTGGGTGCAGAACCCGGCCGACGAGAGCAAGGTCGTGGCCGAGATGAGCCGCGGCAAGAAGGTCGTCGTCAAGGCCGTCTCGCAGCGCGGCAACGCCTCGACCGACGAGTACGCCCTCGACGGCTTCGGCGAGGCGATGAAGCGCACGCGCGAGGAGTGCAAGTAGGCGTAAGGCAACCTGGACGGTGGGGCACGGGAATTCCCCTTTCTCCCCGCCCGCGGGGAGAGGGGAGCGGGGAGGTCCCGCGCTTGTCCATATACCTTGGCATTTTCTGCTCTCAGGGTATTCCCCACCGCCCCATCGCGTTCCGGCCCCAATACCCCTATATGCGGCGGTAATCCGTTTCATTCGAAGGTCTGTAAACTCATGGCGACGGCGTCGTTCGACACCGCCCGGCGCGGGGAAGGCGCCGTACCAGCAGCGCAGGCTCCGGCGATCGAGAAGACGCCCGAGATCCGTCCCGAGGCGCTGGAGACCACCGGCCCGACCTCCCTCGTCGGCCTGACCCGCGAGGCGCTGAAGGGCAGGCTCGCGGCCGTGGGCGTGCCCGAGCGCGAGCAGCGCATGCGCGCCGGCCAGCTCTGGCACTGGATCAACGTGCGCGGCGCCTCGTCCTTCGACGAGATGACCAATGTCAGCAAGGTGCTGAAAGGTCAGCTCGCCGGCATCCACACCCTCGACCGGCCCGAGGTGGTGAGCGAGCAGGTCTCGCGCGACGGCACCCGCAAGTGGCTGATCCGCATGCCGCCGACCGGCCGGCACGACCACAACCGCGGCGCCGAGATCGAGTGCGTCTACATCCCGGCCAACGACCGCGGCACGCTCTGCGTCTCGTCCCAGGTCGGCTGCACCCTGACCTGCTCGTTCTGCCACACCGGCACGCAGCGCCTGGTGCGCAACCTGTCGGCCCAAGAGATCGTCTCGCAGCTGGTGGTCGCCCGCGACCGCCTCGGCGACTGGCCCGGAAAAACCCCGCCGAAGGGCGCCTTCGTGCCGGTCGACGGTTCGCGCTTCGTCTCGAACGTCGTGTTCATGGGCATGGGCGAGCCGCTCTACAACGTCGACAACGTCATCGACGCGGTCGGGGTGATGAGCGATCACGAGGGCCTCGGCCTGTCGCGCCGGCGCATCACCGTCTCGACCTCCGGCGTGGTGCCGCAATTCGAGCGCCTCGGCCTCGAGGCCAACGCCATGCTGGCGATCTCGCTGCACGCCGTGCGCGACGACCTGCGCAACGAGCTGGTGCCGCTCAACCGCAAATACCCGATCCGCGACCTGCTCCAGGCCTGCCGCGACTATCCGGGCGTGTCGAACGCGCGCCGCATCACGTTCGAGTACGTGATGCTGAAGGGCGTCAACGATTCCGACGCCGAGGCGCGCGAGCTGGTGCGCCTGCTCAAGGGCATCCCGGCCAAGATCAACCTGATCCCGTTCAATCCCTGGCCCGGCTCCAGGTACGAGTGCTCGGACTGGGAGCGGATCGAGCGCTTCTCCGAGATCGTGTTCAATGCCGGCTACGCCTCGCCGGTGCGCACGCCGCGGGGCCGGGACATCCTGGCGGCCTGTGGCCAGCTCAAGAGCGAGACCGAGAAACTGCGCGCCCGCGCCCGGCTGATGCTGGAGGAGGGCATCGGCGCCGAGGGCGTCTACGCCGCCGCGCACGACGACGACTGAAGCCGGCGCGATGTCCCTCGGCCGCCTCCTCGCCGTCGCGACCGCGCTCCTGATGGCGGTCGCCTGCGGCGCCGTCGCCCTCGGGGTCGGCGTCGTCATGGACCCGGTCCTGCGCGACCTCATGGGCGCCCTCGGCCTGTCGGGGTTGGAGGCCGTGCTGTCGGACCTCGCCGAGGGCTACGCGCCCGACCCCGCGATGGTCGAGGGAGCGGTGAGCCTCGGGCGCGCCGTCCTGCTCCTCGTCGCGGTGCCGCCCGCCCTGAACGCGGTCGTCGGCGAGGTGCTGGGCTGGCGCTCGCTCGTCTGGTACGGCGGCGCCACCGGGCTCCTCACGGCGCTCCTGCCCTGGCTGATGCGCGGCGGCGCCGGGCCGGCAAGGGCCGAAATTGGGGCAGGGATCGAGGCCGGGGAGGGACGGGTGACGGCGATCCTGTTCTGCGCCGGCGGCGTCGCCGGCCTGGTCTACTGGCTCGGCGCCGGGCGCTTCGCCGGGCGCGGGCCTGCGACGATGTGGGCGGCGCCGCGGCGGTGAGCCGGCGCCCGCCCTACCCCTGGGTTCGCGCCGACCATCTTACACGTTAATCCAGTCGCCGGCCCGGCGTATCTGTGGAAGACGGACAAGCCGAGTGGGTCCGTCAGAATCTCGTTTAGACTCGCGGGGGCACGGTCGAGTTCCTCCCGACGCCTTCCCGAGAGACTTCGTTCGATGCCGTCGCCGCGCCGCCTCCTCGCCGCGATCAAGACCGTCCGGGTCTGGATCGTGCTCGGTGTGCTGGCTCCCCTGGGGATGCTGCTCGTCTCCGGCTTCATGCTCTACGAACTGCGGCGGGAAATGTGGGCCCGGTCCGAGGACACCTCCCGCAACCTGCTGCAGGTGATCGAGACCGACATTGCCCGCAACGTCGAGATCATGGATCTCGCCCTGCAGGGTGTGGTTGCCAAGGTCGCGAGCCCGCACCTCGTCGATGCGTCGGAGCCGCTGCTCCAGCTGGTCCTGTTCGACCGCGTCGTGACCGCCGACGGCATGGGCATCCTGGTGCTGTTCGACGAGCACGGCACCGGACTCCTGAACTCGCGCTATCCGTCGGGGGCCGGTGGCTCCTTCGCCGACCGCGACTACTTCCAGGTCCACCAGCGCGATCCGGATGCCGGGCTCTACATCAGCAAGCCCTACCTGTCGCGGATGTCGGGCGCCTACACGGTCGCGTTCAGCCGGCGCATCACCAAGCCGGACGGGTCGTTCGGCGGCGTCGCGGTCGCGACGCTGAAGCTGTCCCACTTCACCCGGATCCTGTCGCAGATCGACCTCGGCCGGAACGGCAGCATCAACCTGATCCGCCAGGACGGCATCCGGATCATGCGCTACCCCTACGACGTGCGCGACGTCGGCGCCGACGTGTCGGGCTCCTCCAACTTCCAGCGCTTCATCCGGGAGGGAAAGGGAAGCTTCGCCGAGCGGGCGAACCGGGACGGCGTCCACCGGCTGTTCACCTTCACGCAGGTCGGCACGTTCCCCCTCGTCCTGTCGATCGGAATCAGCACCGAGGATGTCGAGGCCGGCTGGCGCGCCCGGGCGCTGATGATCGGCGTCACGCTGCTCGCCCTGTTCGGCCTCGCGGTGCTGCTCGCGCTGCTGTGCGGGCGGGAGTTGCGGCGGCGCGAGGCGGTCGAGGCCGAACTCGCCCGCCTGTCGATGACGGACGGGCTGACCGGGCTGCCGAACCGGCGCCGCTTCGACGAGGCCCTGGCGGTGGCCCTGAAGGCTTCGTCCCGCAGCGGCCAGCCCGTCGGGCTGCTGATCGTCGATGCCGACCATTTCAAGCGCTTCAACGACCGCTACGGCCACGCGGTCGGCGACGAGATCCTGCGCGGGTTGGCACGTTGCCTGTCGGCCCGCATCCACCGGCCGCACGACCTCGTCTGCCGCGTCGGCGGCGAGGAATTCGGCGTGATCCTGCCGGGCACCGACGCCGAGGGCGCCGCGCGGGTCGCCGAGCGCCTGCACGAGGAGGTGGCGACCCTGGCGGTGGCCTCCGCCGGTCTTAGCCCCGGCGCGGTGACGGTGAGCATCGGCCTCGCGGAGGCCGTCGGCGGCGCGCAGGCCGAGCTCTACCAGGCGGCCGACACCGCGCTCTACGCCGCCAAGAGCGCCGGCCGCAACCGCACCTGCCGGGCCGAGGCGCGGCCGACGGCGCCCCGCCTGCGCCTGGTCGCGAAGGTGGACGCCGCTTCCTGACGGGTCGGCGCAAGGGGACGGGTCAGCGCACCGTCAGCAGGATGCGGGCCGCGAAGGTGCCGAACAGGCCGGCGAACAGCCAGTCGATCCCGCGCATCAGCCGCGGCCGCGCCTGGAGCGCGCCGGTGACCCGGGCGGCGCCGAGCACCATCAAAATCCCCAGCGGCAGCGACAGGCCCACGAAGGCGAGGCCCAGGAAGGCGAGCTGGCCGGTCGGATCGGGGGCGCCGGCGCGCACGAACTGCGGCAGGAAGGTGAGGAAGAACAGCACCACCTTGGGGTTGGTGAGGTTGACGCCGAGTCCGAGCCAGAAGGTGCGCCACGGGCCGCCCCGCACCGCCTCGGCCCGGACGGTGAGGGACGAGCCACGGCGCAGGGCGTCGACTGCCAGCCAGCCGAGGTAGAGCGCGCCCACCACCTTCAGCACCGTGAAGGCGGTGGCCGAGGCGGCGATCAGGGCCGAGATGCCGAGCACGGCGGCCAGCGTGTGGACCAGGGTGCCGAGGCTCGTGCCCAGCACCGTCACGATCCCGGCGCGCCGCCCCGACCCGATGGTGCGGGCGAGCATCAGGCTCATGTCGGGCCCGGGCGTGACGAACAGCACCAGGCAGGCGGCGAGATAGGCGAGCAGCGTCGGGGTATCGGGCAGGAAGCTCATCGGGGGAGGGTTCCGCGGGGGCTCGCCCGGTCTGTACCCGCCCGTGGGATCGGTGCAAGCCTGGAGGACGTCCCGGCGCGGGTCGCGGCACGGAGGCACGCCCGGGGCGACACCCCGTCCCGGACCGCCTTCCGCTGACGCCTCGGTCGTCCGGGACAGGACGAGGGTTCGCCATCAAGGCTCCAGACACGACAAAGGCGGGTCCGCGCTCGCGCGCGGCCCGCCTCGTGCGGTGACGGCGGTCTATGAAGCCCGCGAAGCCTCAGTGGGTTTCGCGAACGGCCACGGCATTCGGCGTCAGGCCGAAGCGCTCGGCAAGGTGCCAGCGCAGCTCGCGGGACGAATGATAGCCGTAGCTCTTGTCGATCAGGTGGCTGACGTCGATCGGGCGTTTGCCGTCGCCGAAGCGGCTGATCTGGTCGACGTGGAAAGTCGTGCCGTCATTGAAGACGGACGGCGCGCCGTCGCGCCGGGTGAACTCGAACAACATGGATGTCTTTTCTTCTATCGTTGCGGCGCTCCTCGTCGGAGCGACTGTGCGTGGCAGGCGGCCAGATGGCCGCCGGCGGAGCGTGGTTTGAGCCCGCAGGCTCAAAACGCTCCAGTGCGGCCAAGGTTCCGTAACCTTAACGGGATTATCGTTAAGGCCACGTAAACCCGGGCCGAAGGCCGCCCTCAGGCGACCTGCAGGTTCACGGCCGACATCTTCGTGCTGTCGCGCCGGTCGGCCTGCAGCTCGTAGGAGACCTTCTGGCCCTCGACGAGGCCGCGCAGGCCGGCCCGCTCCACCGCGGAGATGTGGACGAACACGTCCTTGCCCCCGTTATCCGGCTGGATGAAGCCGAAGCCCTTCTGGTCGTTGAACCACTTGACAGTACCAGTATTCACGCGGTCGTCCTCGTCTCGTTAGAAGTCGCAGCGGACCGCCCTCGGGTCGAGAGCAGCGCGGCGCGACGGCGCCAATGTATCCGGGAGGGGGCTCGTGTGCGCAGGGCTCTTGAAGCCCTGCGGGGCGTGATCGCCCGGGCCGCCCGCCCGTTGCCGCTGAGACCCATGTAGGAACCCAGTCTGGCCGGAACAAGGCAGGGGCCCCAAGATCGTCGCGCGTAGCGCGTGTCAGGGGTGGCTGCGCCCGCGCTGGTTGGGATCGATCCCGCCCTCCGGCGTGGTGTCGTTCGCGACGTCGCCCTCGTCGGTGTTGGCCCCTGCGAGGTCCTCCGGGTCGCCGCCGGAGATCGTCATGCCCTTCGAGCTGCCGATGCCGGGATTGCCCTTCAGGTCGGCGTCGGTGGGCGTCGTGGTCTTCGGCTGCTTCGAGGTCATGGGCGGTCTCCTGCAATGAGCCGCCCTAACGATTGAGCGCCTGCTCCAGTTCGCCCCGGGTCATGCGCGAGCGCCCCTTGATGTCGCGGCGCTTCGCCTCGTCGTAGAGCGCGGCACGGGTCGCATGGGACCGCGTGTCGCGCTCCTTGGCCCGGGTGCGGCGGAAAGTCGACCGGTTGTCGGCCGGGCTCTCCTGGTTCGAGGCGCCGGCTTCGCGCAGCGCGATGGCGATGGCCTGCCGACGGTCGGTCACCGGCTCGCCGTCGCGGCGCTCCAGCTCGCCCTCCTTGAATTCGTGCATCACCCGGGCGATCGTGCCCTTCTGGGCTTCGGTGGTCCGGGTGGTCTTGGTGCCGGTGGTGTTGGTGCCGGTGGTGTTGGTGCTCTTGCGCGCGGCCATCGTCGTCATCCGCTCGTTTCCGGGCGCTGGCGCGCCCGCTTCTCAAAGGAATCAACGTCGTCGAGGCCAAGGCGTTTCGGGCCGTGCAGGACGGGTGTGCGTGGAATTCCCTGTCGCCTCCGGGAGATTGCTCCCATATACGGTCGATATCGTACAGTGTCGGACGCTCCATGGCGGGTATCTCGGTTTCCCTCGAAGGTTCCAACATCCAGCTCTCGTTCCAGAAGGACGACCAGGCGACCGCGGTCATCATGGATGCCAGCGCGGCCCGCGCCCTCGTGCGCGCGTTGGGTCAGCTCCTGACGGTCATGCACGAGCCGGACGAGGGCGAGTCCGACGACCTCGGCGACGAGGAGGCGGCCCTGCTGGACGTGACCTCGCCGGCGATCGAGGTCGGCACCGACGAGCAGGGCCAGGCGGTGGTGGCGCTCCAGGCCGGCGGGCTGCCGCCGTTCCAGCTCCGCCTCACCGACGAGGAGGCGCGGCACGTCGCCACCTCCCTCAACGAGATCCTGAACGCCCCCCGCGACGTGCGCAGCTCGCACGGCGGGCACTGAATGCCAGAAGGGCGCCCGGTCGGGCGCCCTTGGTCGTCTTCTACGATCTCCGATCGCTCTCGCTCATGCACCGCGCAGGCCGGTGAGACGCTTGCCGGAAGATTTCCTTCCGGCAAGCGTCTCAGATGCGGATGCCCGGGTTGGTCGGACCGCCCGGCAGGTAGTCCGGCTCCGAGCCCGGCCCGGTCGGGCCGGTATCGGGCAGTTCGTCGGGCGCGACCGGGGGCGGGATGTCGCCGGGAATGCCGCCGCCGGGGTTCGGCTCGTGGCCGGGCAGGCCTGGATTGGCCATGGTCGTGCCTCCTCTGAGGGTGCGGGTATGAGGGTTTAAACCGCCCGACGCGGTGCAGTTCCGTCGCGGCAGGGTCCCGGAACCGGCGTTACCCGGGGTCGTTGGCAGGGCATTCGAACCCCCCAGCGAACCCCCCTCGGAGTACGACCCGATGCCCGACATCAAGCAGGCCAAGGTCCTCATCATGGCGACCGACGGCTTCGAGCAGTCCGAGCTCGAAGTGCCGAAGGCCAAGCTCGGCGAGGCCGGTGCGCAGGTGACGGTGGCCGCTCCCAAGTCCCGCCGGACGCCCGACAGCATACGCGGCTGGGACGAGACCGACTGGGGCCGTCCGGTCAAGGTCGATGCCGACATCGAGAGCATCGACGCGTCCGCCTACGACGCCCTGGTGCTCCCCGGCGGCCAGATCAACCCGGACAAGCTGCGCCTGGAGCCGAGGGCGCTGGAGATCCTGCGCAGCTTCCTCTCGAGCGGCAAGGTCGTGGCCGCGATCTGCCACGCGCCCTGGCTGCTGGTCGAGGTGGGCGCCGCCAAGGGCCGCAAGATGACCTCGTTCGCCTCGATCAAGACCGACGTGATCAATGCCGGCGCCGAGTGGCACGACCTGCCCGTGGTCACCGACAAGGGCATCGTGACCAGCCGCAACCCGGGCGACCTCGACGCCTTCTCGGCCAAGATCATCGAGGAGATCCAGGAAGGCCGCCACGACCGCGCCGCGGCGTGACGGGGACCGGTGGTTCCGACATGACGAAGAAGGCCCGTGCGGCACCCGCACGGGCCTTCTTCGTGAGGTGCGACGGCCGGCCCGGCGCGCCCGGGCCGACCGGTGCTTACCCGATATTGCCGGCGCCGAAAGTGGTGTCGCCGAAGGTCGAGCGGCCTTCCGTCGCGCCGTACTGCAGGTAGTGCTGCATCGGGTCGATCTTGGCCTGCGCCACGTCGCCGTAGGCCCCGAGATACGCCGTCGAGTCGAAGCCCTTCGACGGGTCCCGGCCCTCCTTCCAGCCGTACTGGTCGTAATGCATCAGCGGGTCGATCCCCGCCGCCTTCACGTCGCCGTAGGCATCGAGGTAGCCCTTGGTGTCGAACACCGCGTTCGGGTTGCGCCCCTCCTTCCAGCCATAGGTCTGGTAGTGCTGGTAGGCGTACGCGAAGGAGTCGCCGCCCGCCGCGATCGCCGCGCGGGCGACGTCGGCGTTCGAGAGCAGGTAGTACTCGGCGTCGAAGCCCGGATGCACCGCGAGATCCGCGGTCTTGCCGATGGCGGCGGAGATCTGCCGGCCCTCGCCCTGGCCGTATTCGAGATAGTGCTTGAGCGGGTCGAGGCCGGCGGCCTTCACGTCCGGGTTGCGGGCGAGATATTGTTCGTTGTCGAAGGCGGCGGAGGGATCGCGGCCCTCCTTCCAGCCGGCCTGATCGTACTGGTCGAGCGGGTTCTGGCCCGACGCACGCACGGCCGGGTTGGCGGCGAGGTAGCCGGTGGTGGAGAACAGCGCGTTCGGGTCGCGGCCCTCGCGCCAGCCGTAAGTGGCGTAATGGGTGTCGGCGTCCTGGCCGGCCTGGAGCACGTCCTTGTAGTTCGCCAGATAGAACAGGTCGTCGACGAGCGGGGCGCCGTCGCCGGTCACCACCGTCGCGTCGGTGAACTGGTAGCGCTCGAAGCCGGTGACCCGGTCCTGGCCCTCCGGCCCGACGATCAGCGTATAGGCGCCGTCGCGGGTGACGGTGGTGTCGGCGAGACGCGAATTGAACACCAGCGTGTCGGTGCCGGTCGAGCCGGTGGGGCTGCGGCCGCCGAGCAGGATGTCGTTGCCGGGCGAGTTGGTGATCGTGTCGTCGCCGGCGCCGCCGGTGATGATGTCGTCGAAGGCCGTGCCGGTCAGCGTGTCGTTGCCGCTCGTGCCGTTGCGCACGACCCCGCGGGCCAGCACCGTGTCGCTGCGGGCGGCGAGGTTCTGGATCCGGGTGTCGCCGGCGGGCGTGGTGTCGGCGGTGCCGTAGGGCGTGGTGGCGTAGAAGGCCCGCAGGTACTCGGCCATCGCGTCCTGCTCGGTGCCCTGCGCGGCGAAGGTCGCGGAGTTCGGCAGCGAGGCGCCGGGCGTGGCGGAGGCCAGCGCCACCTTGTTCTCGCCGTAGGCCGGGAACGGGTAGTTGTCGCCCCCTAGACCCGGCGCGGTCGAGGTGCCGGTCGCCAGGAAGTCGAGGGTGACGGTGCGGATGCTGCGGTTCGGGTCGCCGACGAGCTGGCCGTTCTGGACCAGGGTGTCGGTGATCCGGCCGTTCTCGTCGACGATCGCCGCGTTGAGGACGCGCTGGCCCTCGCGGGTCACGTTGCCGTTGGCGTCGAGGGTCTGGGCGGTCTTCGTGGCGTCGAAGGAGAAGCTCAAGCCCCCGATCTGCGGGAACTGGCCCGGGGTCGCGCCGGCGGCGGTCGCCGAGACGGCGTGCTCCAGGAGCCGCTTCATCTCCAGCGCCGAGACGGTGGTGACGGCGAGCGCGTTGTTGAAGCGCAGCGAGTTGGTGACGTCGAGCTGCGAGATGTCGCCCGACTGCTTGCCCGCGGAGACGTTGGCGGCAGGCGGCAATTCGGCGGTGCCGCCGCCCGCCGTCGAGAACGAGCCGATCGAGTCGCGGAGGCCGCCACCGTTCTTGATCGAGACCGCGACCGTCGGGTCGTACTGCTTGGCGTACCAGAGGTTGGCGTCGGCGGAGAGGTCGCCGAGGTTGGTCTCCTCGGTGCGGACCTCGCCGCGGCGCCCCTCCAGGTAGACGCTGGTGCGGCCGAGGATGTTGCCGTCCTGCTGGCGGATGATGTCGGCGACGCCGGCGGTCTCCTGGATGCCGTCGTTGTTGACGTCGAGGCCCTCGATCATTTCCTTGACCAGGTAGCCCTTGGTGCCGGGCGCGAAGGCCGCCTGGGTCGAGCCCCAGAGCTGCGCCACCGAGGCATCGTCGACCGCGACCGCGCCGGAGTTCTGCGGCGTGATCGAGTCGCGGATGACGTTGCCCTGGTCGTCGAAGGTGACGGTCAGGCGGCCGACATAGGAATACTCGGAGGCCGTGTTGACCAGGGCCAGGGTCTGGCCCGTGGCGTTGGTGAAGAATTGCGGGTAGGCGCCGCCCGCGGTGTCGCCCGGCAGCAGCCGGTCGTTCGAGTCGGACAGGAGGGTGTGCGAGCCGCCGCCGATCAGCACGTCGACGTTGCGCAGGAGCGGCGCGAGCGCCTGCTCGTTCGAGAGCTGCTGCAGGTGGGTGCCGACGATGACCTTGTTGAGGCCGGGATTGGCCGCGAGCACCCGGTCGACCTCGGCGTTGATCTGCTGGGCGAGCAGCGCGATCTCGTCGCGGCCGGTGAAGCCGTCGAGCGTCACGTTGCCGAGCGTGGTCAGCAGCGGCTCGAGCTGGGTCGTGGCGCCGATGAAGGCGATCTTCTCGCCGTTCTCGGTGATGATCGTCGACTTGGCGATCTTGTCGGCGCCGGTGCCGGTCTGGGTCGAGGTCGGGCCGGTCTGGGCGAAGGTCGCGGCGTCGCCGTCGGCGTGCACCAGCCCGGACAGGGCCGATTCCCGCGAGAAGTTCAGGTTGGTCGAGAGGTAGGGGAACTGCGCGCCCACCCAGGTGTCGTCGGAAGCACCCGGCGCCGAGCCGAGATTGGCGCCGATGATGTTGGCGACCTCGGTCGGCCCGGAATCGAACTCGTGGTTGCCGAACACCGCGGCCTGGACGCCGATGATGTTCTGGATCGTGATGTCGGCCCGGCCCGGCGAGGCGGTCAAGCGGCTGTAGGCGCCCGTGCCCGACAGCCCGTAATACTGGTTGTAGATGCCGTTATAGGTCGCGTTCAGCTGCGGGTCGGCGCCGGCGATGAAGAACGGGCTCGGGATCCAGCCGTCGCCGGTCGAGAGGGTGATCGAGTTCGGGGTCGCGTCCTCGAGCTTGTCGACGATCGCCGCGAAGTTCGGCGCCCGCTGGGTCGCCAGGAGGCCGGCCTCCCAGTCGGAGGCGTGCAGGATCTGAAGCGTGTAGGTCATCGGGGCAGCCTGCTGGGTGGTGAAGTCGAGCTGGTCCTGCGCGAGGCCCGCGAAGGCGTTGCCGGCCGTGTCGGTGATCGCGCCCTTCGGCACGACGACGTCGTAGGCCTTGCCAGCCTGGAGATCGGCGGTCGGGTTGATCGTCACGATGTCACCCGAGACGACGACCTGGGTGGCATCGGCAACCGCGATGGTGCGGGTGTCGCCCGCCCCGTCGGTGAGGGTGATGGACCCGCTGCCGGCCTTCACCGCCTCGCTGAAGCGCAAGGTGATGTTGGCGCCGGTCGCCACGCCGGTGGCGTTGTCGCCGGGCGTGGCGGAGACGAGCGTCGGGGCGGTCTGGTCGAGCTTGAGTCCGACGAGGATCGGGTCGTGGTCGGATTCGCGCGCCGCGACTTGGCCGTCGAAGTACGAGGCCGGCCGGCCGAAATCGAGGTTGTAGTCGATCGCGTCCGCCTCGTCGGCGTTGACGTGCCACTCGGTCACGCCGGTGACCTGCCCGTTCAGGCTGGTGTTGGAGAAGGCGTGGTCGAGGGCGCCGTAGGCCCCGTCGAAGACGTAGGAATACGGGTTGGCGAGGCGGTCCTCGGCGAGGTTGGTGAAGCCCCCTTCCTTGATCGTGTCGAGGGCGTCCTCCTTGAGGTAGGCGTTGAAGTCGCCGAGCAGGATCACGTCGGAATCCGCCGTGCCGGTCGGCTTCGTCGCCACCCACTCGGCGAGCGCCTTGGCGGCGAGCTCGCGCTGCTGCTGCCAGGCGCCCTGGCCGTCGCCCTGGTCGGCGTCGGCCCCGGTGCCGTTGCCGCTCTTCGACTTCAGGTGGTTGATGACCGCCGTGAAGTCCTCGCCGGTCGCATTCTCCCGGAACGTCACCGCCAGGGAGGCGCGGCTGGTGTTCACCCCGTTGAAGACGTGGCCGATCGTGCTCTGCTGCAGCAGCGCGGGATCGAAGCGCGCGACGTCGGCGTCGTCGAGCGTCTCGATCGTGGTGTTGAGCGCGACGCTGACTTTGCTCGGCTTGTAGATGAAGCCGACCGCGATGGCGTCGCCGCCGAGGAACTGGCCGTTGTCGAGCTGGCTGCCCGGGTTGACATAGGCGTAGGTGCCGGCCCCGGCTCGGGCGTTGAGCTGGCCGACGAGGTATTCCAGCGCGTTGCCCGGGTTGCCGGGCTGGAACTGGTTCTCGAGTTCGGTGAGGCCGAGCACGTCGGCACCGGTGCCGATCAGCGTCGTGACGAGCTTCTCGGTCTGGCGCGCCAGCTCCTCGCCGGTATTGGCGCCCCGCGGCGCCTGGCCGATCGCGGTCTGCGCGCTCGACGAGGCGTTGAGGGTGGTGAAGTAGTTGAGGACGTTGAGGCTGCCGACCTTGAGCGTGCCCCCGACCGCGTCCGGCGTCGCGGGCCGCGGATTGGCCTTGGTGAAGGTGTTCGAACCGTCCTCGATCGACCGTACCCGGAAGGCGTTGGTCGGGCCGTAGCCGAGGGTGCCGGTCAGCCCGGTCACGGTGTCGCCCATCCGCGGCGCGGTGGCGGTGGAGTAGGCCGGACCGAAGCCGTCGAGGGTCTCGATCGGCAGGTTCTGGGTGTTCAGCCCGTCGTCGTAGGTGATCGAGCGGGCGGCGGTCTGGGCGAGGGTGGCGGCGTAGCCTTGCGAATTCGGCTCGAACGCGTTGGTGAAGGTCTCGGGCCGCCCGCCCGCCGCGAGGCGGATCTCGTTGAAGCGGTCGAGGTTGAACTGCTCGGAGATCGTCAGGGTCTGGGGGAAGCGGACCAGCATCCCCTCGTAGCGCTCGAGATCGGGTTGCGCGGTGGTGCCGGTGCCGACCGTGCCCGCCGCCGGCAGGGTCACGTCGATACCTTGCGCCTTGACCTCGGCCGCCGAGAGCGCGCCGGCCTGCACGACCTGGATGCCGGAGGCGGCGTTGACCGTGAGCTGCGTCTCGCCGTTGAACTCGGTGACCGTGCCGGTGACCCGGACCCGGTCGCCCTCGGCGACGTCGACGAGGCGGTTGCCGGTGCCCTCGTAGACGAACAGGCCCTCCGAGGTCAGCGGGTTCGCATCCTGATCGGCCTTCTCCTCCTGGAGATAGAAGCCGCCGATGCTGCGCTTGGCGTCCGCGTCGCCATTCTGGAAGTCGCCGACGACGATCGCCTCGACCGTGACGGTCCGGCCGACGAGGGGGCTCGCGCCGCCGGTGCCCTGCACTGCCGAGATCAGGGTGACGTCGTCGTTGACGATGGTGCCCGTGGCGGTGGCGTTGCTGCCGCTCACCGCGGCGGTGATGCCAGCCTGGTTCGAGGTTGCGCTGCGCAGGGCCAGCGAGAAGGTCTCGTTCGGCTCCGGCGTCGCGTCGCCCTGGACCGTGACGCTGACCACCGCCGACGAGGCGCCCGCCGGGATCGTGCCGGCGATCGTCAGGGGCAGGGCGGGGCTGCCGGCGAAGTCGGCGGCGTTCGCCGGGCTCGCGCCGGTCCCAGTGAGCTCGGCGGTGAAGGTCGCCGCGCCGAGCGTGCCGTTCGTGCGCTGCACCGTGAAGCTGAGGGTCGTGGTGCCGCTGTCGCCCTCAGCCCGGCGCACGCTGAGCGAGTCGGCCGCGAAGGAGACCTCCTGCGTGGTGCCCTGGGCCAGGGCGGCGTAGAGCGTCGCGCCGCCATTCGCCACTTCGTTCGCCGAGACCACCAGGTTGGTGCCGGTCGGGTTGCGGTCGGCGGGGATGAAGGTCAGCACCTCCGGGCCCAGATCCGCGGCCGAGCCGGCGAGCGGCGGCACGTAGGAGACGTAACTGGCATTCGCCGGATCGGTCACGTCGTAGACCAGGATGCCGCTCTGGCGCTCCAGGCCGACGAAGGCGTAGGTGCGGCCGTTGACCGTGCCGACCGTGATGCCCTCGGGCTCCGGCCCCTTGTTGTCGGAGCGGTCGTCGGGCGTGTTGGCGACGGTCTGGTCGTTGTTGAAGCGCTCGGGCGCGATCTGGGCGAAGATCTTCTCGAATTCGCCGCCGGTCTCGCGCACCTTGGTCAGCGTGCCGTCGGCGTTCTGGCGGAAGATCGAGATGCCGCGGCCGCCGAGCGTGGAGAGCCGGTCGATCACCCCGTCGCCGTCGGTGTCGCCGGTGCGCAGCAGCACGTTGAGCCGGGCATAGGCCGCGTTGGACTTCAGCGCCTGCAACGCGGGAGTGAGCCGGCTGTTCGGCACCGCGCTCAGACGGGCGACGTCGCCGGCGTCGTCGGCGCCGCCGATGACCCGCTGGTCGCCCTCGTTCGCCGTGACGAAATAGGTCGTCCCACCCGTCGTGAACGACGCGATGCTGTCGGGCTGGAGCAGGCCGTCGATCGGGGTACCGGCCGGCGTCGTGGCGATCCGGATCGAGGCGGTGCCGTTCGGGGCGTCGCGGTCGGAGGCGTCGAACTCGTTGCCGGGCAGCGAGTGGTCGACCGCGCCGAGGGGCTGGATCGCGATCGGCGCCGTGCCGGGATTGGTCAGGTCGATCACCGCGACGCCGTTCACCTCCTGCAGGGTGACGTAGGCGAAGCGGTTGTCGGGCGAGATCGCGATGTATTCGGGCTCGATGTCGGCCGCGGCCGTGTTGCCGGGCGTGATCGCGAGGCCGCGGGCGCGCAACGTCGCCTCGCTGCCGTTCAGGCCCTCGAATCCGACGGTGGTGAGAACCGAGGCGCCTGCCGCCCCGCCCGAGACGTCGATGATCGAGACGCCGCCGACCGGGTTGCTGGCGGCGCTCGCCTGCTCGCCCTCGTTGGCGACGAGGAGGCGGGTGCCGTCGCGATTGAACACCAGCTGGTCCGGCCCGACCCCGACGGTGAGCGAGCGCAGCAGCGTGCCGTCGGCGTTGAACAGGGCGACACGGCCCGCCGCGTCCCCGGTCGCGTTGGCGTAGGCCACCGCCACGAGGCCGTTGAAGACCGCGACCGAGTTCACCGCGCCGTATTGCTCGAGACCCGACAACAGGATCTCGCCGGACTTGCGCAAGCTGCCGGCGGCGTCGAGCGCGACGATCTCGATCCGGTTCTCGTTGGTGTTCTGGACGTAGAGCCGGCTCGTCGAGGAATCGTAGGCCACGACCTCGGCGTTCGGCGCCACTTGCGTCGCCGCATCGTTGGTGGTCGCGTAGGCGCCGAGCCGCACGAGCTGGAGCGCGTTGGTGGCGGTCGGCGCGGTCGTGGCGGTCGCGCCCGACAGGCCCTGGAGCGAGGGCGCGGCGTCGAAGATCGCGGTGCCGTTGATCCGGTTGGCGATATCGCCGGCGGCAAGCGTCGTGGCCATGGGGTCCAGTGTCTCCGGGCGCGCGGGAACGGGGCGGCGCGAGGGCGAGCGCCACCGTTCAGCGCGAAGCTGTTAGGGCTTGAAGAGTTGGAGAAGCGCGCAGCGGCCCAGGGCTCGCCCGCGATCGTTCGACGTGTCGGAGCGAGTCGGGCGGGTCTGCCTTGTTACAGCATGTTTCGGACTGTGTTCGCTCTGTATGGGCGTTCTGCGACAGTCCTGTGAAGGTTGCCGAGGGCATCGGCAGTCCTGCTTCCAAGACCGTGGCGGCCGGGAGCCTTTAGATCGTTGCCCGGCAAAGTATCGTCCCGGGTCCGGTCCTTCCCGGCGTCGTCGCCACGAGAAAAACCCCGCCGTCGATGCCTCGACGGCGGGGCGCGATCGTCGGATACGTCGGTCGGGGGAGGTCGGGATTGCCGCCTACTGCGTCCCGCCCTTCGCCTCCTTCTGGAACTCCTCGATCACGTCCTTGCCGACGCGCTTGGCCATGTCGGCGGTGACCGGTTCGAGCGCCGCCTTCCAGGCCGCCTTCTCGTCGGCGTTGAGCGTGATGAAGGTGGTCTTGCCGGACTTCTTCATCTCCTCCAGCGCGTCGGCATTGTCCTTGTCGGCGACCTCGTTGGCGTAGGCCGTGGCTTCCTTCATCGCCTTGTCGAGCTCGGTGCGGATGTCCGCCGGCAGGCCGTCCCAGAACTTCTTGTTGGTGATGACCGCGTAGCCGATATAGCCGTGGTCGGACAGGGTGATGAACTTCTGCACCTCGTGGTGCTTCTGGGTGAACATGTTCGAGGGCGTGTTCTCCGAGCCGTCGACCACGCCGGTCTGCATGCCCTGGTAGACCTCCGAGAAGGCCATCACCTGCGGGATCGCGCCGAGCGCGCGGAACTGCGCCTCCAGCACCTTCGAGGACTGGATCCGCATCTTCAGGCCGCGGAAGTCCGCCGGCATCTTCAGCGGCTTGTTGGCGCTCATCACCTTGAAGCCGTTGTCCCAGTAGGCGAGCCCGGTGATGCCCTTCGACTGGAGCTTGTCGAACAGCCGCTTGCCGAGCGCCCCGTCGGTGACCCGGCGCAGGGCCGCCTTGTCGGGCAGGATATAGGGCAGGTCGAAGACCTCGAACTCCTTGGCGCCGAGCGGCCCGAACTTCGCCAGCGACGGCGCCAGCATCTGCACCGCGCCGAGCTGCAGCGCCTCGACCTCTTCCTTGTCCTTGAACAGCTGCGAGTTCGGGTAGACCTCCACCTTCACCTTGCCGTTGGTGTACTTTTCCGCCAGCTCCTTGAACCGGTCGGCGCCGCGGCCCTTCGGCGTGTCGGGCGCGACGACGTGGCTGAACTTGATCACGATCGGCGCCTGGGCGAGGGCGGCGCCCGACAGGAGGAGCAGGGCGGCGCCGGCCGCGAGGGCGCGACGGGTGAGTCCCTGAGCGGGGCGGGACGGAGTCGGCATGGCGTTTCCTCGTTGTCGTTGTTTGTTCGGCGGTGAACGTGACAGTTCGATCCCGGCCCCGCAATGCGCCGATCGCCTAACCTGCCTCCGCCTCCAAGACGGCCTCAGCCTCCAAGACGGCCTCCGCCTCCATGTGGACCGCCCCGCCGACCGCCGTCCAGCCGCGGAACTCATCGCCCTCCGGCCGGCCCGCCACCGCGAAGCGGGATCCCGCGATCATTGGCGCGACGCCGCGGTAGCGGAAGCGCGCCGGCACCCGGCCGAGGCGGCTGGCGGCGAGGTTGAGGAGCAGGCTCGCCTGCATCGGCCCGTGCACGACGAGGCCGGCATAGCCCTCGACCTGCGTGGCATAGGGGTGGTCGTAGTGGAAGCGGTGGCCGTTGAAGGTCATCGCCGAGTACCGGAACAGCAGCACGGAATCGGCCTCGACCGACCACGCCGCCTCGTCCTCGGCGGGCACGGGTTTCGGCGCCGGTGCGGCGTCGCCCGGCCGGCTGGCCTCGCGGTAGACGATGTCCTGCCGGTCGCGGATCGCCGGGCCCCGCTCGGTCAGGTATTCGTGCCGCACGGTGACGAAGCAGAGCGTGCCGGTGCGACCGCGCTTCACCGCCACGTCCGACACGGTCTCGCGCCGCACCACCCGGTCGCCGATGCGCAAGGGCGCCAGCGTCTCGACCTCGCCGCCGGCCCACATCCGCCGCGGCAGCGGCACCGGGGGCAGGAACCCGCCCTTCGCCGCGTGGCCGTCCGGCCCGAGCGCGTCGGCCGCCGGCGTCTCGGGGGCGAGGCACCAGTGCAGGGCCAGCGGCGCCTCGCCCTCCGCCACCGGGGCGAGGTGAGGGCCGAGCGTCGCCCGGTACTCGGCGACGAGGCGCGGCGTCACGAAGTCCTCGACCTCCCGGGTGCGGCCGATCCAGCCGCGCAGGTGGTCGACGTCGATCTCGGGCATCGGGCGCTTCCCGTTGGTTGCCTCGCCTCCGCGGCGGGTTTCATGCTGTCTATATCGGCCCGTCTTCGCGCCTGCACACCTGCCGCCTGGACCCCGCCTCGTCCCGGTGCTTAACTCCCTGTCAATAAAGACAGGGTGGAGACGTCACGTGGCTGCGCAGCACAGGTGCATCGCGATCGTCGGTCCGTTCCAGAGCGGCAAGACCGCCCTGCTCGAGGCCATCCTCCATCGCACCGGCGCGATCGACCGGCCCGGGCGCGCCGGCTCCCGGATCGGCGACACCTCGCCCGAGGCGCGGAGCCACGGCATGAGCGTGGAGCCGGCCTTCGCCACGACGCGCTTCCTCGGCGAGGCGTTCACCTTCGTCGATTGTCCCGGCTCGATCGAGTTCGCGCACGACCTGCGGGCGGTGCTGCCTCCTTGCGACGCCGCGATCGTGGTCTGCGAGGCCGACGAGCGCAAGCTGCCGGCGCTGGAGCTGACCCTGCGCGAGCTCGAGGCCGCCGGCATCCCGCGCCTCCTCTTCATCAACAAGGCCGAGACCGCGCCGGGCTCCCTGCGCGACGCGCTCGCGCTGCTGCAACCCGCCTCGCGGGTGCCGCTGCTGATGCGCCAGATCCCCCTGATCGAGGGCGAGGCGGCGGTCGGCTTCATCGATCTCGCTCTGGAGCGCGCCTTCATCTGGCGCGAGCAGGCGCAAAGCGAGGTGGTGGCCCTGCCCGACGGCGAGCTGCCGCGGGAGAAGGCCGAGCGCTACACGATGCTGGAGCGCCTCGCCGACCACGACGACGCCCTGATGGAGGACCTGATCGCGGAGGTCGAGCCGCAGGCCGACCGGGTCTTTGCCGACCTTGCCCGCGAGCTGCGCGAGGGCCGGGCGGTGTCGGTGCTGTTCGGTTCGGCCGAGCACGGCCACGGCGTCACCCGCCTGCTGAAGGCGCTCCGGCACGAGGCGCCGGGCCTGCCCGAGACCCGCGTGCGCCTCGGGATCGACGGGGAGGGGGCGCCGCTCGTCCAGGTGATGAAGACGCTCCATACCGGCTTCGGCGGCAAGCTCTCGGTCGGCCGCGTGCTGCGGGCGGCGATCCGCGAGGGCGAGGCGGTGACGGGCTCGGGCGGCGGCTCCGCCCGGGTGGCGGGGCTGAGCCAGCTCGCGGGCGCCGCCGGCCACCGGGTGCCGGAAGCTCACGAGGGTGAGGTCGTGGGCCTCGCCAAGCTCGATCCGGTCTCCACCGCCGAGACCTTGGCGACCGGCTCCGAGGTGCCCGGGGCCTTGGTGAGCCTGCCGGCGCCCGAGCCGGTCCACGCCGTGGCCCTGCGGGTGCGCGACCGCAAGGACGACGTGCGCCTCTCGGCGGCGCTGACGAAGCTCGCCGACGAGGATCCGGCGCTGATCGTCGAGCACCGGGCCGAGCTCGGCGACCTGCGCCTGTCCGGCCAGGGCGAGATGCACCTGCGGGTCGCGGTGGAGCGGCTGGCCTCGCGCTTCGGCATCGGGGTCGAGACCGAGCGGGCCCGGATCGCCTATCGCGAGACGGTCCGCGGCCCGGCCGAGGCGCGGGCGCGGCACAAGAAGCAGACCGGCGGCCACGGCCAGTTCGCCGACGTGGCTTTGGCGGTGCGGCCGCTGCCGCGGGGCGAGGGGTTCTCGTTCGAGGACGAGGTGGTGGGCGGCGCGGTGCCGCGCCAGTACATCGCCTCCGTCGAGGCCGGCGCCCGGGCCTTCACCGCCAGGGGACCGCTCGGCTTCCCCGTCGTCGACATCGCGGTGACGCTCAAGGACGGGGCGGCGCACGCCGTCGATTCCTCGGACGCCGCCTTCCAGGCCGCGACGCGGCTGGCGCTCGAGGACGCGCTCGCCAAGGCCGGCCCGGTGCTGCTGGAGCCGATCCTCGCGGTGTCGATGGCGGTGCCGAGCGGCGCCACCGCGAAGGCGACCGGCCTCGTCACCGCCCGCCGCGGCCAGATCCTGGGCTTCGACGCGCGGCCCGGCTGGTCCGGCTGGGACGTGGTCGAGGCCTTGATCCCGGAATCCGAGATGACCGACCTCATCGTCGAGCTGCGCTCGGCCACCGCCGGCGTCGGCACCTTCACCACCCGCTTCGACCACCGGGCGGAGCTGACGGGGCGTGCGGCGGAGGCGGTGCTGGCGCGCCAGCCGGTGCGCAAGGCGGGGTGAAAAAACCATCGCCGATGCTCGGCGCGAGAATGGAATGACGCGGGATCCCCTCTCCCGTGTGGGAGAGGGGAATCGCGCTCCTCTGGTTCAGGTCGCGAAAAACGAATCGTATTCGTTTTCAGACCACGTGGTCCGGCGCCAGCGCACAGGCCGGTCCCCCCGCCAGCTCGACCTGCAGCGTCACGTGGGCGATGCCGAAGCGGCTCTTCAGGACCGCAGCGCAGTCGTGCAGGAAGGCGTTGCCGGGATGGCCCTCGGGCATCACCAGATGGGCGGTGAGCGCGGTCTCGGTGGTGCTCATCGGCCAGACGTGGAGGTCGTGGACCTCCGCGACGCCCGGCCGCTCGGCGAGGCAGCGGCGCACCGCCGCCGGGTCGATGCCGGGCGGCACGGCGTTCAGCGACAGCACGACGCTGTCGCGCAGGAGCCCCCAGGTGCCGGCGACGATCACCGCCACGATGACGAGGCTGGTCAGAGGGTCGATCCAGGTCCAGCCGGTTCCCATGATGACGAGGCCCGCCACCACGACACCGGCCGAGACCGCGGCGTCGGCCAGCATGTGCAGGTAGGCGCCGCGCACGTTGAGGTCGCCCTTGGCTCCCGAGGCGAACAGCCAGGCGGTGACGCCGTTCACCGCGATGCCGATCAGCGCCACGATCGTCACGGTGAGGCCCGGGACGGGGGCGGGTTCGTGGAAGCGTTGCACCGCCTCCCACGCGATGGCCCCGACCGCGACCAGCAGGAAGACCGCGTTGAACAGGGCGGCCAGGATCGAGGACGAGCGCAGGCCGTAGGTGAACCGCGCCGTCGGCTGGCGCTGCCCGAGCGTCGCCGCCGCCCAGGCGACGACGAGGCCGAGCACGTCCGAGAGGTTGTGGCCGGCATCGGCCAGCAGCGCCACCGAATCGGTCAGGAATCCGTAGGCGCCCTCGATCAGCACGAAGCCGGTGTTGAGCGCGATCCCGATCGCGAAGGCGCGGCCGAAATTCGCCGGGGCGTGGACGTGGCCCGGGCCATGGCTATGGCCCGCGCCATGATGGTGACCCGCGCCGTGGTGATGACCGTGCCCGTGGTCGTGGCCGTGATGGTCGTGATCGCCATGCTCGTGCGCGTGATCGTGCTGCTGGCCCATGCCCGCTCTCTGTCGCTCGCACGGGCCCATGTCCGAGCCCGCGCCGTCACCCTGGCGCGGTAGCTTTAGGGCGGGACCGGTGCCAGGGCGAGCCCCGCGTCACACGGCGGCGAGCCGCAACGCCGCCTCGGTCAGCGCCCCGTCCGGCCGGATCATCTGGTCGAGCACGGTGAAGTGGTCGTCGCCGGGGAGCGGCAGCAGGTCGCCGGGGAGCCCGGTCCCGGCCCAGGCAGCGTGGTAGACCTGCGACTGCCGGCACAGCTCCGGCAGCTCCTCCGCCCGTAGGCCACGGTGAGGGGGCCGGCTTTCACCGGCAGATGCCGGATCGGCGAGAGGCCTGCGACCTCGTCCTCGCTGAGGCGGAGCGCGTCGTCGAGGGCCGTGCGCCGGATCGGCGCGAGGTCGAAGACCCCGCTCAGCGCCAGGCCGGCATCGACCTCCGGGCAGGCCATGGCGAGCGCCGCGAGGTGGCCGCCGGCCGACCAGCCCGAGACGACGAGGCGCGGCGGGTTCGCATGGGCCCGCAAGGCGGCCAGCGCCGCCGGGATCTCGGCGCACAGCACGGTCATCGTCGCCTCGGGGCAGAGGGTGTAGCCGATCATCGCGACATCGAGGCCGCGGGCGAGCGGGCCTTCGGCCAGCGCGGAAAAACCCTGCTTGTCGTTGCGCTGCCAGTAGCCGCCATGGATGAAGGCGAGCAGCGGCGCCTGCGGCCGGCCGCAGCGGAAGAGGTCGAAACGCTGCCGCGCGCCGCCGCCGTACGGGATGTCGAGTTCGCCGGACCGCGTCTCGCGGAACGCCGCGCTGCGCTCGCGCAAGGACGCCATGAAGGCGCTGCTGCCGGGAACCGCACCGGAATTGTCGTAGGCCCTGCTCAGGGTCGCGCGGTCCATCCCGCGCCAGTCGCCGTCCGTCATCGTGGATCCTCCCGGAAACGAGGCCGGAGGATAGCTCGGAAAACGAGAAGGGCGGCCCCGCGCCGCGCGCAGGGCCGCCCCTCATCCCGAATTCCGGGGCCGAAACCCCGGAGCGTCACTTACTCGGCGGCCTGGAGAACCGGGACCGGGGCGCCCTCGTCGAGCGGCAGCGGGTTGCCGTCGAGGGCGGCCTTCAGGCGGTCCATGTCGACCTCACCCTCCCAGCGGGCGACCACGATGCAGGCGACCGCGTTGCCGATGAAGTTGGTGAGCGCCCGGCACTCCGACATGAAGCGGTCGATGCCGAGGATCAGCGCCATGCCGACGACCGGCACGGAGGGGACCACCGCGAGGGTCGCCGCCAGGGTGATGAAGCCCGAGCCGGTGACGCCCGCCGCGCCCTTCGAGGACAGCATCGCGACGAGGAGGAGCAGGGCCTGCTCGCCGAGGGAGAGGGGCGTGTCCGTCGCCTGGGCGATGAACAGGGCCGCCATGGTCATGTAGATGTTGGTGCCGTCGAGGTTGAACGAGTAGCCGGTCGGGACCACGAGGCCGACGACGGGCTTCGAGCAGCCGGCGCGCTCCATCTTCTCGAGCAGCGAGGGCAGGGCCGACTCGGAGGACGAGGTACCGAGGACGAGCAGCAGCTCCTCCTTGATGTAGCGGACCAGCTTGACGATCGAGAAGCCGTTGTAGCGGGCGACGGCGCCGAGGACGACGAAGATGAAGATCGCCGAGGTCAGGTAGAACGCGCCGACGAGGTAGGCGAGGTTGGCGAGCGAGGAGATGCCGTACTTGCCGATGGTGAAGGCCATCGCGCCGAAGGCGCCGATGGGGGCGACCTTCATGATGATGTTGACGACGCCGAAGACCGCCTCGGACAGGATCTTGATGAAGTCGAGCACCGGCTTGCCGCGCTCGCCCAGGAAGGCGAGGCCGAAGCCGAACAGGATCGAGAAGAACAGGACCTGCAGGATCTCGCCGCTGGTGAACGCACCGACCGCCGTCGTCGGGATGATGTTCATCAGGAAGTCGGTGATCGACTGCGTCTTCGCCTTCTCGGCGTACATCGCGATCTGCTTGGGATCGAGCGACTTCGGGTCAATATGCATGCCAGCGCCCGGCTGGACGAGGTTCGCGATGATCAGCCCGACGATGAGCGCCAGCGTCGAGAAGGTGAGGAAGTAGATCAGCGCCTTGCCGCCGACCCGGCCGACCTTCTCGAGGTTGGTCATGCCGGCGATGCCGGAGACCACGGTGAGGAAGATCACCGGGGCGATGATCATCTTGACGAGCTTGATGAAGGCGTCGCCGAGCGGCTTCATGTCGGCGCCGAGCTGCGGGTAGAAATGCCCGAGCGTGATGCCGATCGCGACGGCGACGAGGACCTGGAAATAGAGGGTCTTGTAGATCGGCTTCGGGGCCGGCGGCGCATGGGGCGCGGTCAGCGGGGACGGGATCGTAGCCATCGGACGTTCTCCCTATATGGCTCGTTGCGGGTCGGCGTTTCGCGGTGGATCGCGGGGATGCTCTTGGTCTTGGCCTTTGGGCGTCTTGGCCTATGGGCGTCTTGGCCTTTCGGCGATTGTCGACCTTTTCGCAGGCCTGCCGCGCACCGGCAGGCCGCGGACGGACACACAATGGCAACCGGCGTGCCAGCCGGCAAAAATTCGAAATTTTTTGTTAAGTACAGACGAATAAAAGGTTTTTTTGAATGATGGAGGAGACGGCCCGGTGGAGCCTTCCGGCGCGCCGCAACGCGGGCCCGGATCCGGTGCGGAAATCCGCAACCGACCGGCGCCAGGTCCGCCGTCCCGCGGGGCGGCCGTGACCGGCTGGCGCGCGCTGCCGCGCTCCCCGGCGCTGCCGTGGCTCCTCGGCCTCGCGGCGGTGCTGGCCGCCTCGCTCTTCGCCGGCCGCTATGCCGAGCGGGCGGCGCTGACCGACCTGCGCCGCTCGGCCAACGCGACGCTGGCGCTCCACGTCGCCGCCTTCCGCACCGAGATGCAGAAGCAGGGATCGCTGCCGCTGGCGCTCGCCAGCGACCCCGAGATCGCGGCGGCGGTCGGGCCGGCGCCGGATCCGGCGCTGCTCGCCCGGGTGAACGACCGGCTGGCCGAGATCGCCCGTGCCTCGGGGGCGGCGGTGATCTACGTCATCCGCCAGGACGGATACGCGGTGGCGGCGAGCAATGCCGGCGAGCCGGGCAGCTTCGTCGGGGCGTCCTACGCCTTCCGCCCCTATTTCCAGCAGGCGCAGAGCGAGGGGGTGGGCCGGCAATTCGCGCTCGGCACCGTCAGCGGCCGGCCCGGCCTCTATCTCAGCCGCCGGGTCGCCGGCCCGGGCGGGCGGACCGGGGTGGTGGTGGTCAAGGTCGAGTTCGACGGCATCGAGGCCGCCTGGCGCGCGGTCAGCGAGCGGGGTGGGGAATCCGTGATGATCACCGATCCCCGCGGCATCGTGCTCGTCGCGAGCGAGCCGGCCTGGCGCTTCGGCGCCCTGCGGCCGGTGCCCGACGAGGAGCGCCGGCTGATCCGCGAGCGGCTCGAATTCGGCGACGCGCCCCTCGATCCCCTGCCGCTTCATCCGGCGGCGGGCGGGACCCTGGTTCGGGTCGGGAACGGGGCGGAGCCGGCGCGCCTGGCGCTTCCGCTCGATGCCCCGATCCCCGGCACGACCTGGCGGCTCCACACCCTGACCCGGATCGGCGTCGCGGTCGGGCGCGAGCGGGTCCAGGCCCAGGTCATCGCCGGCCTCGCGGTCGGCCTCGCGGCCCTGGGCCTCGCCGAGATCGCCGGCCGGCGCCGGCGCGTGCGGGCGAGCCTCGCCGAGGCGGCGGCGCGGCGCACCGAGCTGGAGGAGCGGGTTCGGGCGCGGACGCAGGCCCTCACCGAGGCCAACCGCCAGCTGAAGGCCGAGATCGCCGAGCGGCGGCTGGCGGAGGCCGAGCGCCAGCGCCTCGGGCGCGAGCTCGCCCATGCAGGGCGCCTCGCCGCGCTCGGCCAGTTCGCCGCCAGCATGGCGCACGAGATCAACCAGCCGCTCGCGGCGATCCGCTCCTACGCCGACAATGCCGGCATCCTGATCCAGCGCGGACGGTACCCCGAGGCGACCGAGAACCTGTCCGCGGTCGGCCGCCTGACCGAGCGCATCGCCGGCCTGACCCGCCAGCTCAAGGGCTTCGCCCGCAAGGCCTCGGGCCGGCGCGATCCGGTGGCCCTGGCGGACGTCGTGCGGGCGAGCCTGGAGGTGGTGGAGGGGCGGCTTTCGGGTATCGACCTCGCCCTCGCTCTGCCGGAGCCGTCGCCTTATGTCCTGGGGGAGGGGCCGCGGCTGGAGCAGGTCGTGGTCAACCTGGTGCAGAACGCCCTCGACGCGGTCGCGGGCGTCGACGAGCCACGCATCGCCGTGACGGTGCGGGTCTTGGGGGGAAGCGCCGTCTCGGAGGGAAGCGCCGTCTTGGGGGGAAGCGCAATGAGGGGAAGCGCGGTGCTGGAGGTGAGCGACAACGGCAGCGGCCTGCCGGACGGGGGCGCGCAGGTCTTCGACGCGTTCTTCACCACCAAGGCCAGCGGCCTCGGCCTCGGCCTCGCGATCTCGCGCGGAATCGTCGAGGAGTGCGGCGGCACCCTCTCGGCCGGGGCGTCGCCCGAGGGCGGCGCACTGTTCCGGGTCGAGCTGCCGCTGGCGCCCGGCGCGGCCGGCGCAGCCTCCGGAGCCGCCGCATGAGCGCGCCGTCGCAACGCGTGGTCTTCGTCGACGACGAGGAGGAGGTGCGCCGGGCCAACGGCCAGAGCCTCGACCTCGCGGGCTTCTCCGTCGAGACCCATGCCGACGCCGAATCGGCGCTCAAGGCGGTCCTGGCAGACCCGCCGGGCGTCGTCGTCACCGACGTGCGCCTGCCGGGGCTCGACGGGCTCGGCCTGTTCGCCGCCCTCCAGGAGGCCGACCCCGAATTGCCGGTGATCCTGATCACCGGCCACGGCGACATCACCATGGCGGTGCGGGCGATGCGCGCCGGCGCCTACGACTTCCTCGCCAAGCCCTATCCGGCCGAGACCCTGGTCGCCTCGGTGCGCCGGGCGCTGGAGCGCCGCGCCCTGGTGCAGGAGAACCGGACCTTGCGCGCCCGCCTCGACGCCGCGGTGGCGGAGGACCCGGCCTTCCTCGGCGTGTCGCCGGGCATCACCCGCCTGCGCCAGTTCGTGCGCGAGGTGGCGGAGGCCGACGTCGACGTGCTGGTGCTCGGCGAGACGGGATCCGGCAAGGAGGTGGTGGCGAGCGCGCTCCACCGCTGGAGCCGGCGGGCCAAGGGCCATTTCGTCGCGATGAATTGCGGTGCGCTCCCCGACACGGTGGTGGAGAGCGAGCTGTTCGGCCACGAGGCCGGCGCCTTCACCGGCGCGCTCAAGAAGCGGGTCGGGCGCATCGCGCACGCCGATGGCGGCACGCTGTTCCTCGACGAGATCGAGAGCATGGCGCTCAATATCCAGGTCAAGCTCCTGCGCGTGCTGCAGGAGCGGGTGGTCGAGCCGCTCGGCACCAACGCGATCCAGCCCGTCGACATGCGGGTCGTCGCCGCCACCAAGATCGACCTCGGCCAGGCCGCCGCGCAGGGCACCTTTCGCGACGACCTCTACTACCGCCTGAACGTCGTCTCGGTGGCGATCCCGCCCTTGCGCGAGCGGCGCGAGGACGTGGCGCTCCTGTTCGAGCACTTCCTGCGCAAGGCCGCCGCCCGCTTCAACCGCGAGGCCCCCCCAGTGACGCCCTCGATCCGCGACCACCTGAGCCGGCACGACTGGCCCGGCAACGTGCGCGAGCTCGGCCACTTCGCCGAGCGCTGCGCCCTGGGCCTGAGCCCCACCGGCCCGGCCCAGGCCGAGCCCGCGAGGCCGGCGACCCTGGCCGAGCAGATGGATCGGCACGAGCGCGGCCTGATCCGCGACGAACTGATCATGGCCGGCGGCGACGTGCGGGTGGCGGCGGAGGCGCTGGGCACCCCGCGAAAGACCCTCTACGACAAGATCGCCCGCCACGGGCTCGATCCGAACGACTACCGGTGAGGGATCAGCCCTTCCGGGGATGCTCCCGGAAGAACCGCCACATCTCCCGGGCCGCGTCGGGCCCCTGCGGATCGGTGTGGCTGCCGGCCGGGTTGCCGCCGGACCAGGCGTGGCCGGAGCCGTGGATCACCCAGTGCTCGTGGGCCGGGTGGCCGGTCTCGTCGGCGTAGAGGCTCCTCTCGAAGGCGCGGCCGTTGGGCGAGCGTCCGTCCTCGCGCCGGATCAGGCGGCCGCCGGTGGCGGCGATCAGCGCTGCGCCGTTCTTCGGGTTGACGGTGGCGTCCCGGTCGCCGTGGAACACGATGGTGGGGATCGGAGGCGCCTGCCCGGCGGCGCCGTCGCGCATCGCCGCGAGCGCGCCCGGCAGGTCGCGGGCGGCGAGCGCGCACAGGCCCGAATGCACCCCGAGCGCGGCAAAGAGGTCCGGATAGGCCGCGGCGACGTTGGCTGCCGCCGCGCCCCCGGCCGAGAGCCCGGCGATCGCGACCCGCCGCGGATCGACCGCGTAGGCCGCCATCACCGCGCGCGTGATGCCGGCGATCACCCCGGTCTCGCCGTGGTCGCGGGGCTGGTCGGCGGGGCTGAACCAGTTCCAGCACCGGGCCTGGTTGGCGCGACGCGTCTGCTCCGGATAGGCGACCAGGAAGGTCTCGGCCTCGGCGAGCGCATCCATGCCGGTGCCGGCGGCGAAATCCTCGGGCGACTGGGTGCAGCCGTGCAGCATCACCACCAGCGGCACCGGCCGACCGCGATAGCCGCCCGGCACGTAGAGGCGGTAGGCGCGCTGCCCCGGCGGGCCCGCATAGGTCTCGGACAGGACGCGCCCGGGAGACGGTGCGGCGCCGCCTGGGCGCGTGCCGCCGCGAAGGCGCGCCAGACCGTCCCCGGCCCGGCGCGCGAGGTCCCGTACACCCTCCGGCAGGGCCGCCCAGGCGCCGGCGGCATCGCCCGCCCGCAGGCGACGGACGGCGTCCGCGAGGGTTTTCGGCCGCGTGTCGCGCATAACGCTCAAGGTCTCCGGCGGGCGCTCCGGCTCGGACCGGGCGGGGCGCTGCGATTCGGCAGCGTGCCGCAGCGGCAATCAAGCTTCAACGGCGATGGATCCGCCTCCAACGAGAGAGGCGTCGTCCCGTCGTCGGGTGCTGCCACAAACGCGAAGAGCCCGGCCTTTCGGCCGGGCTCCGCTCCGTCGGAGTGACGGAGTGCGATGCTTAGAAGGCGTTGAACTTGTAGTTCAGGCCGGCGCGGACGACCGCGAACTCGGTCTCGCGACGGTACAGGTTGGCCGGGCCGACCGACACCACGCCCGGCGAGAACACCGAGTACTGCGTGCCGTTGGCGGTCTGAGCGAACACGCCGTTGTTGCGGTTGCCCTGATCCAGCTTCACGTACAGGCCTTCGACCTTCAGGGTCACGGCCGACGAACGGAAGAAGTTGAAGAACGAGTCGGTGGGCAGAGCGTACTCGACGCCGCCGCCGACGGTCCAGCCGGTCTGGAAGTCGTCACGCGAGGAGTTGGTCAGGCCGAAGTCGCGACCGCCGCCCGAGCCGTAGGCGAAACCGCCGGTGGCGTACACGAGGGTGCGATCCCAGGCGTAGCCGAGACGGCCGCGCACGGTGCCGAAGAAGTCCAGGCCCGAGATGCCGTTCGGGTTGAACACCAGGGTGCCCGGGGCGACGCCGCCGCCGGCGACGGTGGCGAAGGCGTAGCGGTTGCGGTCACGGCCGAAGTCGACGTACTGGGCGTCGGCCTCGATGCCGACGACCACGCCCGAGCCCGGGGTGAACTGGTAGTTGTAGCCGATCTGGCCGCCGCCGACGAAGCCGTCGTTGCTGTTGCGGTTGCCGAAGGCGAGCACGCCGGTGGTCGGGGCGCCGGCGCCGGTGACGAACACGCTGCTGGCGGCGGTGGCGCCGGCCGGCACGCCGACGACGGTCGGGGCGCGGGTGTCAGCGGTGTTGAAGCCGTAGCCGGCGTTGAAACCGGCGTAGAAGCCCGTCCAGGTGAAGACCGGCACCGGCGTGAAGACCGGCGGCGGAGCAACGCGACGCGGCAGGTCCGCGGCCGAAGCGGCGGCGGTCAGCGCGGTGAAGGCAGCGAAAGCACTCAGGAGTTTCTTCATGATGGTCCCCAGCAGGTTCCCCGATCGAGGCCAAGCTAGACCATTTCCCTCCCACACGATGTAGCAGTTCAGCCACATCGGTGCGGCAACGACACGGGAGGGGGCGGGAGGCCGGGTAATGTCAAGCCTGCCGGCAAATCATCCCGGGTTTCCCCGCTCATATAACCGTTGTCCCGTTCCCCCCGATTCACCGTTTTGCAACGGGTCGTTGCAGGGCGGCCGTCGCCTCAGGTCGGCGGGGTGCCGTTGGCGGAGAGCGCGGCGCCCGCGAGGTAGAGCGAGCCGCAGATCAGCACCCGCGGCGGGCGCTCCCAGGCCCGGTCGCCCAGGGAGACCAGGGCCGCCTCGAGGCTCGGCGCCGTCACGGCGGAGAGCCCCACCCGCCCGGCGATCTCCGCCACCTCCTCGGCCGGACGCGCCGCCATCTGGCCCGGCAGCGGCACCGCCACCAGGAAGCGGGCGAGGCCGGCGAAGTTGGCCAGGAACCCTTCCGCGTCCTTGGTGCCGAGGAGGGCGGAGACGAGGACGAGCGGCGCGTCGCCGCGCTCCTGCAGGTCCGCCATCGCGGCCGCCAGGATGCGCCCGCCGTCGATGTTGTGGCCGCCGTCGAGCCAGAGCTCGGCGCCCGCCGGGACGAGGCCGGCGAGGCGGCCGCGGCGCAGGCGCTGCAGGCGGCCCGGCCACTCGATGGCGGACAACCCCGCCTCGAAGGCCTCGGTGCCGATGTCGCCGAAGCCCGCGGCGCGGAGCGCCGCGATCGCCGTGCCGGCATTGACGATCTGGTGGCGCCCGGCGAGCTTCGGCCGGGCCAAGTCGAGGAGCCCGTCCTCGTCCTGGTAGACCATCCGGCCGCGCTCCTCGTGGGCGGAGAAATCCTGGTTGCCGACGAGGATCGGCCCGGCGCCGACCGCCTCGGCCCGGGCGCACAAGACCGCATCGGCCTGGGCGTAGTCCTGGGGGGCGATCACCGCCGGGCAGCCGCGCTTGAAGATGCCGGCCTTCTCGCCGGCCACCGCCTCGACGGTGTCGCCGAGATACTCGGCGTGGTCGCGGCCGATCGGCGTCACCACGGCGCAGGCCGGCCGGTCGATGACGTTGGTGGCGTCGACCCGGCCGCCCAAGCCCACCTCCAGCAGCAGCACGTCGGCGGGCGCCTCGGAGAACAGCAGCAGGGCCGCCGCGGTGGTGATCTCGAACACCGTGATCGGCGCGCCCGCATTCACCGCCTCGCAGCGGGCGAAGGCCTCCGCCAGCCGGTCCTCCGGCACGAAGCGGCCGCCGCCGACCGCGCCGAGGCGGATGCGCTCGTGGAAGCGCACGAGGTGGGGCGAGGTGTAGACGTGGGCCGAGAGGCCGCCGGCCTCCAGGATCGCCCGCATGGTGGCGATGGTCGAGCCCTTGCCGTTGGTGCCGGCGACGTGGATCACCGGCGGCAGGCGCCGCTCCGGGTGGCCCAAAGCCGCGAGCAGGCGTTCGATCCGGCCGAGCGACAGGTCGATGGTGCGCGGGTGCAGCGCGAGGAAGCGCGCCATCAGGGCGTCGGAGGATTCCATCGTCGGTCTCGCGGGGGACTGGACGGACCTAAGCATCATTCCGCCGGCCGCAAGACGGCCGGTGCCGAGGTGGTCACCGGTTCGGCGCCGCAAATGATGCGAAACCAGAAAGCGAAGCAGAGTTGCCCTGTGCCGCTCTGCTTCGCCCGCGGCCGGACCGGCCGCGGGACGCGAGAGGATCAGGGCGCCGCCTCACGCCGGGACGGGCTTGGCATCCTGCCTGGCCTCTTGCCGGGCCTCCGGCTTCGTCTCGGCCTCCGCGGTCCCCGCCGGGGCCTCGGCCGGCACCTGCATCAGCAGCCCGCACAGGCCTGCGATCGCGCCCTTCAGGTCGCGCCGGTGCACGACCTGGTCGACCATGCCGTGCTCCTTCAGGTACTCGGCGCGCTGGAAGCCGTCGGGCAGCTTCTCGCGGATGGTCTGCTCGATCACCCGCGGGCCGGCGAATCCGATCAGCGCCCCGGGCTCGGCGAAGTGCACGTCGCCGAGCATCGCGTAGGAGGCGGTGACGCCGCCGGTGGTCGGGTTCGTCAGCACCACGATGTAGGGCAGGCGGGCGTTGTTGAGCCGGCGCACCGCCACGGTGGTGCGGGGCATCTGCATCAGCGACAGGATGCCCTCCTGCATCCGTGCGCCGCCGGAGGCCGCGAACAGCACGTAGGGCGTGCGCTTCTCCAGAGCCGTCTCGGCGCCGCGCACGAAGGCCTCGCCGGCCGCCATGCCGAGCGAGCCGCCCATGAAACCGAAATCCTGCACCGCCAGCGTCATCGGCAGGCCGGCAACGCGCCCGAACCCGACCTTGAACGCGTCGGTCATGCCCGTCTTGGCGCGAGCGTCCTTGAGACGGTCGGCATAGCGCTTCTCGTCGCGGAACTTCAGCGGGTCGGGCGCCACCTCGGGCAGCGGCACGTCGAGCCAGGTGCCCTGGTCGAACATCAGCTTCAGGCGCTGCTGCGCGGTGATGCGCAGGTGGTGCTCCGAGCCCGGGATCACCCAGCCATTGGCCTCCACCTCCTTGTGGAAGACCATCTGGCCGGTCTCCGGGCACTTCACCCAGAGGTTCTCCGGCGTCTCGCGCTTGAACAGCGTCTTGATCTTCGGGCGCACGACCTCGGAGATCCAGTTCATCGCCTCGACCATGATCGCTCCTCGGTCGTCGATTCGTGTCGGTGATATGGGGATCGCGGCTCTGGAGCACCGCCGATCGCGTTGCGATCAGGCGGCGATCCAAGTCTTTGATTTTGCCGCATTTTCTGAGGCGAACCGGTATCCGCTTCGTCGGAAGATGCTCTAGTCCGCGCGGCCGGCGCGCACGCCGTCGGCGAGCTCGCGCACGAGAGTCGTCACCGCCTCGACCGAGCCGGGTCCTCCCCGGCCCTCGGCGTCGAGCGTGCCGGCGAGCGCGGCGACGATCGACGAGCCCACCACCACCCCGTCGGCGGCGCGGGCGAGCGCCGCGGCGTGTTCGCCGGTCTTGACGCCGAAGCCGACCACCACCGGCAGGTCGGTGTGGCGGCGGATCCGCTCGACCGCGGCGCCGACGACGCCGAAATCCGGGGTCGCCGTGCCGGTGATGCCGGTGATCGACACGTAGTAGACGAAGCCCGCGGTGTTCGCGAGCACCGCCGGCAGCCGCGCCTCGTCGGTGGTCGGCGTGGCGAGCCGGACGAAGGCCAGGCCGGCTTCGATCGTCGGCAGGCAGAGCTCGTCGTCCTCCTCCGGCGGCAGGTCGACCACGATCAGCCCGTCGATGCCGGCGGCCTTGGCGTCGTCGAGGAAGCGGGCGACGCCGTAGGTGTAGATCGGGTTGTAGTAGCCCATCAGGATCACCGGCGTGCCGGTATTCTCGGCGCGGAACCGGCGCACCAGCTCCAGGGTGCCGGCGAGGGTCTGCCCGCCTTTCAGCGCCCGCAGGCCCGCCGCCTGGATCGCCGGCCCGTCCGCCATCGGGTCGGTGAAGGGCAGGCCGAACTCGACGATGTCGGCGCCTGCCTCCGGCAGGGCGCGCAGGATCCGGAGCGAGGTCTCGGCATCGGGGTCGCCCGCCATCACGTAGGTGACGAGGGCGGCGCGCTCTTCCGCGCGGCAGCGGGCGAAGGTGTCGGCGAGGCGGGTGGACATCGGGGGCGACCTCGGGGGCGGCGGCGCACCCGCGGGGGAACGCGCGCCGCGAACGGGCGGAACGGATCGCCGCGCCTACACTATCGGGGGCCGCAGATAAAGTTTCACGCCGGCGGCGCGGCCTCCGCCGCGGCGCGCAGGCGCGACAGGCTCACCGATCCCTCCTCCAGCCCGACCCGATCGCGCCCGCTCGCCAGCATCAAGGCCAGGGCGTCCTTCAGCGAGGCGTCGGCGGCGGACAGGCGCGGCGCGTCGCCGGCGGGGCCCGGCTCGGCGTGGTCGCGGGCGGGCAGCAGGGAGAGCCGGCGCAGCAGCCGGTCGCCGCCGACGAACTCCGCCGCGAAGGCGTCGGCGGGGGCGGCGAGCAGGGCGGCGGGCGGCGCGGCCTGGACGAGGCGCCCGTCGCGCATCAGCGCGACCGTGTCGCCCATCCGCACCGCCTCGTCGATGTCGTGGGTGACCATCAGGACGGTCTTGTCGAGCTTCCCCAGGATCCCCCGGACCTCGTCCTGCAGGCGGGCGCGGGCGACCGGATCGACGGCGCCGAACGGCTCGTCCATCAGCAGCACCGGCGGGTCGGCGGCGAGCGCCCGGGCGACGCCGACGCGCTGGCGCTGGCCGCCTGAGAGCGCGTCCGGCCGCCTTTCGCGAAACTCCGTCGGATCGAGGCCGACGAGGTCGAGCATCGCGTCGACCCGCTCCGCGATCCGCGCTCGCGCCCAGCCGAGGAGGCCCGGCACCGTCGCGACGTTCTGCGCCACCGTGCGGTGCGGAAACAGCCCGACGCCTTGCAGCACGTAGCCGATGCGGCGGCGCAAGGCGATCGGGTCGAGCCCGGCGACGTCCCGGCCCTCGACCAGGACCCGGCCCGTGCTCGGCACCACCAGGCGGTTGACCATCTGCAGGGCGGTTGACTTGCCGCAGCCCGACGGGCCGATCAGCACGCAGGTCGTGCCGGCCTCGACCGTGAGGTCGAGGGCGTCGAGCGCCGGCCGGGCCTGACCGGGATAAGTTTTTCCCGCCCCCTCGAAGCGGATCATCGGCGGCGCCTCCGGTCGGGATTCGCGGTCGGGCTCTGGAGCACCGTTCGATCCCGCTGCAATCGAACGATGCTCCAGATCACTGATTTTGCGGCATGTTCTGCGACGAACCGGGGACCCGCTCCGTCGGGCAATGCTCTAGCAGCCGTGGCAGATCGACCCGAGGGTGCGCTTCATCCGGGCGTCCCAGGCCTTGTCGCGGGCCGCGGTGGCGGCCTGGGCCTTGCGGAGGGAATCCGCCGAGTCGGCCTTCGCGGCGGCCGGCTTGGCTGAACGCGCGGAAGCCGCCTCTTCGACCCGGCGGGGCTGGCGCCGGCCGGTGGCGGGGGGCGCCGGCGCCGCATCGGGAGCGGTGATGCCGGTGGGGGTGGATCCGAGCGGGGCGGGCGTCTCCGTCTGCGCCGCGGCGGTGCCGGCGGCGAGGGCGAGGAGGGCGGTGGCGAGGAGGAGGCGCATGGCGGGGTCTCGGGGCCGCCCGCTCGGGGTGCGGGCGGCCGGAAAGGGGCGGTCTCTCACCTTATGCATGTTTTCCGCCCGGAGGGACACCGGCGCCGATCGGCGCATCCCCGAGCGGGCGCCCCGAGCGAGTCGCGCGGGGACGCCCGCTCAGGCCGTCCGGCGCAGGCTCTGGGACGGTACCGGCATCTCGGCCGGCGCCCGGTCCTGGGCCACGATCACCTCAGGCACGCCGGCGGCCTCGGCGGTGTCGTACAGGCCGACGAGGCGCGGATCGTCGGCCTCGGCGTTCGAGGCGATCACCACCGCGTCCATCCAGGCCGAGACTGCGCTCACCAGCGGCCAGGTCTCGGCGGCGAAGCCGTCGTCCATGCAGGCGATCACCCAGTCGTAGGCCTCCCCGAGGGCGTCGAAGGTGAGGCCGAGGGCGTCGCGCCCCGAGACCAGGGTCTCGGCGTCGCCGTGGCCGCGGCCGATCAGGTTGAGACGCGGGCCGGCATCGGGCCGGATTACGGTGCTGAAGTCGGCCCGCCCGGCGACGAGGTCGATGAGGCCCGGACGGTCCTCCTGCGCCTCGTCGAGGCGCACCAGGAGGGCGCGGCCGTGCAGGGAGGCGACGCGGCCGAGGCTGCGGGCGAGGCCGTCGTGATCGGTCTCGCCGCCCGTGCCGACGAGGAGCACCCGCCGGCCGCCGCCCGCGGTCTCGATCGCGTCGAGGCGCGCCACCAGCACGTCGAGGTCGTAGCGGGCCTCGAAGGGCAGCCGGGCCGGGGCGGGGGAAAGGGGGGCGTCCGCGACGGGCGGGATCGTCGCGGCGGGCGCCACCGGCTCGACCGGCGGCACCGGATCGGCAGGGGCGTGCGCGGCCGCGAGGGGCGCCGGCGCGACGGCCGGCATCGCCGGGGGCGACGCTGTCCGGGATGGCACCGCCTCGGACGGCGACGGCTCTGCGGACGGCACCGGTTTCGCCGTCGGGACCGGCTCCGCGGCCAGGACCGGCGCGGCGGCCAGGACCGGCGCGGCGGCCAGGACTGGCGCCGCGGCAACGAGCGGCTCGGCGGCCACCTCCGGCTCGGCCGGACGGGTGGCGGAGGCCGCCGCCGGCATCGCCGGGGCGAAGGCGGGCGCCGTGGCGACGGTGGCGTCCGGCACCGGCTCGCTCTCCGGCCGCCGCAGGGGCGGGCGGCCGCGGCCGCGGCCCGGGGGATCGCCGGCGAGCAGCGCCTTGGCGACGACGCTGCCGATCGCGAACAGCAGGGCGATCACCGTGGAGAAGAGGATGATCGGCAGCTTCTTGGGGAAGGAGGGCAGGTCGGGCACCACCGCGCGGGAGACCACGCGGGCATCGGCCGGGGCGGCGCTCGCCGCGTCGCGGGCGGCGGCCTCGCGGAAGCGGCCGAGATAGGATTCGAGTTGCTCGCGCTGGGCCTTCGCCTCGCGCTCGAGGGCGCGCAGCTCGACCTCGTCGCCGTTCGCCTTGGCGACGATGGTGCGCTGCGCGTCCACCGCCGCCTGCAGGCTCTCGACCCGGCTGCCGGCGATGCGGGCATCGTTCTCGAGCGTGCGCACGGCGCGGTCGGCGGCGGCGCGGATCTGCGCCTCCAGGCCTTCGAGCTGGGCCCGCAGCTCCTTCATCCGCGGATGCTGCGGCAGCAGGGTTCGGGCCTCGAGCGCGAGCTGCGCCTTGAGACCGATGCGCTGCTCGACGAGGCGGCGGATCAGCTCGTTGTTGGCGACGTCCGGGATCTCGAAGCCGCGGCCGTCCCGCATCATCTCGCGGATCAGCTTGGCCTTGGCGCCGGCATCGGCCTGGGCGGCGCGGGCCTGGGTCAGCTGGGTCGAGATCTCCGCGAGCTGCTGGGCCGCCAGCGGCTGGTTGGCGGTGCCGCCGCTGCCGATCAGCCCGTTGCGGGCCCGGAACGCCTCGACCTTCGCCTCGGCCTCCGCGACGCGGCTGCGCAGGGTCTCGATGTTGGTGCCGAGCCAGGTCGAGGCGTAGCGGGCGGTGTCGACCTTGGCGGCGGCGAGGGAGGAGAGGTAGAGGTCCGAGATCGTGTTGGCCGCCCTGGCGGCGAGCTCGGGATCCTTCGACCGGAACTCGATCGTCAGGATGCGCGACTTGCCGGCCGGATAGACCAGCAGCCGGTCGAAGTACTTCTCCAGCACCCGGTCGACCGGTTCGCGGTCGAGGGGGTTCTGGGCGAGGCCCAGCATCACCAGCACCTGCTGCAGGCCGCCGACGCCGTTGACCATCGGGTCGAATTCGGGATTGCCGACGAGGCCGAGGCTCCTGATCGCCTCGCGGGCGATGTCGCGCGACATCACCACCTGGACCTGGCTCGCCACGGCCTGCTCGTCGATCGGCTGGGGCAGTTCCCCCCGGTCCTGCTGCAGCCGGGTGAGGGCGCTGTCGCGGCTCTCGAGCAGGAGCTTCGCTTCCGCCGTGTAGCGCGGCGGCACGACCTGCACGAAGGTGACGGCGAGCCCGAAGGCCGCGACGGTCGGCAGGAGGATGACGAGCCAGCGCCGGCCCAGCAGTCGGCCGACATCGCCGAGGGTCAGGCCGTCCTCGCTGCGGCGCTCCCGGATCGTCGCGTCGGGGATGTCGGTCCCGACGACCGTCGCCTGCTTCCGTCCCATCCTGGTCCTTGCCGCGGTCTCGGTGCCGGGATCCTGCGAATCCGCGCTCTTGGAATCCTGGGCCTTCGACGCCTTGCTCTTGGGCTCTTGGCGCCCCCGGCCGGCCAGGCGGTCGGGCAGGCGGGCATGCGACCGCTCGGCGAAGGGAAAGACGCGGGGCATTGCGGACCGTCGATGAGGAGGCGGGGCTGGCCCGGACCGGGCCTTGCCGCCAGCACACTCGATTAAGGTTGCCGTGCAGTTAAGACCCGAATCCTCTGTGCCGGTCCGCCGATCGGCGCCGGCAGGTCAGAGTTCATTAACCACGACACTCTAGGCCTGGGGACAAGACCACCGACACGACTTGAACTGGCCGGAAGCGATGAACCGACGCGCCCTTCTCACAGGTCTGGCGACCACGCTCGCGCTCGGCGGCTGCCTGCGTCCCGAGTACCGCACGGCGCTCCTCGACGAGACCGGCACCGGCTCGATCGGCGCCGCCTACTCGCTCGCCGCCGGCGACCGCCTGCGGGTGATCGTGTTCGGGCAGGACAATCTCTCGAACATCTACGCGGTGGACGGGGCCGGGCGCATCGCCATGCCGCTGATCGGCCCGATCAAGGTCGCGGCAGGCAGCACCGCCCAGGCCGCCCGCGCCATCGAGGCGCGCCTGCGCCAGGGCTTCGTGCGCGAGCCGCACGTCACCGTCGAGGTCGAGGTCTACCGGCCGTTCTTCATCCTGGGCGAGGTCACCACCTCGGGCCAGTACCCCTATGTCAGCGGCATGACGGTCGAGACCGCGGTGGCGATCGCCGCGGGCTTCGGTCCCCGCGCCGCCCGCGACTACGCCGTGCTCACCCGCGAGGGGCCGACCGGCCTCGTCTCGGGCATCGTGCCGATGACCTACCCGGTCCGTCCCGGCGACACGATCGTCGTCAAGGAGCGGTGGTTCTGATACCTGACGGATCGCGCGAAGCCTTGGACTTGCGCTGACCGGCGGTTAACCACGCCCTCATCCATCGCGGTCCGGGCTGGTCTTCCCTCCGTCCGCTTAACTTCATGCCCACGGACCTGGGGCGAGATATCGGCAGCCGCGCGCCGCGGCGCCGCCATCCGTCTCCGAGGACATGCCCGTGGCCGCCTCCCAACTCCGCCTCGACGCCGATCCCGCGCCCATGGCGGTCGCGCCGCCGGTGCCGCCGCCGGCGGCCGCCGCGCGCGAGCGGATCCTGCACGTCTTCCGGGCCCCGGTCGGCGGCCTCTTCCGCCACGTCCTCGACGTCGCGCGGCTGCAGGCGGAGGCCGGCCACGCCGTCGGCCTGTTCTGCGACGCCAGCACCGGGGGCGCCAGGGCCGAGGCGGTGCTCGCCGAGCTGGCGCCGCATCTCTCCCTCGGCATCACCCGGCTGCCGATGCGCCGCAACCCGCACCCGGCCGACCTCGCGGCGCTGGCGGCGCTCTCCGGCCTCGTGCGCCGCCTGACGCCCACCGTGCTGCACGGGCACGGCTCCAAGGGCGGTCTGTTCGCCCGCCTGGTGCCCGCCCTCGGCGAGGCGGAGCCGGTGCGCGCCTACACGCCCCATGGCGGCAGCTTCAACTACCGCCCGGGCACGCCGCTCCACCGTCTCTACATGGCGGCGGAGGGCGTGCTGACCCGCCGCACCGACGTCTTCCTGTTCGAGAGCGACTACATCGCCGGGCGCTACCGGGCCTATGTCGGCCCGACCGAGCGGCTGGTGCGGGTGGTGCACAACGGCATCTCGGCCGCCGAGTTCGCCCCGATCACCCCGGCCCCGGATCCGTTCGACCTCGTCTATATCGGCGAATTGCGCGAGGCGAAGGGCGTGCCGGTGCTGTTCGAGGCGCTGGCGCGCCTGCGCCGGGAGCACGGGCGGCGCCTGACCCTGCTGGTGGTCGGCTCCGGTCCGGACGAGGTCGCCTTGCGCGAGCGCGTGGCCGCCCTCGGCCTTACCCAGGACGTGCAGTTCGAGCCGCCCCAGCCGATCCGCGCCGCGTTGAGCCGCGCCACCGTGATGGTCGTGCCCTCGCTCGCCGAGTCGTTGCCCTACGTGATCCTCGAGGCGGCCGCCGCCGCCCAGCCTCTGGTCTCGACCGATGTCGGCGGCATCCCGGAGATCTTCGGCCCCGCCGCGCCGTCCCTGGTGCCGCCGCGCGACGTCGCCGCCCTCGGCGGGGCGATCCTGCGCAAGATCGACCAGGATCCGGAAGAGCGCGCCGGCGAGGCGGCGGCGCTCAGCGCCTTCGTCCGCTGCCGCTTCTCGATGGACCGGATGGCCCAGGACGGGCTCGCCGGCTACGCCGCCGCCCGGGCCCGGCGCTAGACGCCGCCGCGCCGGTTGCCGCCGATTTTCGACAAACCCGACGCGGTCGCCTTAAGCCTTCCCTCAGGGCTTGCCGGCAGGATCGCAATCCTAACCCCCGGACGATGCGGGAGTTTCCCCGTCACGGCCGAGACCGGAACCGTGCCATGAGAGCCGTGCCATGAGAACCGTGCCATGAGTGCGTTCGACGTCCGCGACATCCTCAAGACGGTGGCGGCCGACCCGGCCGGGCCGCTCGGTCGCTCGGGCCCGGAGCGCGAGGCCGTGCCGCCGGCCGAGACGGTGGCGCCGGTCCGGCCGGACCCGGTCGTGTCGCCGGTGGTGTTCACCGGCTGCGTCCGGGCCGTCGAGTTCGTTCTCGTGGCGCTCGCCGGCCTGTGCGCCCAGCGCTGGCTGCTCGCCGGCGCCGTGCCGCTCCATCTCGGCTACGTCGCGGCGATCCTCGGGCTCGCCGGCCTCAACGTGCTGGTGCTGCAGGCACTCGGCGCCTACGGCATCCGCGCGTTCCGGGCCTTCTTCAGCGTCGGCGCCCGGGTCGTGCTCGGCTGGTCGCTGGTGATGCTGCTCGCCGCCACCGTGCTGTTCTTCGCCAAGCTCGGCGACAACTACTCGCGGCTGTGGCTCGGCACCGTCTATGGCGGCGGGCTGGCGCTGCTCGTGGCCGATCGGCTGATCCTGTCGCTGGTGGTGAGCGCGCAGATGCGCCGCGGCCGCTTCGACCGGCGCGTCGCCATCGTCGGCGGCGGCGAGCCGGCCGAGGCGCTGATCCGGGCCATCGAGGCGCAGGGCGATTCCGGCCTCAAGGTCGTCGGCCTCTTCGACGACCGCAACGACGGCCGCTCCTCCGACGTGGTCGCCGGCTACCCGAAGCTCGGCACGGTCAGCGACCTCGTCACCTTCGCCCGGCGCACCAAGGTGGACCTGATCGTCTTCACGCTGCCGATCTCGGCCGAGGCGCGCATCCTTCAGATGCTGGCCAAGCTCTGGGTCCTGCCGGTCGACATCCGCCTCTCGGCCCACGCCTCGAAGCTCCGGCTTCGCCCGCGCAGCTACTCCTATCTCGGCTCGGTGCCGGTGCTCGACGTGTTCGACCGCCCGATCGCCGACTGGGACGTCGTGGTGAAGGGCGTGTTCGACCGCACGGTCGGCGCCGTGCTGCTGCTGCTGCTCTCGCCGGTGATGCTGGCGGTGGCGCTCGCCGTGAAGCTCACCTCGCCGGGCCCGGTCTTCTTCCGGCAGAAGCGCCACGGCTTCAACAACGAGGTGATCGAGATCTACAAGTTCCGGTCGATGTATATCGACCAGTGCGACTACGCCGCGAACAAGATCGTTACCAAGGGCGATCCGCGGGTGACCCGGGTCGGCCGTTTCATCCGCAAGAGCTCGCTCGACGAGCTGCCGCAGCTGATCAACGTGGTGCGGGGCGAGCTGTCCCTGGTCGGGCCGCGCCCGCACGCCCTCCAGGCCAAGGCGGCCAACACCCTCTACGACCAGATCGTCGACGGCTACTTCGCCCGCCACAAGGTGAAGCCCGGGATGACCGGCTGGGCCCAGATCAACGGCTGGCGCGGCGAGACCGACACCAACGAGAAGATTCAGCGCCGCGTCGAGCACGACCTGTACTACATCGAGAACTGGTCGGTGTTCTTCGACCTGCAGATCCTGGCGATGACCCCGCTGGCGCTGTTCAAGACCGAGAACGCCTATTGAGCGGGGAGGGAACCCCGCGTCCTCGTTTCCCATCGGCGCTGCCGGGCCTGCCCGGCGGCACGCAAGGCCGGTCCCCGCCCGGGGCCGGCCTCTTTTCCGTCAGCCGATATACGGCCACGCCCGCAGCGGGCAGGTGCTCTCCGGAGCCGGCGCCTTGGCCGCGGTGCCGCCCGCCAAATCGATCGGGACGATATGGGCCGCTTCGGCGGGGGTCAGGCCGGCCGGGCCGATCAGGATGGCGGTGACGGCCAGGATCCTCACAATGGTCTGCATCGCTCTTCCTTCATCCGGCCGCGTCGGACCGTCGATGGAGGGACCTGTGCGACATCGCCGTTGCAGGGTGATTGCGTGCCGTGTTTCACCGAACCGAAGCGAGCCCTCCGGGTCATCCCGGGGCCGCGCAGCGGAACCCGGGATCCATGACCGCCGACGGTGTAGAACCAGACGGTACGCGATCCGCCTCGTCCTGCCTCGTCAGCGGTTATGGATCCCGGGGTTCTCGACTTCGTCGAGTTCCGGGGCGATGTAGAGAGATGTCGGCCCGTGTGCGGGACCGGGCTCCTCGATCCCCGCCGCTACTCCGCCGTGGCGTCGACCGTCAGGCGGTCGAAGATCTTGCCGGGGCTCGGAGCGGTGCTGAAATCCATCAGCCCGAGGCCGGCCGGATCCTTGGCGGCGGCGCTGACCGAGAGGCGGCCGGGCTTGACCACGAACCGCGACACCGCCTGGCCCAGCGCCTTGGCGGAGGGCGAGCCGCCGAGGACCGCCGGGATCCCCAGCATCGCGGCGGTGCCGTATTCGCGCTGCAGCTCCTCGGGCTTGAGGCTCTGCGCCTTGGCCTGCTGATCGACGAAGCGCTGGAACAGGCCGCCATTCTCGAGGGTGAGGCCCAGGGACTTGGCGCTGGCGCCGAGCAGCGCCAGGGAGGAGACCATCGGCTCGGGGTCGAACACCTCCTTGCCGATCCCGCCGATCGTGCCGGTGATCCGGGCGGTGCCCATGTCCTTGCCGGTGAGCGTCACGTCCTTGACGATGACCTCGCGGGCGGCCTCGTCCCAGCGGGTCTCGGCGGTGCCGGAGAGGTCGAGGCTGGTGTAGCCGAGGCCGGCGAGGTCGGCGAGGACCGGCGCCGTGGTGCCGGGCGGGACCGCGCAGGTGAAGCCGTCGAAGGCGAGGCGCGAGGCGGTCGGCACGCCGTCGCGCAGGTCGCTCATGGCGAGGTCGGCGTTGCGCACCGCGAAGCGCAGGGGGCCCGACGCCTTCAGCGGATCCTCGGCCGTGGGCTGGGCCGGCAGGTCGACGTCGAGCGTCTCCAGGGCGATGCGGCCGATCCCCGGGGCGTAGCGGCGCAGCTCGGCCTGGTCGAGCGGGCCGGCGGCGGCGCGGCGCAGGCCCTCCAGCACCGGCTTGAGCGACAGGCCGGAGAGCGTCAGGCCCTTGAGGGCGACGCGGCCGGCCGGGGCATCGACGGACAGGCCTTCGGCCCTCATCCGGCCGGCCCCGTCCTCGAGGCCGTAGGTCACGCGGGCGAGGCTCGCCCGGACCGGGTTCGGCCGAGGCCCGACACCCGGCGCCGCGAAGGTGACGCCGCTGATCTCCAGCCCGCCGACGCCGATCCCGTCGATGAGGTCGGCGGCGAGGCCCGACAGGCGGGAGCGGTCCGGCCCCGCCGGTTTCCCGGCGCCCTCCGCGAGCGCCCGCGCCGACTCCGCCCACGGGATCGTGGTCGGCCGGCCGGTGAGGTCGCGGGCATCGATACGGGCGATGCGCAGGGCCGCCCCGTCGGGGTTGGTGAGCGCGATGTCCTCGGCGGTGACGCCGCCATAGATCCGGACCGGGGCTGCGTCGGGCCCGCCGGGCTCGGTGAACAGGCGCGCGAGGCCCGGCAGGTCGACCTCGCGGGCGCTCAACCGGCCGTAGGCGCCGGCGGCGTCGGGGCCCGGCCCCTCGACCGTCAGGGTGGCGCCACCGGCCTCCAGCGTGCCGATCCGGCCCGCCGCGACGTCCCGGGCGACGACGTCGTGGTAGACCGCGACCTGCACGCGCCCGCCGGTCGGCTGCTCCACCCGCAGCACCGGGATCACGATCTCGCGGGCGGAGAGTTTGTCCAGGCGGGTCCGCCACGGCGCGGGGCCGGCCGGATCGAGGATCGCCCGCGCCTCGTCCCGCGACAGGGCGGTGCCGCGCAGCTCGATCTTCGGCGCCTTCAGGGTGACGGGCCCGAGCGGCAGCACGACCTCGTCGAGGGCGACCACGGCCCCCTGGGCCGCGGCATCCTGGGTCGGTGTCGTCTGGGCCAGCGCCGGGCCGGCGAAGGGCGGCAGCACCGGCAGGGCGGCCGTCAGCGTCGCGCAGGCGAGAGCGCCGAGCGCAGCCCGGGCCACGCCCGTTGTGGAGGAGCGGGTCATGGCGGAGCGTCCCGGAAACGTGGAGGCGGAATTACAGGGAGAACGAGGTGCCGCAGCCGCAGGAGGCGGTGGCCTGAGGGTTCTCGATCTTGAACGACTGGCCGATCAGGTCGTTGACGAAGTCGATCGTCGCGCCCTCCATGTACGGGAGCGAGGTCGGGTCGACCAGCACCGTGGCGCCGTCGACCTCCACCGCGAGGTCGTCCGCGGCGCGGTCCTTCGCGATGTCGAAGGCGTACTGGAACCCGGAGCAGCCGCCGCCATTCACGCTGATGCGCAGCATCGAGCCGGGGGGCTCGGCGCCCATGATCTCGTTGATGCGGCGGGCGGCGCGGGACGTCAGGGTGATCGGGGTCATCGACGGCTTCTCGGGTGGGGGTCCGGCGTGCGAAGGCAACATAAGAATGCCGGCCGTGAGCCGCAACTGCGGCGCACGGCTGAGAATGGACGACGTGCGCCGCACCAGCGGCGCATGAGACGCAAGAGTGCCGTGCGCCCGCAACAGCGGCGCACGGATGGCAAACGGGAGCTGCGACGTGAGACGGACAGGCGAGCGCTGGCGGGCCCCCTACGGCAGCGATCCGTTCGCGTCGCGCGGGCGGCTGATCCCCGAAAGCCCGTCGCCGACCCGGACCGACTTCCAGCGCGACCGTGACCGGATCGTGCATTCGGCCGCCTTCCGGCGCCTCAAGCACAAGACGCAGGTCTTCGTCCACCACGAGGGCGACCATTACCGCACCCGCCTGACCCACACCCTGGAGGTGAGCCAGATCGCCCGGGCCTTGGCCCGCGCGCTCGGCCTCGACGAGGATCTGGCCGAGGCCCTGGCGCTGGCGCACGACCTCGGCCACACCTGCTTCGGCCATACCGGCGAGGATGCGCTGCATGCCTGCATGCGCGATCACGGCGGCTTCGACCACAATGCCCAGGCCCTGCGTCTGGTGACCCGGCTGGAGCGCCGCTACGCCACCTTCGACGGGCTCAACCTGACCTGGGAGACGCTGGAGGGCCTCGTCAAGCACAACGGCCCGCTCCTGACCCGGGACGGCCGGCCGACGCCGCACTACGCGACGAGCGGCATCCCGGTGGCGATCACCGAGTACAACGCCCAGCACGACCTGGAACTCGCGACCTTCGCCGGCCCCGAGGCGCAAGTCGCGGCGCTCGCCGACGACATCGCCTACGACGCCCACGACCTCGACGACGGGTTGCGGGCCGACCTCTTCACCCTCGACGACCTCAAGGAGGTGCCGTTCCTCGGCGGTCTCCTCGACGAGATCCGCGGCACCTATCCGGGCCTCGAACGCTCGCGGGTGGTGCACGAGCTCGCCCGTCGGGTCATCACCCGCTTCGTCGAGGACGTGATCGCCGAGGCCGAGCGGCGCCTCTCCGCATTGCAGCCCGCCGACGCCGCCGCGATCCGCCACGCCGCGGCGCCGGTGGCCGCCTTCTCCGAGGCGATGGCGGCGGCCGACCGGGACATCAAGACGTTCCTGTTCGCCCGGATGTACCGGCATCCCGGCGTGATGGCGGTGCGCCGGCGCGCCGCCTCGATCGTCGAGGACCTGTTCTCCACCTTCCGGCGCGACCCGACCCGGATGCCGGAGGAGTGGAGCGCCGGTCTCTCCGGTTCCGATGATCCCCGCACCCCGCGCCGCGTCGCCGACTTCATCGCCGGCATGACCGACAATTACGCCGTGAGCCAGCACCGCCGGCTGTTTGCCGAGACGCCGGACCTGCACTGGGTGGTCTGGCCGGGGCTGGAGGGGTGAGGGGTCGTCCCGTCCTTCCCAGCCGTCTTCGATTCCTCCGATCCACGGCCTCGTCCTGAGGTGCCGTGGATGGGACAAAGCAAACTTGTGTGTTCGTCCGACGTCGGTTCGGCCGCCGATCACCCCTTCGCAATCACCTTCTGCAGGCAGACCGCGTTGGTGTCGCGATAGCCCAGGTGGTCGTAGAAGCCGAGGACGCCGTCATTCTCCCGGCGCACCAGCAGCTGCACCTTCCAGACCCCGCGCGCCGCGAGCCAGGCCTCCGCCGCCTCGACCATCCGCCGCCCGAGCCCGCTGCCCTGCTGTCCGGGCGCCACCGCGACGTAGTAGAGCCAGCCGCGATGTCCGTCCTCGCCGGCCATGGCGCTGGCGAGGATGCGCCCGTCGGCCTCCGCCACCAGGACGGTGCCGTGCGGGCCGCGGCGGGCGAAGGCGATGTCGGTGGCCGGGTCGTTCCAGGGCCGCGCCACGCCGGCTTCGTGCCACAGGGCGATCACCGCCGGCACGTCGGCATCCTCGATCTCGCGAATCGTCGGGGTCATGTCGCGCACCCGCCCCCGGTATCCCGCACGCTCGGGCGGATCGTCAGGGTCGATGTCGGGGAAGAAATCCTGGCGGAGAGAGAGGGATTCGAACCCTCGATACGGTTGCCCGTATACACGCGTTCCAGGCGTGCGCCTTCAACCACTCGGCCACCTCTCCGGGCCAGATCGGCGGGGCGGCGGAGCGCCCGTGCCGGTCAGGTGCCGTCCTCTAGCGGGGCGCGGGCCGCGACGCAAGCGCGAGATGGGCGGGAGGTTGCGGAAGCCCGACAATTCCTCGTCGGACGGACACGGCGCCGCTGCAACCGGCGCAGGGTATCGGCCGTTTCGATCATCGGCCGGCGTGTGGGCGCCGGTCGGCCGGGATCGGCCGCCCGAACAACAGGAGACCGCCCGTCCCATCGTGCCGCCTCCCGGCGGGTGTTGTGGACAGGTGCGACCGGCGAGGACAGGCGACGTGGAAAACGACACCGTGAAGGCCAAGGACGGTACCCAGCACGAGCGGCCCGTGATCCTGGTGGTGGAGGACGAGGCGCTGACGATCATGGATCTCAGCGACGTGCTGGACGCGGCCGGCTACGAGGCGCTGCAATCGGCCTCCGCCGAGCGCGCCCTCGGCCTGCTGACCGGCAGGTCGGACATCGTCGCGCTGATCACGGATGTCGAGCTCTCCGGCAAGACGGACGGCTTCGACCTCGCCCGCAGCGCGGCGCAGATGCGGCCGGACCTGCCGATCGTCGTCGTGTCCGGGCGCAGCAAGCCCGATCCCGACCGGATGCCCGCCCATGCCCGCTTCGTCGCCCGGCCCTGCCGCGGCGACGACATCCTGGAGGTGCTCAAAACCTTGATGAAGAGTTAGGGGTGGGATGGGGCGTGGGGAGCTGGGGGCCTTGCGGCTCCGGCTCGGCCAGCCACACCTCGACCGGGGCGCAGGCCTGGCCGAAATCGAGGATCAGGTTGCGCAGCCGGCGCGCCGGGCTTCCGGGCGCGCCGGGCATCTCGACGAACTCGCCCACGGCCCGCAGGACACCCTCGATCCGGTGTCGACCCAGGGTCAAGCTGACGGGCGTCCCGCTGCAGGTGTCCACGCTGGATACTCCTCTCACTGTCCACCGGATAACGCGGTGCGGCGAGGGGTGGTCCATCGGTGAGTCGATCAAGGTTACGGTCTGGTCACCTACGTGCACGACCCGAGCGCCTGCATCCCGGGGTTGCGCCGTCCCCGCCGGCCTCAGAAGCCCTCCGCCTTGAGGGCGCGCAGGCGCCGGGCGCCCGTCTCGGCCGGGCTGCGGGCCGGGGAGAGGCGGCGCTCGATCGCCTCGAACTGGCGGCCCTGCGCTGCCAGGAGGAGACGCAGGGCCGCGATGCTGGCGTGCAGGTCCCGGGCGTCGCTGAGCGGATCCGGGGAAAGCTGGGCTGTCAGAGGCTGAGTCGGCATGGCCGGCATCAGGAGCGGCCAGGGTTAACCGGAGGTAAAAAACCTCGCCGCGCAGGCGGCGCGGCGAGGTCGTCGGCTCAAGGCGATCTCGGGCGGTTCAGCTGCCGGCGCGCTCGCGCAGGGCCGGGATGAACAGGTCCTGCCAGGTCGCCGGCTTGGTCTTCATGATGCCGGCCCGGTGCATGAAGGTGACGAACTCCATGATGCCGTGCGGCGTCGCCGAGAACTTGCTGTCCGGATCCTCCAGGATCTGGGCGACGTCGGCCGGGCTCACCTTCACCTTCGAGGAGCGGGCGAAGATCTCGGCGGTCTCGGCCTTGTTGGTGACGATGAAGTCGCAGGCCTGGTCGAGGGCGGCCAGGAAGGCCAGGGTCGTCTTCGGGTTCGCCTCGGTGAAGCGCTTGAGGGCGAACACCACGTCGAGGGTGATGTTGCCGAAGATCTGTGAGGCCTTGAGGATCGTGCGCACCTTCGGGTCGGCGCGCTCGACGCCGGTGAAGGGCGGCGAGGCGAAGTGGGCGACGATCTCGGTCTTGCCCGACAGGAGGGCGGCGACCGCCTCGGGGTGGGGCAGGCCGACGGTGCTGGAATCGAGCTTGGTGTAGTTCTCGGGCCCGAACTGCTTGGCCACCGCCATCTGCAGCACCACCGCGGCGAGCGAGGTCTTGATGCCGGGGATCGCGATCTTGTCCTTCGGGGTGAAGTCCGCGAGCGACTTGATCTCGGGCTTGTTGACGTTGAGGTCGAGGGCGGTGGCCGAGAGCCCCGAGACGCCGATCACCTCGGTCTTCGGGCTGCCGCGGCCCTTCGACCACAGGGCGAGGAAGCCGGGCGCCCCGGTGCCGGCGATGTCGAGGGAGCCGGCGATCATCGCGTCGTTGATGACGTTGCCCCCGTCGAGCGTCAGCCACGTCACCTTGACGTCGCCGAGGCCCGCCTTGGCGGCCTGGGCCTCCAGGAACTTCTTCTCCTGCATCACGAAGAGCGGCAGGTAGAGGACGCCGTAGCCCTTCGAGATGCGGACCTCGGACACCTCGGCCCGGGCCGGGATCAGGCTCATGGAGAACGCCAGTGCGGCGCCGGCAGCGAGGCCGAGAAGCTTGCGTGCGAACATGTGGTTTCCTCCCGAACGGCGTTCTTCGCGGGTCGTCCTTGCCCCCCGGACCATCCCAGGTCCAGGGGGCGGGGTGCAGATCCGCGTTTTAGAGCATTTTCCGACGAAGCGGATACCGGTTCGTCGAAGAAAATACGGCAAAATCAAAGACCTGGAGAACTTCGCGATTGCAGCGCGATCGTGAAGTGCTCTAGTGCTGCATGCCCCAGCGGCGGATCGTCTTCTTCTCGATGTTGGCGAAGATCACGTTCTCGACGAAGAGGCCGATCATGATGACGGTGAACAGGCCGGCGAAGACGTTGGTGGTCTCGAGCGCGTTGCGGTTCTCGAAGATGTACCAGCCGAGGCCGCCCGAGCCCGAGGAGACGCCGAAGACGAGTTCCGCGGCGATGAGCGTGCGCCAGGCGAAGGCCCAGCCGACCTTGAGGCCGGTGAGGATCGAGGGGAACGCCGCCGGGATCAGGATCGCCCGCACCAGGCTCAGGTTGCGCAGACCGTAATTGAGGCCGACCATCCGGAGCGTGTTCGAGACCGAGCGGAAGCCCGCATGGGTGTTGAGCGCGATCGCCCACAGCACCGAGTGGACGAGGACGAACACCACGCTGCCCTGGCCGAGGCCGAACCAGATCAGCGCCAGCGGCAGGAGCGCGATGGCCGGCAGCGGGTTGAACATCGCCGTCAGCGTCTCGAGCAGGTCGGTGCCGATCCGCGAGCCGATGGCCAGCGTGGTGAGCAGCGCGGCGAGCACGATGCCGATGCCGTAGCCGATGGCCAGCGTCTGGAGCGAGACCAGCGCCTTGGTGGGAATCTCGCCGCTCAGGATCGCGCCGGCGAAGGCCTCGACCGTGGCGGAGAAGGTCGGGAACAGCAGCGGGTTGTCGAGCCAGCGGCCGTAGGCCTCCCAGACCACCGCCAGCACGGCGAGAACCAGGGCCTTGCGCAGCCAGCTCTGGCGATAGGCGAGCTCGGCGAAGGACAGGCGCTGCTCGACGCTGATCGCACCGGCGGCGGAGGTCTCGCGGACGATCTCGGGCCTCTGGGCCAGAGGCGTGGTGAGGGGGGCGAGGGTGGCGGTCACGGCGTGTCTCCCGGGTTCTTGATCGTTCAGGCGAACAGCATGTCGTTGATGCGTGTCTCGAGGGCGCCTTGCGCGGCGGTGCCGAGTTCCGAGGCCGGCAGGCTGTTGAGCTCCGCCTTGACCTGGCCCGGATGGGGCGAGAGCAGCAGGATGCGGGTGCCGACCTTGATCGCCTCCTCGATCGAGTGGGTGACGAACAGGACGGTGAACCGGGTGTCCTCCCACAGGCGCAGCAGCTCGTCCTGCATCTTGCGGCGGGTCAGCGCGTCGAGGGCGGCGAAGGGCTCGTCCATCAGGAGGATGTCGGGCTCCATCGCCATGCCGCGGGCGATCGCCACGCGCTGCTTCATGCCGCCCGACAGCATGTGCGGGAAGGAGTCGGCGAACTTCGCCAGGCCGACCTTCTCGATATAGGCCATCGCCCGGTCCTCGGCCTCCGCGCCGGCGGCACGACCCGAGGCGGTGAGCGCGAAGGCGACGTTCTGCTTGACCGTCTTCCAGGGCAGGAGCTGGTCGAACTCCTGAAACACCATCATCCGGTCGGGGCCGGGCTCGGTGACCTTGCCACCCTTGAGCTTGATCTCCCCCTCGACCGGACTCATGTAGCCGCCGATCGCCTTGAGGAGGGTGGACTTGCCGCAGCCCGACGGCCCGAGCAGGATGTAGCGGTCGCCCGGCATCACCTCGAAATCGACCCGGTAGGTCGCGGTGACCAGGTGATCGGTGGTCTTGTACTGGAGCGTGACGCCCTCGACCTGGAGCAGCGGCTCGGGGATGATGGTTGGGCGTGCGTTCATGGTGGGCCTCCCCTTGCGTCCGTCGTCGTGCCGTTGGGCCGTGCGTTCGATCTGGCCGGGCGTTGGACCGTGGGATAGGCTTCGAACCTGTTGCCAATCTGACAGATAGTTCCGGTCGGGCTCGGGAGAGGAAATTTCGTGCGCATCCTGCTCGTCGAGGACACGCGGGACGTCGGCGAGGCCATCGCGGTCCGCCTGCGCGGGCTCGGCCACGCGGTCGACTGGGAGACCGACGGGGCGGCGGCGGACGCGGTGCTGGAGGTGCAGGCCTACGACCTCGTGATCCTCGACGTGAACCTGCCGGGCCTCGACGGATTCGCGATCCTCAAGCGCCTCAGGGCGCGCCGCGGCCCGGTGCCGGTCCTGGTGCTCACCGCCCGCTCGGAGGTCGACGACCGGGTCGGCGCGCTCGATCTCGGCGCCGACGACTACCTGGTGAAGCCGTTCGACTTCCGCGAGCTGGAGGCGCGGGTGCGGGCGCTGCTCCGCCGCAACAGCGGGCACGCCGACAACGCGCTCTCCCTCGGCAACCTGCGTCTCGACCGGGAGGCGCGCAGCGCCAGCGTGGCGGGTGAGCCGCTCGAACTGACGCGGCGGGAATGGACCCTGATCGAGATCCTGGCGGCGCGGCCGGGCCGCATCTTCGCCAAGGGCGAGCTGCTGGAGCGGGTCTTCGCCTTCGAGGAGGAATCGAGCGAGAACGCCGTCGAGCAGATCGTGGCGCGCCTGCGCCGCAAGCTCACCGCCGCCGGCGCCCGGGCCGAGATCCGCACCCTGCGGGGCCTGGGCTACCAGGTGGTGTGCGCGGATCCGTGATTTTCCTCGATGATGCCGCCTCGATGATCTCCCGCACCTCCTCGCTGTTCTCGCGCCTCGTCGCGGTGCTGGCCCTGGTGCTCGCCGTCGGCGCGGCCCTGCTGCTCGTGGCCGCCTGGGCCTCGGCGCGGCTCGCGGCGGACGAGGCCTATGACCGGCTCCTCGTCGGCGCGGCGCTCCAGATCGCCGAGACCATCGCCAGCGACGGGCGCGCGATCTCGGTCGATCCGCCCTTCTCGGCCTTCGAGACGCTGGCGCTCAGCCCCCGGGACCGGATCTACTACAAGGTCGTCGATCCGTCCGACCATCTGCTCACCGGCGACGCCGACCTCAGGATCCCGGTCGACCGCGCCCGCCTCGCCGCCGGCCCGCTCCTCCTCGACGGGGAGCATCGCGGCCTCGCGGTACGGGCGGTGGTGACGGGCCGCTACGTGCCGGACGCGACGCAGGCCGGGTTCGCCGCCGTGGTGGTGGCCCAGACCCGCGAGGCGCGGAGCAGCCTCACCCGGGCGCTCACGATCAAGGCGAGCCTGATGGTGCTGGCGATGAGTGCGCTGGCGCTCGGTGCCGTCGCGGTGGCGGTGCGGGGCGCCCTGCGTCCGCTGACCGCCATCGAGGGCGTGCTGGCGGCGCGCGGGCCCAACGATCTCCAGCCCCTCGGCCTCGCCGCCCCGCAGGAGATCCACCTGCTCGTCGCCTCGATCGACCACTTCATGGGGCGGCTCTCGGGCCACGTCGCGGTGATGAAGCGCTTCATCGCCGATGCCGCGCACCAGATCCGCACGCCGCTGACCGCGCTCACCGCCCAGCTCGACCTCCTGTCGGACGAGACCGACGAGGGCCGCCGGCGCGACCAGCTCGCCCGCATCCGCGCGCGGATGGCCGAGCTCGGGCACCTGACGAACCAGCTCCTCAACCACGCCATGGTGATCCACCGCGCCCGGACGGCGGCCTTCGATCCGGTCGACGTGGCGGGGCTCGCCCGCCGCACCCTGATCGACGCCGTGCAGACGGCGGGCGACCGAGCGGTCGATATCGGCTACGAGGGGCCGGACGAGGCCGTGACCATCCCGGGCGACGCCATCGCGCTGCGCGAGGCGCTGGCGAACCTGATCCACAACGCCCTCAAGCACGGCGCGCCCGGCCGGCTCACCGTCCGGGTCGGACGCGAGCGCGGCCGGGTGGTGCTGGCGGTGGAGGATGACGGCCCGGGCATCCCGGCGAGCGACTGGACGCGGGTGCGCGAGCCGTTCCAGGCCGCCACCGGCGGCACCGTCGGGTCCGGCCTCGGCCTGTCGATCGCCGCCGAGGTGGCGGCGGCCCATGGCGGCGAGATGCGCTTCGAGTCCCACTCGGAGAGGGGGTTCTGCGTGGTCCTGTCCCTGCCGGACGGGGAGGAGCGGCCGTGATCCGACGCCTCAGCGGATTTCGCAAAAGTGGCCGCCGGTCTTGCGACAAAAATCTGCGACACGACAAGAAGCTGAGCGGACGAAGCGTTGGCCTGCCGACGCAAGTCTGCTTAGCCCCGCTCGTCTCCCTCGTTCTCGGTTCCGGCTTCTCGGGCCCGGCCGCCGCCGAGGAGGCGACCCGCTTCCCCGCCAGCGAGCACGAGCGCACCACGCTCACGATCCGCTCCGCCGCCGACCTCGACGCGATGGCGCCGCTGATCCGCGACTACCAGCTGCTCTACCCGGACGTGACGGTGGTCTACCACGAGTACATCACCGCCGACCTGTTCGGCGAGATCGCGGCGTCCTGCGCCGCCGGCCGCGCCGACCGCGCCCGGGCGGCGGACGTGGTGATCTCCTCCTCGGTCGATCACCTGATCAAGCTGGCCAATGACGGCTGCGCCCGGGCCCACCGCTCGATCGAGACCGGCCGCCAGCCCGACTGGGCCGCCTGGCGCAACGAGGTGTTCGGCTTCACCACCGAGCCGGCGGTGATCGCCTACCGGCCCGACCTCGTGCCGCGCGAGGACCTGCCGCAGAGCCGGGTCGAGCTCGTCGACCTCCTGCGGCGCAAGCCCGAGGCCTATGCGGGGAAGATCGGCTCCTACGACATCACGCTGTCGGGCATCGGCTACCTGTTCGCCGCCTATGACGGCCGCGCCGCTGCCGCCACCTACGGGCGCCTCGTCGAGGCGTTCGGGCGGGCGAACCTCCAGGTCCGCTGCTGCACCGGCGACCTGATCGCCGATCTCGAGGCCGGGCGCATCGCCATCGGCTACAACCTGCTCGGCTCCTACGTCTACCGGGCGATGAGGCGCGGCGCCCGCCTCGGCCTGATCGTGCCGCGGGACTACACCCTGGTCCTCGCCCGCGCCGCCCTGGTGCCGGTCACCGCCCGGGCGGTCGGGGACGCCTTCGCCTTCGTCGATTACCTCCTGTCCGAGCGCGGCCAGCGGGTGTCGCGCGAGGAGGCGTTCTTCTTCGACCGCACCGGCCCGCTGCCGCCCGGGATCGACGGCCCGCCGAGCCTGTCGGCCGCCGGTGCGTTCCGGCCGATCACCGTCGGGCCGGTGCTGCTCGCGGTGCAGGACCGGGCCAGGCGCGCCCGCTTCCTCGCCGAGTGGCGGCAATCGATCGGCGCGGAGGCGCCGAAGGGCGAGGGGAGCGGCCAGACCGGGGGACGGCGGGCGGAGGAGCCGTGACGTCGGCCGCAACTCCCCGAGGCCTCCGGCCGTTGACCCCGCGGAGGTGCTGACCGCGATGAAGGGATCCCCGTACAGCCTGTGGCTCTCCGCCGCCAACCGGGCCGCCGGCTTCTGGATGGGCCACGCGGCGAACGCCGTGCGGCGCCAGCAGCGCGCGGCGCTGACCGAACTCGGCAAGGCCGCGACGCCGAAGCCCAAGACGAAGCGCCGCCGCCGCACCCGGCGCCGCGCCGCCTGAAGCGGGGCTCTTCGCGGCCGTTCCGAATCGGATTAATGTTCCCCCCTTGAGTCGGCCCGCACAAGAACGGGCCGGCCATGGAGGAGGCAGCCATGCAGGAGACGGTGCGCATCACGGTGCGGCCCGACGGCCGCTACACGCTCTATCGCGGCGAGACCCCGCTGATCTTCGGCCTGACCCGCGAGATGGCGTTCACCCTGGCCGAGAGCTGCGGCATCGTCATCGAGCGCGCCTACAGCATCAACTAGCGGGCTATACCAACGGTCGTTGGAAACGACCTTTGGTTCCGTTCCCGAGTTTTCGTCAAGCCGTTGGCTTGGGGTCGCAAATTCGAGATGGATCAACGGCCTCGTCGATCTCGGGCCTGCCCGGGATCGACGTTGATGCGTCAGCATCTCAGGCCGTTGGTATTACGCCTCGCCGCGGGTGCCGAGGCGGGGAAAGACCAGGCCGGCGGCGAGCGACGCCGCCGCGCCGACGCCGCAGCCGACCACCTTGACCATCAGGTCGGCGACGCGGCCGTGCCGGGTCGGCTCGAGCAGCTGGAATGCTTCGAGCGCGCCCGCCGCCGCCACCGTCAGCACCAGAACCTGCCAGCGGTGGCGCGGATAGCCCAGCGCCAGCAGGAAGGCGAGCACCGCGAAGGCGCCGAACCGCTCGATCGAGACCGGCATGGTGCTGACCGGCCGGTACCCGATCGGCGCGATGGTCGCCACCGTGATGGCGGCCAGGATCAACCAGCCGAGATAGCGCGACGCTCTGGTCATGAGGGGGTGATCCGTGCGGGCCTCGCGGCCCGTCTTTCGTCGAACGATACCGATGCCGGTGCCAGATCGCACCGCGCTCCGCAATCCTGATCCGGAAGGGTTAAGGTTCCGCCCGAGGGGAGTGCGGCACCGTGACATCCGCCCCCTCGGCGGCGGGCTTGGCCGGCGGCACCGGCGCGGCGGGCTCGCCACCGGGCTCCGGATCCTCGCGCCGCTCGATCGCCGCCAGGATCAGGGCGGCCTGCGCGCCGCACACCGTCGCCGTGAGGATCCCGAACACGATCGCCCAGCCGGTGCCGTATTGCAGCGTCCAGGCCAGGGCCGTCAGCCCGCCGCTGATCGTCGCCGAGACGATGAAGAACATCCGGCGCCTCCCGGTCCCGCTCCGCCGGCCGACTCTATCTCAAGTTGTATATTTGTGAAGGACAATCCGGATGCGACGGGTCGTCCGGTGTTCCCCTGCGGTTGACGTCGTGCCGCTGGAGGCTGCCGATCGCATCGGTTTCCCGCGGCGGCAGTCGATGTCAGGGAACGACCGGGCGAGGATCGCCCGAGGCCAGTACAGCCCGCCCGATCGTCGGCGCGTCGACCTGGCAGAACCGGGCGACCCGTTCGGCGATTCGCCGGGAGGGGGACGAGACGCTGGGATACCAGGCCGCCTGCTCTCTGCCGGGCTCGGCCCCCCCGGTCCCGCGATCAGCCCAGGGCCGGCGCCACCAGCGCACCCTCGGCGCCGCCGCTGCCCGGCGCGAACACCACCCGGCCCCCGTCGAGGCGGGCCCGCCCGCTCGCCACCAGGGCGAGGGCCGCCGGGTAGAGCCGGTGCTCCTGCACCAGCACCCGGGCGCTCAAGGAGTTTTCGTCGTCCTCCGGCAGCACCGGCACGGCGGCCTGGGCGACGATCGGGCCGGCATCGAGCTCGGGCACCACGAAATGCACCGTGCAGCCATGGACGCGCACCCCGGCGGCGAGCGCCTGGGCGTGGGTGTGGGTGCCGCGGAACAGCGGCAGCAGGGAGGGGTGGATGTTGAGCATCCGCCCGGCCCAGGCCTCGACGAACCACGGCGTCAGCACCCGCATGAAGCCGGCGAGCACCAGGAACTCGACGCCGTGACGGCGAAGCGCCTCGTCCAACGCCCGCTCGAAGGCGGCCCGGTCGGGATAGGCGCGGTGATCGACCGCCTCGGTGGCGATCCCGGCTTCCGCCGCCCGGGCGAGGCCGGGCGCGGTCGGCCGGTTCGAGGCGACGAGGACGATCTCGGCCGGGTAGTCCGGCCGCTGCGCGGCCTCGAGCAGCGTCGCCATGTTCGAGCCGCGGCCCGAGATCAGGACCGCGACCTTGGCGCGGGCGCTCATAGGCCGAGCCGGCCCGAATAGGTGACGGGCGCCTCGCCCCGCGCGGTGATCTGCCCGAGGCGGACCGGCGCCTCGCCGGCAGCCTGGAGCGCCCGGCTCACCGCCTCGGCCTGTGCGGGATCGACCACCACCACCATGCCGATGCCGCAATTGAAGGTGCGCAGCATCTCGGCCTCGGCGACGTTGCCCTGGCGGGCGAGCCAGCCGAAGACCGGCGGTACTTTGACGGCCGACAGGTCGAGCGCGATGCCGACGCCGTCGGGCAGCACGCGCGGCAGGTTGTCGGGAAAGCCGCCGCCGGTGATGTGGGCGAGCGCCTTGATGGCGCCGTGCCCGGTCTCCTTGAGCGCCGCCAGCAGCGGCTTGACGTAGATGCGGGTCGGCGTGAGCAGCGCCTCGCCGAGGCTGACGCCCTCCGCGAACGGCGCCGGCGCGTCGTAGCCGAGGCCGGAGGCCGCCACGATCCGGCGCACCAGCGAGAACCCGTTCGAGTGCACGCCCGAGGAGGGGAGGCCGAGCACCACGTCGCCGGGCGCGATGCCGGCGACCGGCAGGAGCGCGCCGCGCTCGGCCGCACCCACCGCGAAGCCCGCGAGGTCGTAGTCGGAGCCGTCGTAGAGGCCAGGCATCTCGGCGGTCTCGCCGCCGATGAGCGCGCAGCCGGCCTGGCGGCAGCCCTCGGCGATGCCCTTGACGATGTCGGCCCCGACCCCCGGCACCAGCTTGCCGGTGGCGTAGTAGTCGAGGAAGAACAGGGGCTCGGCGCCCTGCACGATGATGTCGTTGACGCACATCGCCACGAGGTCGATGCCGATCGTCGCGTGGCGCCCGGTCTCGATCGCGATCTTGACCTTGGTGCCGACGCCGTCGTTGGCCGCGACCAGGATCGCGTCCTTGAAGCCCGCCGCCTTCAGGTCGAACAGGCCGCCGAAGCCGCCGATCTCCGCATCGGCCCCCGGCCGGCGGGTCGCCCGCACCAGGGGCTTGATCGCCTCGACCATGGCGTTGCCGGCATCGATGTCGACGCCCGCCTCCGCGTAGGTCATCCCGTTCTGGCGCTCGCCCGTCGTCATCCCTCGACCCTTCGCCTCGATCCTGCACCTGTTGCGACCGCTCTTAGCCGCTCTTGTGCGGGATCGCGAGTCGGGGCAGCCCGGGAGCCATGACGTTGCCGAAGACCCTCCCGCCATCCGTGCCGAGATCCCTGCCGAACCTGATCACCGCGGCGCGCCTCGCGCTGGTGCCCGTCACCGTCTGGGCGATCGCCCGCGAGGCCTGGGGCGCCGCCTTCCTGGTCTTCGCGCTCGCCGGGCTCTCCGACGGGATCGACGGAGTCCTCGCCCGCCGCTACGCCCTGACCAGCCGGCTCGGTGCGGTCCTCGATCCGCTCGCCGACAAGGCCCTGATGCTCGCCGTGCTGGTGAGCCTGACCCTCGCCGGGCTCGTGCCGGCGTGGTTCCCGGCCGTGCTGATCGCCCGCGACGGCCTGATGGTGATGGGCGCCGGTCTCGCCCGGCTCGCCGGGCGGCCGCTGGAGACCCCGCCGCTCCTCGTCGGCAAGCTCAACACCGCCTGCCAGATCGCCTTCCTGGCCTGGCTCCTCGGGAGCCGGGCCCTCGGGATCGACGCCGCGGCGGCGGAGGCCTGGGCGATGCCGGCGCTGGCCGGCCTGTCGGTGGCCTCGGGCGTCGTCCAGGGCCTCGCCGGGTGGCGCGCCGGGACCGCCCGATGAGCCTCGACGGCGCCGCCCGGCTTGACCCTGCGGCGCCGTCCTTCCATCTCGGGCCGGCCGGGGCGCGACGGATTCGCGTGGGGGGACGAGGCCAGCGCGCATGCCGATCCAACGCCGGGCCGCCATCACCCTGGCCGTCCTCGCCCTCCTGGTCTTCCTGCTCTACCAGCTGCGCGACGTGCTGCTGCCCTTCGTGGCCGGCGCGGCTCTGGCCTACGCCCTCGATCCCGTCGCCGACCGGCTGGAGCGGCTCGGGGTCGGGCGGCTCGCCGCGACGCTGATCATCCTGGCGGTGTTCCTGCTCGGGCTGATCCTCGCCCTGATCGTCGTGGTGCCGCTCGCGGCGAACCAGGTCGCGGCGCTCGTCGCCTCGCTGCCGGCGATGATCGCCAAGCTCCAGGGGATCATCGCCGAGCGGGCGGGTCCGCTGATCGAGCGGGCCGGCGGCCACGGCGCGCTCCAGGAGCTGCAATCCTCGGTCGGCAACCTGATGGGCCAGGCGGTGGCCTGGATCCTCGGCTTCCTGCGCTCGCTGTGGTCGGGCAGCCAGGCGGTGGTCGGCATCGTCTCGCTGCTGGTGGTGACGCCGGTCGTCGCGTTCTACCTCCTGGTCGACTGGGACCGGATGATCGCGACGCTCGACCGCTGGGTGCCGCCGCGCCACCGCCCGACCGCCCGGATGCTCGCCGCCGAGATCGACGGGGCGATCACCGCCTTCATCCGCGGCCAGAGCCTGGTCTGCCTGATCCTCGGCACGTTCTACGCGCTCGGCCTGTGGGGGGTCGGGCTCAATTTCGGCGTGCTGATCGGCCTGATGGCCGGCTTCCTCACCTTCATCCCGTATGTCGGTTCGCTCACCGGCTTCCTGCTCTCCACCGGCGTCGCCCTGGTGCAGTTCTGGCCAGACTGGGTCTCGGTGCTGCTGACGGTCGGGGTGTTCCTGGTCGGGCAGTTCCTGGAGGGCAACGTGCTCCAGCCGAAGCTCGTCGGCGACGCGGTGCGGCTGCACCCGGTCTGGCTGATGTTCGCGCTGCTCGCCTTCGGCTCGCTGTTCGGCTTCCTCGGCCTGCTCCTGGCGGTGCCGGTGGCGGCGGCGCTCGGCGTCGTCGCCCGCTTCGGGGTCAAGCGCTACCTCGCGAGCCGCCTCTACCACGACGGCACGCCGATCCTCGCCTCCGACGCGGGGACCGCCGCGGTCACGGTGGCGAAACCCGCCCCGCCCGCCATATCGAAGCCCTGACCGCACGAGACCCGCGACCCCGCATGACCGACCACCCGCGCCAGCTCGCCCTCGACCTGCCCGTCGCTCCCCGCTTCGGCTCCGAGGACTTCCTGGTCAGCCCCTCGAACGAGGCGGCCTATGCCCGCATCGAGGCCTGGCCGGACTGGCCGGACCGCGTCCTCGTGCTCACCGGCCCGCCGGGCAGCGGCAAGAGCCATCTCGCGGCGATCTTCGCCGAGCGCGCCGGCGCGCTCACGGTGCCGGCCTCGGCCGTGACGGCGGAGGCGGTGCCGGATCTCAGCCGCGCCGACGCCCTGGTGATCGAGGATGCCGACCGCCCGGAGGGCCGCGACGAGGCCGCCCTGTTCCACCTCCTCAACCTCGCCCGCGAGCGGGGCCTGAGCGTGGTGGTGACCGGGTCGGGGCCGGTCGAGGCCTGGGGGATCGCCACCCCCGACCTGCGCTCGCGCCTGCGCCTCGCGCCCGGGATCGGCGTCGCGCCCCCGGACGAGGCCCTGCTCAAGGTCGTGCTGGTCAAGCTCTTCCTCGACCGCCAGCTCGTCGTCGATACCAGCGTGGTCGACGCGCTGGCGCTCCGCCTCGACCGGTCGCTGGCCCGGGCCCGCGACGTGGTGGCGGTCCTCGACCGGGAGGGGTTGAGCCGGCGCCGGCGCATCACCCGGCCGCTGGCGCTCGCCACCCTGGCGGCGCTGGAGGGTCAGGGGGACGGCGACGGGGCGTACGACGACGCCGAGGAGGAGTGAGCCCGGGGAACCATACGCGTGCGAACGGATAACTCCCGCACCGTTCATGCAAATGTCAAACTGACCTGTCACCGGGGAGGGCTGAGAGCCGCGCCCCGGCATCGATCCAAGGAGGAGCCATCGTGTCGGACACCGCTGCCGGAGCCAGTGCTATCCCGGTCCTCGACGAGACCGAGGCGACACCGGAGAAGGTGGAGGGCGCTCGGCGCGACGAGGCGGAGATCCTCGCCGAGGCCAAGATCGAGGCCAAGACCGAGACCAAGATCAACGACAAGGCCGATCCCGAGGCCGCGCAGGACGCCTCCCGGAAGGCCAAGGCCGAGGCCGTCGCGGCGGGCCGGGCGCTCCGCCACGAGCCGGGCCGCTACGTCAACCGCGAATTGTCCTGGCTGCAATTCAACCGCCGGGTGCTGGAAGAGGCCTCGAATGCCGGCCACCCGCTGCTGGAGCAGCTGCGCTTCCTGTCGATCTCGGCCAACAACCTCGACGAGTTCTTCATGGTGCGGGTCGCCGGCCTGCACGATCAGGTCCGCGCCGGGCTGACCGCGCCGTCGGCCGACGGCCTGTCGCCCTCCGAGCAGCTCGCCCGCATCGACGCCGAGGTCACCGGGCTCGCCCGCGACCAGCAGACCCGCTGGCGCGAGCTGCGCGAGGCGCTGCACCACGAGGGCATCGACCTCGTCGAGGCGATGGACCTGTCCGCAGAGGAAGCAGCCTGGCTCGAGGATTACTTCCTCCAGCACATCTTCCCCGTCCTGACGCCGCTCGCCATCGACCCGGCGCATCCGTTCCCGTTCATCCCGAATCTCGGCTCGACCATCGCCCTGACCCTGGTGCGTCCGCGCGACGCCAGGACCTTGCGGGCGCTGATCCGCCTGCCCTCGATCATCGACCGCTTCGTGCGCCTGCCCGATCCCGGCGGCACCGGCACCGCCCGCTTCATCGCCATCGAGCAGGTGATCGTCCTGTTCACCAGCCGCCTGTTCCCGGGCTACCTGGTCAAGGGCCAGGGCGGCTTCCGGGTGGTGCGCGATTCCGACCTCGAGATCGAGGAGGAGGCCGAGGACCTGGTGCGCCACTTCGAGACAGCGCTGAAGCAGCGCCGCCGCGGCGTGGTCATCCGCCTCGAAGTCGTCGCCACCATGCCGGAGGACCTGCGCACCTTCGTGGCCGACGAGCTGGAGATCTCGTCCGACGCGGTGTTCGTGGTCGAGGGGATGCTCGCCCTCAACGAACTCTCGCAGATCGTCGGGATCGACCGGCCGGACCTGAAGTTCAAGCCCTACAACCCGCGCTTCCCCGAGCGCATCCGCGAGAGCGGCGGCGACTGCTTCGCGGCGATCCGGCAGAAGGACTTCATCGTCCACCACCCCTACGAGTCGTTCGACTCGGTGGTGCAGTTCCTCTCGCAGGCCGCCCGCGACCCGAACGTGGTGGCGATCAAGCAGACGCTCTACCGCACCTCCTCGAACTCGCCCATCGTCGCGGCTTTGGCCGAGGCCGCGGAGGCCGGCAAGTCGGTGACGGCGCTGGTCGAACTGAAGGCGCGCTTCGACGAGGAAGCCAATATCCGCTGGGCCCGCAACCTCGAGAAGGCGGGCGCGCAAGTCGTGTTCGGCTTCATCGAGCTGAAGACCCACGCCAAGCTCTCGATGGTGGTCCGCCGCGAGGGCGACCGCCTGGTGAGCTACTGCCACGTCGGCACCGGCAACTATCACCCGATCACCGCCCGGATCTACACCGACCTGTCGTTCTTCACCGCCGACCCGGTGATCGGGCGCGACGTCTCGCGGATCTTCAACTTCATCACCGGCTACGCCGAGCCGGCGGAGCTGGAGCGGATGGCGGTCTCGCCGCTGACCCTGAAGGCGCGCCTGCTCGAACATATCGGCGAGGAGATCGCCCACGCGAAGGCCGGGCGGCCGGCGGCGATCTGGATCAAGTGCAACTCCCTCGTCGATACCCAGGTCATCGACGCGCTCTACGACGCCAGCGAGGCCGGCGTCGCGATCGACTGCGTGGTCCGCGGCATCTGCTGCCTCCGCCCCGGGGTGCCGGGCCTGTCGGAGAACATCCGGGTCAAGTCGATCGTCGGGCGCTTCCTGGAGCACGGCCGGGTCTACGCCTTCGGCAACGGCGTCGGGCTGCCCCACCCGAAGGCGCGGGTCTACATCGCGTCGGCGGACCTGATGAGCCGCAACCTCGACCGCAGGGTGGAGGCGATGCTGCCGATCCTCAACCCGACGGTGCACCAGCAGGTGCTCGACCAGATCATGATGGCGAATCTCCTCGACAACCAGCAGAGCTGGCGTGTACTGGCGTCGGGTGCGAGCGAGCGGATCGAGCCCGCCGAGGGCGAGGAACCCTTCAACGCGCACAAGTATTTCATGACCAACCCGAGCCTGTCGGGCCGCGGGAAGGCATCGAAGAAATCGAGTCCGCGCGCGCTCAGCCGGCGCGCCCAGCGCGCCTGACCTGAGGGGCCCGGGCGGGTTCCAGGGTCCTCCGGGTCGGGCGGCGCTTCCGTCATGAGGACCTGGATGGGCCTGGATCGTACCGCCCTCGATGAGGCCGCGCTCGCTCGGATCGAGCCCGGCGCCCCCGTCGCCATCATCGATATCGGCTCGAACTCCGTCCGGCTGGTCGCCTATTCGGGCATCAGCCGGGCGCCGACGCCGCTCTACAACGAGAAGGTCCTGTGCGGCCTCGGCCGCAACGTGCTGACCACCGGCCGCCTCAACGAGGAGGCGGTGCGCCGCGCCCTCCAGGCTCTGGCCCGGTTCCGGGTCCTGTGCGAGACCATGCATGTCGGCCAGGTCTTCGTGCTGGCCACCGCCGCCGCCCGCGACGCCGAGAACGGCCCGGCCTTCCTCGAAGCGGCCGAGGCCGCCTGCGGCCACCCGATCGAACTCCTGTCGGGCCGACGCGAGGCGGAACTCTCCGCTTACGGCATCATCTCGGGGTTCCACGCGCCGGACGGCGTGGTGGGCGATCTCGGCGGCGGCAGCCTCGAACTCGTCGACCTGCGCGGCTCGGCGGTCGGCAGCGGCGTGACCATGCCGCTCGGCGGCCTCGCCCTCCAGGACCTCAGCGGCGGCTCGCTCAAGAAGGCCCGCAAGATCGCCGCCGACGCGCTGAAGAAGGCGGGTCCGCAGCTCGACACCCTCAAGGGCCGCACCTTCTACGCCGTCGGCGGCACCTGGCGGGCGCTCGCCCGCCTGCACCAGGCGGCGCGGGACTACCGCCTGCACGTGATGCACGGCTACGCGATCGAGCCCAACGACGAATTGTCCTTCCTCCAGGTCGTCGAGCAGTCGGACGCCGCGACGCTCGCCGCGGTCGAGAGCGTGTCCGAGGCGCGCCGGCCGCTGCTGGCCTACGGCGCGGTGGTGCTGGAGGAGGTGATCCGCTCCGGGCGCCCGCGCGAGATCGCGATCTCGGCCACCGGGGTGCGCGAGGGCCTGCTCTACGAGAAGCTCGACGTCGCGACGCGGGCCCGCGACCCGCTGCTGATGGCGGCGGCCGAGCTCAACCGCCTGCGCTGCCGCAGCCCCGGCCACGGCCCCGAATTGCAGGCCTGGACCGACGCCTTCATGGCGAGCCTGTCGACGCCGGAGACCGCGGACGAGCGGCGCCTGCGCCACGCCGCCTGCCTGCTCGCCGATGTCGGCTGGCGCACCCATCCGGATTACCGCGGCGAGCAGAGCCTCAACGTCATCGCCCACGCCTCCTTCACCGGCATCGACCATCCGGGCCGGGCCTACCTGGCGGTCGCGGTGTTCTTCCGCCACGAGGGCGTCGCGCCCGACAAGGCGAGCCCGCTCCTGCGCCAGCTCGCCGGCCCGCGGCTGTTCGAGCAGGCCCGGCTCCTCGGCGCGGTCCTGCGCGTCGCCTTCCCGGTCTCGGTGGCGATGGAGGGCATCCTGCCGCGCACGCCGCTCGTGATGCGCGACGGCGCCGTCGTCCTGACCCTGCCGCACGCCTTGCGCGACCTCGCCAGCGACCGACTGTCGAACCGCCTGCGCGGGCTCGGGCGCCTGCTCGGGGTCGAGGCGCGGATCGAGATCGCGGATTGACTCCGCCGGCCGCCGGGATGGACCCGGCGGCGGTCGCGGAATGACGGCTGGGCGGGGATCGCGGGCCCTCCAGCGAAATTCTTGCTTCAGCGCAAGGCGATCGCCAGCAGCGACCCGGCGATCACCCAGAGCGCCAGGGTCGACCACACCATCCGCTTGGTCTCGGTCCGGATGCGGCGCTCCACGCGAGACACCTCGCGCAGGCCCTCCTCGTCGAGGCGCACCAGCACGCGCTTGGCGCGTTGCGCCAGGTCGGGCACGTCGGCGACCACGTCGGCGAGCGTCAGCACGGCGCGCCGGGCCTGGTCGGCCCGGCCGATCGGCCCGAGGTTGCGGGTGAGCCAGGCCCGCACCACCGGCTCGGCGGTGGTCCACATGTCGAGCCGCGGATCGAGCGAGCGTGCCACGCCCTCGACCACCACCATCGTCTTCTGGAGCATCACCAGCTCGGTGCGGGTGCTCATGTCGAACAGGGCGGTCACGTCGAAGAGCAGCGTCAGCACCTTCGCCATCGAGATCTCGTCGGCCCGGCGCTGGTGGATCGGCTCTCCGATCGCCCGGATCGCCTGCGCGAAATCGTCGACGGAGTGGTGCGAGGGCACGTAGCCGGCCTCGAAATGCACCTCCGCCACCCGGCGGTAGTCGCGCAGGATGAAGCCGAGGAGAATCTCCGCCAGGAAGCGGCGCTCCTTGATCCCGAGCCGGCCCATGATGCCGAAATCGACCGCGACGAGCCGCCCGGCCGGATCGACGAACAGGTTGCCCGGGTGCATGTCGGCGTGAAAGAAGCCGTCCCGGATCGCGTGGCGCAGGAAGGACTGGATCACGGTCCGGCCGAGGGCCGCCGCGTCGTGCCCGGCCGCCACGATTGCCGTGCGGTCGTTGAGGCGGATGCCGTCGATCCACTCGCTCGCCAGCACGTCGCGGCCGGTCAGCTCCCAGACCGGCTGCGGCACCCGGAATTCGGGATCGTCCTTGATGTTCTCGGCGAGCTCCGACAGGGCGGCGGCCTCGAGCCGCAGATCCATCTCCATCGCGACGGAGCGGGCGAGCGTCTCCACCACCTCGCGCGGGCGCAGGCGCTCGGCCTCGGGCCGCAGGGCCTCGACCACCCGGGCCATGAAGCGCATCGCCTGGATGTCGCGGGCGAAGCGCTCGCGCACCCCCGGCCGCATGATCTTGACCGCGACCACCCGCTCGGTCCCGTCGGGCTCACGCAGGTGCGCCTTGTGGACCTGCGCGATCGAGGCGGCGGCGATCGGCTCGCTGAACGAGGTGAACAGTTCACCGACCGGCTTGCCGAGGGTCGATTCGAGGATCCCGACCGCGACATCCTGCGGGAAGGGTGGCACCCGGTCCTGCAGCCGCTCCAGGTCGCGGGCCGCCGCCATGCCGACGATGTCGGGCCGCGTCGCCAGGAACTGGCCGAACTTGACGTAGGACGGCCCGAGCCGCGTCAGCGCGGCGGGCAGGCGGCCGGGGCCGAGGCCCGGGCGTTCGAGCTTGCGGCCGAGCCGCAGGACGAGGCGCAGGTGCGGCGGCAGTTCGGCGGCGTCGACGAAGGCGAGGGCGCCCTCGCGGGCCATAACCCAGCCGACATGGATGCCCCGCGCGAGGTGGGCGACGAGGCTCAGCACGGGTAAGGCCTCACGCGAGCTTCCAGCCGGAATGGATGGCGCAGATGCCGCCCGAGAGCGGCCGGTGGGTGACGTGCCCGAAGCCCGCCTCCTCGATCATCCGGGCGAAGGAGCCCGGCGTCGGGAAGCGGCGGATCGACTCGACGAGGTACTGGTAGGATTCCTTGTCGCCGGCGACCAGCGAGCCGAGCCGCGGGATGACCTTGAACGAGTAGGCCTCGTAGATCTTGTCGAGCCCCGGCACGTCGACGTGGGAGAATTCGAGGCACAGGAAGCGCCCGCCGACCTTGAGCACCCGGTGGGCCTCCTGGAGCGCCAGCTCTATCCGCGGCACGTTCCTTATGCCGAAGGCGATGGTGTAGGCGTCGAAGGTCTCGGGCGGCAGCGGCAGCGACTCGGCGTTGCCGGCGACGAAATCGATCCGCGAGCCGTAAGCATGGCCGGCGCGCTCGCGGCCGACGCCGAGCATCGCCTCGTTGATGTCGAGGACGGTGACCTTGGTGTCGGGCCCGCCGGCTTCCAGCGTGCGGAACGCGATGTCGCCGGTGCCGCCGGCGACGTCCAGCAGCCGGAACGGCCGGGTGCGCGAGGGCCGTAAGCTCGACACGAAGGCGCTCTTCCACGCCCGGTGCAGGCCCCCCGACATCAGGTCGTTCATCAGGTCGTAGCGCTTGGCCACCGAGCGGAAGACCTCGTTGACGCGGTCCTGCTTCTCCGCGAGCCGGACGCGCTCGAAGCCGAAATCGGTGCTGGTCTCGTCGCCGGCCATGCCATCAGGTCCCCTGTCGTGGCGGCCTGCATAGCGAAGCCGGTGAGAAATCACCATCTTGGCCTGCATCTGCGAGGGGTGCGCTTCGTCGCGCCCACCTCCTTCTCCACGGAAGAGCGATGCCCGAACTGCCCGAAGTCGAGACGGTGCGCCGCGGCCTGGAGCCGGCGATGGTCGGCGCCCGCGTCACCGAGGTCGTGCTGAACCGGCCGAACCTGCGCTTTCCCTTCCCAGCCCGTTTCGCCGAGCGGGTGCGTGGCCACGAGGTGACCGCCCTGTCGCGGCGCGCCAAGTATCTCGTCGCCGACCTCTCCTCCGGCGAGGCGCTGATCATGCATCTCGGGATGAGCGGGCGCTTCGACGTGCAGTTGCCCGACGGCCGCACCGTCTCGCCCGGCGACTTCTACCTCGACGGGGCGCAGGGGCAGGGCAAGCACGACCACGTCCGGTTCGCGCTCTCGAACGGCGCCCGGGTCGTCTACAACGACGCCCGTCGCTTCGGCTTCATGGACCTCGTGCCGTCGGCCGACCTCGCGACCTGCCGCCACTTCGCCGGCATGGGCATCGAGCCGCTCGGCAACGAGCTGTCCGGCGAGACGATCGCGGGCCTGTTCGCGGGCAAGCGCACGCCGCTGAAGGCCGCGCTCCTCGACCAGCGGCTGATCGCGGGCCTCGGCAACATCTACGTCTGCGAGGCCCTGCACCGGGCGAAGCTCCACCCGGAGGCGCCGGCCGGCACCCTGGCGGACGCGGCCGGCCGCCCGACCGCGAAGGCCAAGCGCCTCGCCACCGTGATCCGCGACGTGCTGACCGAGGCGGTGGCGGCCGGCGGCTCGACCTTGCGCGACTACGTCCATACCGACGGCAGCGCGGGGGCGTTCCAGCACGCCTTCCGGGTCTACGACCGGGAGGGGCTGGGCTGTACGGCGAAGGGGTGCCGGGGGGTGGTGCGGCGGCTGGTGCAGTCGGGGCGCTCGACGTTCTATTGCGAGACGTGCCAGCCGCGGTGAGTGTATCAATTTGTCCGGACGCGAGGCGATGACGCGCCGGCTCGTTTATCCCCTCGGGATGAGGTTGCACATTGTTGAGACGGGCCCACGACCGTCGATCGTGAAGACCTCGCAGAAGAAGGCGAGGGTCTCCTCCTCTCCCCGCGGGCGGGGAGAGGCCTGAGCTCCGAAGGGGCTCAGGGAGCAGCGAACCGAAGGTTCGCCGCGAGGGTGAGGGGGTATTCCCGGAGGAGCCCATCCGGCGACCCCCCCCTTACCCTCGCTTCGGCTGCGCCTCCGCTTGCCGTGTCACCTGGACGGTGCCACGGCCCTCTCCCCGCCCGCGGGGAGAGGAGAAACCCGAGCTTGATTCTTTCGCGAACGGCTGGCTGAAATCAAACCGTCCGGCCGCCGTCGATCGGCATCTCCACACCGGTGATGAACTCCGCCTCGTCGGAGGCCAGGAACAACGCCACGTTGGCGATGTCGGCGGCCCGCGACATCCGGCCGAGCGGGATCGTGGCGACGAACTTCGCCCGGTTCTCCGGGGTGTCGGGCACGCCCATGAAGGCCTCGAGCAGGCCGGTCTCGCCCATCACCGGGCAGAGCGCGTTGACGCGGATCTTCCACGGGGCCAGCTCGACGGCGAGCGACTTCGACATCAGGTTCACCGCCCCCTTCGAGGCGTTGTACCAGGTCAGGCCGGGACGGGGCCGGATGCCGGCGGTCGAGCCGACGTTCAGGATCACGCCGCCGCCGTTGTCGCGCATCGCCGGGGCCAGCGCCCGGACGAAGTGGAAGATCGACTTCACGTTGACCCGGAAGACCCGGTCGAAGGCCTCCTCGTCCACGTCCATCAGCGGCTGGTTGCGGTGGGTGGTGCCGGCATTGTTGACGAGGATCTGCGGCGTGCCGAAGGCCTCGGTGGTGCGCCGGACCGCCTCCTGCACGTCCTCGGCGCTGCCGACATCGGCCGCGATGGCGATCGCCGACGGGCCGATCTCAGCCGCGACGCGTTCCGCCGCGTCGCCGCGCAGGTCGAGCACCGCGACCTTGGCGCCTTCCTCGGCGTAGCGCTTGGCGATGCCCTCGCCGAACCCGCCGCCGGCGCCGGTGACGATCGCGACCTTGCCGTTCAGCCTCATGGGAAACACTCCTTGGTCAGGCGGCCGAGATCTCGCCGCGCTCGATCTGGATGGTGGTGTCGACGAGCGCCCGCAGCAGGTCCGGGCTGCTCTCGGTGATGAGGATCGCGACGTCGGGGAGCGCGGCCCGCAGGCGGGCCAGGGCCTCGGCGTAGCGAAGGGCCAAAGCCGGGGCGAGACCCTGGAACGGCTCGTCGAGGAGCACCGCGCGGGTGCCGACCATCAAGGCGCGGCCGAGCGCCACCATCTTGCCCTGGCCGCCCGACAGCCCCGCCGCCTTGCGGGGGGCGAAGTCCTTGAGTTCCGGCAGCAGCGCGTAGACGGAATCGAGCCGCCGCGAGACCTCCGCCTTCGGCAGCCCCAGCACCTGGGCCGGCAGCAGCAAATTGTCCTGCACCGTGAAGCTGCCGAACAGCTTGCGCTCCTCCGGGGCGTAGCCGATGCCGAGCCGCGCGCGGTGATGCGCCGGCACGGAGCCGGCCTCCTGCCCGTCGAGCACCAGCCGGCCGGCCTGGAGGGGGAGGAGCCCCATCAGGGCGCGGAGCGTCGTGGTCTTGCCGGCGCCGTTGCGGCCGATCAGCGCCACGCGCCCGCCCGGCGGCACCTGGAGCGACACGCCGCGCAGCACCGGCGCGCCGGCGATCGCGACCGCCGCTCCCTCAAGCCGCAGCATGGGCGCCTCCCGCGGGTGCGATGCCGATCACCGTGCGCTGCACCTCCGGGTCGTTGAGGATCTGGGCCGGCGGTCCGAGCGCCGCGATCTTCCCCTGGCCCCACACCGCCACCCGGTCGGCGAAGCGCCCGACCACCTCCATGTCGTGCTCCACGAACACCGCCGTGACGCGCGCCTCGCGCAGGACCCGCACCAGGGTCTCGACGATGCCCATCTTCTCGGCCGCGGCGACGCCGCTCGTCGGCTCGTCCATCAGGAGGAGGCGGGGGCGGAGCGCCACCGCCATGGCGATGTCGACGAGCTTGCGCGCACCCTCGTTGAGCGCGTCGGCCCGCACGTCGGCGATGCGGGTGAGGCCGAAGCGCCCGATCAGCTCCGCCGCCTCGTCGCGGAAGCGCGGGCGCAGGAGCGGGGTCAGCACCGACCACACGCCCTCGCGGGCCGCCACCGCCAGCGCCACGTTCTGCAAGACGGTGTGCTCGGTGAAGAGCTGCGGCAGCTGGAAGCTGCGCGCGACGCCGAGCCCGACGATGCGGCGCGGCGACAGGCCGAGGATCGGCTTGCCTTCGAAGGCGATCGAGCCGCCTTGCGGCTTCAGGTAGCCGGTGGTCATGTTGATGAAGGTGGTCTTGCCGGCGCCGTTCGGGCCGATGATCGCCAGGAACTCGCCGGCCTCGACGTCGAGGTCGATCCCATCGGCAGCTTTCAGGCCGCCGAAGGCGAGGCGCAGACCCCTAGCCTGGAGGAGCGCGGTCATGCGGCCCTCCTGCGGCTCGCAATCATGCCCCAGAGGCCGCCCGGCGCGAACACGATGACCCCGAGCAGCACGAGGCCGAGCACCAGCTGCCAGGCATTGGCGAAGGTGGCCGCCGCGTAGACGCGGGTCAGCTCGTAGGCCGCCGCGCCCAGGAACGGCCCGATCACGCTGCCGGCCCCGCCGAGGATCGCGATGAAGACGAGCTCGCCCGAGGTGGTCCAGTAGCTCAAGGCCGGCGTCACGTGGCGGGTGGTGAGGGCGATGATCGCCCCGGCGAAGCCCGCCATCACGGCCGAGGCGACGTAGGCCGCCAGCAGCACGCGCTTCGGCGACACGCCCATGAAGTCGAGCCGCGTCTCGCGGGTCTTGATGCCGGCGAGCGCCTCGCCGAGCGGGGAGGCCAGGGCCACCCGCACCAGGGCGCCGCAGGCGAGCGCCAGGACGAGGGCAAGCCCCAGCACCGTCCACTCCCCCGCCTCGCCGGCGAGCGGCCGGCCCAGGAACGTGACCGGCGGCAGCCGGATGCCGTCGGCGCCGTGGGTGAGGGCGTAGAATTTTTCCAGCACCGAGTAGAACACCATGCTGAGCGCGAGATTCAGCATGCCGAAGAAGATCTCGCGGTAGCGCACCACGAAGAGCCCGATGAGCAGGCCGAGCAATCCGGCGAGGATGGCCGCAAGCGGCACGAGCAGCAGGGCCTCCGGCAGGACAAGAGCGCCGAACGCCACCGTGTAGGCGGCGAGCGCGAGGTAGAGGGCGTGGCCGAAGCTGACCTGGCCGGCGCGCAGCAGCAGCAGGATGCCGAGCACCGCCAGCCCCTTGGCCAGCGCGATGGTGAGGACGAAGCGCAGCCACGGCACCGCGTAGGCGAGCGCGACGACCAGCACGGCGCCGGCGAGCGCCAAAAGGGTTTCGGAGCGGCGGGTCATGGCGCCACGCCTCCTTCAAGGATGTAGGTCATATCCGCCGGGTCTCCGCCACGCCGAACAGGCCTTGGGGCCGGAACAGCAGCACCGCCACCATGATGGCGTAGGGCACCACCACCTCGAATTCCGGCGCGACGTAGACCGCGAAGGAGCGGCCGAGGCCGATCAGCAGGGCGGCCAAAGCCGCGCCCTCGATCTGGCCGAGGCCCGCGGTCGCCACCACCGCGAAGGAGAGCACGATGGTCGAGGCGCCGACGCCCGGCACCAGCGAGACGGTGGGGGCGGCGAGCGCGCCGCCGAGCGCCGCCAGCGCGGCGCCCACCGTGAAGGTGAGCATTGTCACCTTGGCGGCGTCGATGCCCATTGCGCGGGCCGCCTCGCGGTCGACCGTGACCGCCACGACCATCCGGCCGGTGAGCGTGTAGCGGAGCACGTAGGCGAGAATGGCGAGGGTGGCGAGCGCCACCCCCGGCAGCACGTAGAGCTGGTAGGCGGTGAACGGGATCACGTCCTGGCCGAACGGCACGTCGACCGTACCGAGCCACTTCAGCGGCGCGTCGAACACCACCGGCTGCACGCCCCAGACCAGCTTCTGCAGGTCCTCCAGGATCATGAACAGCGCGAAGGTGACGAGGAGCTGCAGCACCGGCTCGCGGTCCTGCATCCGCCGCAGCAGCAGCCGCTCGATCACCGGCCCGAGCACCACGCCGACCAGCACGGAGGCCGCGAGCAGGATCGGCAAGCCGAGCCAGGGCGGCGCGCCGAGCGAGGCGGCGAACAGCCCGAGGGAGGCCGCGGCGTAGCCGCCGATGGCGTAGAGGCTGCCATGGGCGACGTTGAGCACCCGCAGCACGCCGAACACCAGGTTCAAGCCCACCGCCACCATGAACACGGCGGCGGCGTAGGACAGCCCGTCGAGCAGGGCGAGCCCGACGAGGATTCCGTTCTCCGACAGCCAAGGCATCGACAGCAAAGCCATCAGCTCTTGAAGGCCTGCGCCTGCGGGAGTTTGCCCACCATGTCGGGGGTCAGCGTCTTCAGCCAGTCGGCGCTCTTCTGGCCGACCGGCGTCGTCACGGATTCGGCCGGGAAGACGATCATGTCGGTGAGCACCGGGAACGGATACTTGTCGGAGTGCAGGGTGGTGCCGATGAGCTGGTTCTCGAGGCCCTGTCCGTCCTCGCGGATGCGCACGCTGGCGGTGGGCGAGGGAAATTCGAGGCCCTTGAAGGCGGCGGCGAGTTCCGCGTCGGTCGGCCAGCCGCCGTTCTTCGCCGCCACCGCCTTCTCGATGCCGGCCCTCATCGCCGAGACGGCTTGCGCCATGTGGAAGCACGGATAGATCGGCCAGGCATTGTACTTGGCGCGGTAACTGTCACTGAAGCGCTTCAGCCGCTCCGGGTCGGCCGGGGAGGGATGCAGGAACCAGTGGTCGCCGCGGGCGCCGACGATGTGGCCGGCCGGCAGCGCCTTGCCGACGCGCTGGAGCGAGGATTCGGCGAGCGGCATCACGAAGGCCGAGCGCTCGAACAGCTTGCGGTCCGAGGCCTGGCGGATCAGCGCGTCGAGGTCGCCGCCCCAGGAGGTCGACAGCACCACGTCGGGCCGCAGCGCCAGCACGCGGGTGATCTCGGTGGAAAAGTCGGTGGCGCCGAAGCGCGGAAACAGCTCGGCCGAGACCTTCACCCCGGGCTTCAGGGTGTTCATCGCCGTGCGAAAAATGTCCCAGGAATCGCGGCCCCAGGCGTAGTCCTGGTTGATCACCGCGATCGACTTGAAGTCCGGCTTCACCTTCAGGAGGTAGAGGAGCGCCGCCAGGATCTCCGGCGTCGCGTTGGCCTGGGTGCGGAAGGCGTAAGAGTAGCGGTTGTCCTCGAAGATGCGCTGGGTGCCGCAATCCCACAGCAGGGTCGGACGCTTCAGCTCGTCGGCGAGCGGCGCGCAGGCGATGCAATCGGCCGACGAGATCGCCGCGAAGATCAGATGCACGCCCTCCGACTGCACGAGGCGACGGTACTCGCCGACGACGTGGTCGACGCCCGGGCCCTCGTCGACGAAGATCGGCCGCACCTTGACGCCCGCGATGCCGCCGGCGGCGTTGATCTCGTCGAACAGCATCTCGGCGGTCTGGCGGCCTGGTACGCCGAAGACGCTCGCCGGGCCCGACAGGTAGGTGGCGATGCCGACCTTCAGCTCGGCGGGTTTGGCCCCTTGCGCGAAAGGAGAACCGCCCGGCAGCATCAGGCTCGCCCCCGCGGCCCCTGCGCCGACCAGCGCCTCGCGCCGCGTGAGCATCCCGGCACGACCCGTCCCAGCCATCGGCTTCCTCCCTGACATTGTACCGCGCACGGGCCCCTCTGGAGTGTGGCGTCGGGGGCCTCGCCGCGGCGCGGATCATGGGGGTGCGGTGACCGCCTGTCCAATAGCTTGTGCGGGCTTGTGCCAGAGGTTCGAGATATGGCTGGGGACGGGCGGCTCGATCGTGGCGCAGAGCGGTGGTCGATCATTGAGGGGGATCTCGCCCGGGCAGCCAGCTTTCCGAAAAAAATCACCACGCCCTTTCCCGGACGACTGAAACGCAGTGGAAGGAGATCCGGGATCCAGCGCAAAAAGTCGCGAAGCGTCTTTATGTCTGTAACGTCGCAAAGACAGAGCCGCTTCGCGGCACTTCTTCCGCTGGATCCCGGATCTCCTTCCGCTTCGCTACAGTCGTCCGGGAAAGGGGAAGGAGACGGGATTGGCGGCGCATCGTAGCCGCCGCGAGCGCCGCCATTGATGGAATGAACGAAGCACGCCCACCATCGTTAGGGCCTGGATACCCCCATCCTGTACGGAGGATTCCATGAGCCACGCCCACAAGCCTCTCGGCGAGCAGGTGATCGTCATCACGGGCGGCTCCAGCGGCATCGGGCTCGCCACGGCCCGGATGGCGGCGCGGGCGGGTGCCCGGGTGGTGCTCGCCTCGCGCAACGCCGAGGCGCTGGCGACGATCCAGGAGGAGATCGAGGCTTCGGGCGGCGAGGCGACCCACGTCGTCGCCGATGTCGGCCGGCGCGAGGAGGTGCAGGCCATCGCCGACAAGGCGGTGCAGCGCTTCGGCGGCTTCGATACCTGGGTCAACGATGCCGGCATCTCGATCTACGGCCGGCTGGAGGAGGTCTCGGACGAGGACCACGACCGCCTCTTCCAGACCAATTTCTGGGGCGTGGTCTACGGCTCGCTGGTGGCGGCGCCTTTCTTGCGCCGGCGCGGCGGCGCGATCATCAATCTCGGCAGCATCGCCTCCGACCTCGCGATCCCGCTCCAGGGCATGTACTCGGCGAGCAAGCACGCGATCCGCGGCTTCACCGACGCGCTCCGGTCCGAGCTGGACCTCGATCGCGCGCCGGTCTCGGTGACGCTGATCAAGCCGGCGGCGATCGACACCCCGTTCCCGCAGCACGCCCGCAACTACCTCGACCGCGAGCCGAAGCTGCCGCCGCCGGTCTATCACCCGGACGAGGTCGCCCACGCGATCCTGCACGCCGCGGTGTATCCGCAGCGCGAGATCATCGTCGGCGGCGGCGGCCGGGCGATGACGGGCCTCAAGAAGCTCGCGCCCGGCACCTTCGACCGCCTCGGCGGCGTGATGGCGGGCCAGCAGCTGCGCGCCGAGCCGCCGCGCGACCCGAACGGCGCCCTCCACCGGCCGACCCAGGACGGCCACGTGCGCGGCGACCATCCGGGGATGGTGCGCCACACCAGCACCTACACGCGGGCAAAGCTCAACCCTCTCGCCACCGGGGCGGTGATGGCCGGCGTCGGCCTCGCGGCGGCGGCCCTGATGAAGCGGCGGGCCTGATCTTTCGCGCGGCGGCATGGCGTGGGAGAAGCCGCGCCATGCCGACCTTTCTCCTCTACGCCGCCGCCGCGCTCGCCGAGATCGCCGGGTGCTTCTCGGTCTGGGCCTGGTGGCGGCTCTCGGCGTCGCCGCTCTGGCTGATTCCGGGGGGCCTGGCGCTCGGCGCCTTCGCGTTCCTGCTCGCGCTGACCGAGTCGGACGCCGCCGGGCGCGCCTTCGCGGCCTATGGCGGCGTCTACATCGCGGCCTCGCTCGCCTGGCTCTGGGGCGCGGAAGGGCAGCGGCCGAACCGGTTCGATTGCGCCGGGGCCGCCCTGTGCCTCGCGGGAGCGGCGGTGATCGTGCTGGCGCCGCGGGGGTGAGCCGGCCTCACCCCGCCGCCCGCAGCACCGATTTCGGCATCACCCCGTAGGTCTTCTTGAACGCCCGGCTGAAATGCGAGAAGTCGCTGAAGCCGCATTGCATCACCACCTGCCCGACATTGCGGGCCTGGCCTTCCTCGAGCAGCCGGTGGGCGAGGGCCAGCCGCTGCTGCCACAGCCAGCGGATCGCCGTGGTGCCGTCCGACGCGAAGGCGCGGCAGAGCGTGCGCAGCGACACGCCGAGGCGGTTCGCCACCGTGGCGAGGTCGAGGTCGGGATCCTCGATATGGGCGAGCAGGAAGGTCTTGGCCTGGCGCACCAGGTCGGCATCGGCGACCTTGCGCCCCGGTGCCGTCAGGCTCGCCTCCAGCGAGGCGGTGAGCAATTCGAGGAACGCGTTGCCGAGGCGCTGCGAGCCGCTCTCGCTCAACGGGGTTTCCAGTTCGACGATGTCGGTCAGGGTGTGGGCGAGGGTCGAGGCCAGTGGCTGGTCGGGCCGGATGATCCGCGCGGCCAGGTGCTCGAAGTCGGGCAGGCGCGCCGCCATCTGCCGTCGGGCCATCCGGGCGACGATCATCCGGGTGTCCTGCTCGAACTCCCACAGGAACGGCCGGGCCGAATCGTACACCACGAGGTCGCCGACGGAGGGAAGGGCGCAGCGGTCGTCCTGCACCAGCCGGCCGGTGCCGCTCTTCATCAGCGCCACGAACACGTCGTCGTCCGGCATCCGCCGCAGGCAGGCGGCGTCGCGGCGGTTCTCCATCGGCGAGAACCGGATGTCGCAGACGTTGACCTTGCCGAGCGCCACCTTGCGCAGGCGCGCCGAGAACGGTCCGTCGTCGATCTTCCGCATCGTCTCCGACGGGCTCAAATGCGCGCAGATCGCGTCGCGCCAGTAGGAGAAGCGGTATTGTTCCGCGAGTACGTTGGTGTCGAAGGTGGTGATCGGGGCGGGCGAAGGGGCCGAGGAGAAGGCCGACGGCGGCGAGGCGGTGAGCGATGCCATGACTGTCCCTCCGGCGGATCCGGGCCTCGGGCGGGCCCGCGATGCGCGTCGCGTCCGGACCGGCTCAAGCAACGACGGTGCCAGCCGGGAGCGAGACGGGCGGTCATAGGCCGAGTGGGCTGGTCGGCCGGGGCAGGAAGGGGCCTGGAGCGCTTCCCGATCGCGCTGCAATCGCGAAGCGCTCCAGGTCTCTGGTTTGGCCGCATTTTCTACGACGAGCCGGTTTCCGCTTCGTCGGACAATGCTCTGGCCGTCGTCGGAACCGTGGCGACCGCCTGACCGGGGACTTTCGACGGCGCGGTGTTCATCTCGGCCGGCCTTCGCGTCACCCCGCCAGCGCCCGGGCCGCCCGCTCGGCCACCAGGATCACCGTGGCGTTGAGGTTGGCCGAGATCATCCGCGGAAACACCGAGGCGTCGGCGACGTACAGGCCGTCGAGCCCGTGCACCGCGAAGCTCTGCGGATCGACGACCGCGCCGGGATCGGTGCCCATCCGGCAGGTGCTCGACGGGTGGTAGAGCGAGGCGAGGTGGCCGCGGACGTGCCGGGCGATGCCGGCCTCGTCCCGGCATTCGGCCGAGGGGCTCAGCTCGTGGGCGATCACCGCGGCGAGCGGATCCGCCGCCGCGATGGCCCGGTTGATCCGCACGCCCTCGACCAGGGTGGCGAGGTCGCGGCCGCCCTCGTCCGAGAGGTAGCGCGGGTCGATCGCCGGCGCCATGACCGGGTCGGCGGAGCGCAGGCGGATCTCGCCGCGGCTCTCCGGCCGTTGCAGCACCGCGAACAGGGTGAAGCCGGAGCCCGGATAGAGGAACCGGCCGTAATCGCGATGCGGGGCGGCGATGCCGTAGAGCTGGAGGTCGGGTTCGATGCCGGCCCACGTGGCGACGTGGCCGCCGGCCGCGGCCCAGTTCGAGGTCCGCGGGCCGGTGCGATGCGCCTGCCATTCCGCAAGGCTCTCGGCCGCGTCCACGGCACCGGGGCCGACCGGGCGCGTGGCCGCGAAGGCGAGGGTGATCGCCGGGTGGTCCTGCAGGTCCTGGCCGACACCGGGGAGATCGTGCAAAGGCGCGACCCCGGCCGCCCTCAGCGCATCCGCCGGGCCGATCCCGGAGAGCATCAGGAGGTGCGGCGAGGCGATGGCGCCGGCCGCGAGCACGACCTGCCCGGCCGAGGCCCGCTCGGGCCGGCCGTCGCGCAGGTACTCGACGCCGACGGCGCGGCCGTGCTCGATCACGAGGCGGGTGACGAGGACGCCGGTCTCGACCGTGAGGTTTGGCCGCTCCCGCGCCGGGTCGAGATAGGCCCGCTTGGTCCCGAAGCGCTCGCCGCCCCGGGTGGTCAGCTGGAAAAACCCGACGCCTTCCTGGCAGCCGCCGTTGAAATCCGGGTTCGCCGGATGGCCGGCCGCCACGGCGGCCTCGTGCCAGAGCGTCTCGCCCTCGTCGCGATACGGGCAATCCTCGACCGGCAAAGGACCGCCGGTGCCGTGCAGCGGGGTGTTGCCGAAGCGGCGATTGTCCTCGGACGAGAGGAAATCCGGCAGCACGTCGCGCCAGCCCCAGCCGGGGCAGCCCAGGGCCTCCCAGGCATCGTAGTCCGAGGGCAGGCCGCGCAGGTAGATCATGGCGTTGAGCGAGCCGGAGCCGCCGAGCATCCGGCCGCGGGGCCAGAAGATCCGGCGGTCGCGGCAGCCGGCCTGAGGCTCGGTGTGGAAGCCCCAGTCGGCGCCGGTGTTGAACAGGCTCGGCCAGTCGGACGGGATGACGGCGCCGAGGGGCGGCTCACCGCCGGATTCCAGCAGCAGCACCCGGCGCGCCGGGTCGGCGCTGAGCCGCCCGGCGAGCACGCAGCCGGCGCTGCCGGCGCCGACGATCAGGGTGTCGTAAGGAGTCATCGGCGAGAGGTCATCGTGCGGAGATCTCGTCGGCGGTCACCAGGATGACCTCGCCGTCGAGGATCGGCTGCGCGACGGCGAAGAACCGCGCCACCGCCGCCGAGCCGTTGTGCCGGTCCATCGCCGCCTGGTCGGCGAAACGCTCGTAGGTGGTGAAGCGGGTGGAATCGCCCGCATCCTGCGAGACGAAGAAGCCGATCGTGTCCGGCTCGTTTTCGGCGACGTGGGCCGCCACGTCGAGGAGGGCGGCCCGCAGGGTCGCCTCCGCGCCCGGCTTGGCGCGGAGGATGGCGCTGATGGTCTTCATGGGCCCGCCTTCAGAAGGTCTTCCAGTCGCCGGCGGCCTCGAAGGCGTGGGCGGCCTGGTAGATCGCGCTCTCGTTCCAGTCCTTCGCGGTCAGCATCAGCCCGACCGGCAGGCCGTCGACGAGGCCGCAGGGGATCGACATCGAGGGATTGCCGGTCACGTCCATCGGCGAGGTCGAGGCGACCATCTCGAAGGCGCGGACGATGATCTCTTCCAGCGGCGCGCCCTTCTCCGGCAGCTTGGTGGCGGTGCAGGGCAGGGTCGGGCACAGCAGCAGGTCGTAGGTCTTGAAGCAATCGGCGAAATCCTCCCGCACCTTGCGGGCGAGGTTCTGCGCCTTGGCGTAGTAGCGGCCGCGATAATGGGTCAGGCCCCACTGGCCGATCAGCATCGAGATCTTGAGCGTCTCGGAGAGGTCGTCGGCCTTGGCGCGCCAGGCCGAGTGGGCGTCGAACAGGCCGACATCGTAGGCGCCCTTCCAGTTGAAGCCCATGCCGTTGCCGAGCATCATCTGCTGCGTCAGGCCCTCCAGCCCGATCGGCGTCCAGACCGAGGCCGCCGTCCGGTAGGCGGGCAGCGAGACCTCCTCGACCGTGGCGCCCAAGGCCTCGAACCGGGCCGCCGCCGCCCGCACCTTGTCGGCCACCGCCTCCTGCATGCCGGGCGCGGAGAACCCCTCCGTCAGGAGGCCGATCTTCAGGCCCTTCGCGCCCTTCTTCAGCGCTTCCGTGTAGGCGGCGACCTGCGGCGCGACCTGGCGCGGGTCGAGCCCGTCCGGTCCGGCCAGGACTTCGAGCAGCAGGGCGTTGTCGCCGACGCTCGCGGTCATCGGGCCGGTATGGTCGATCGTGGTCTCGATCGGCATCACGCCGGTATAGGGAACGAGACCGTGGGTCGGCTTCATCCCGTAGATCCCGCAATACGAGGCCGGGATGCGGATCGACCCGCCCTGGTCGCCGCCGATCGCCATGTCGACCTCGCCGGCCGCCACCAGCGCGCCGCTGCCCGAGGACGAGCCGCCGGCCGAGTAGCCCATCCGGTGCGGGTTGTGGACCGGCCCGGGATCCGAGGTGTGGCTGCCGCCCGAGAGGCAGAAATGCTCGCAGACCGCCTTGCCGAGGATCGTCGCCCCGGCATCGAGCATCCGGGTGACGATGGTGGCGTCGGAGGCCGGCACGAAGCCTTCGAGGGTCGAGGCGCCGTTCATCATCGGCACGCCGGCGAGGGCGACGTTGTCCTTGAGCGCGACGGTCTTGCCCTTGAGCTTGCCGGTGTCGGCGCCCTTCACCTCGCTCTTCCAGTACCAGGCGCCGAGGGGATTCTCCTCCGGGGTCGGCCGGGTGCCGGGGGTGCGGGGATACTTCACCGGGGGGATGTGGTCGGGCAGGGCGTCGACCACGTCGTAGGCGTCGAATGAGGCGTCCATCAGGGCGCGGTAGGCGGCGGCCTCCTCGGGCGACAGCGACATGTGGAGGCTGGCGGCGAGCTCGCGGACCTGGTCGGCGCTCGGGCGGGTGATGGCCATGGGGCGTCTCCTGAGTTGGGGTGGCGAAGAGCTTCCATTCAAGCTCCCCTTTCCCGGACGACTGTAACGAAGTGAAAGGAGATCCGGGATCCAGGGGAGAAGTGCCGCGAAGCGGCTCGATATTTGCAATGTTGCAGACTCACGGTCGCTTCGCGAGTCTTATGCTGGATCCCGGATCTCCTTCCGCTGACGCTCCAGTCGACCGGGAAAGGGGCGGGCAAGAGAAACGGCTGGCTTAGTGTCTCTCACAAAACTCCCGATCGCCGTTGTCGCTCGATGTGGCGGCGTCAGCGCGGCGGGAGTTTTGTGAGGTGCACTCAACCCCGCTACGCCGCCGCCATGCCGATCCGCCCCGCCAGCAGGTCCTCGCGCGAGACCTCGCCGGTGATGCGGCCCTTCTGGATGCCGAGCACCCGGTCGGACAGCGAGGTGATGAAGTCGAGGTTCTGCTCGACGATGATCATCGACAGGTCCCAGCGCTTCTTGAGCGCCAGCAGCGTCTCGATGATCTCCTCGATGATCGAGGGCTGGATGCCCTCTGTCGGCTCGTCGAGGAGGACGAGCTTCGGCCGGGTGCAGAGGCAGCGGGCGAGGGCGAGCAATTGCTGCTCGCCGCCCGAGAGCGCGCCGCCGCGCCGGTCGAGCAGGCGCACGAGGCGGGGGAAGTCGGCGAGCACGTCGTCGATGATGCGGGGATCCTCCTTCGGGGCGCTGGCTAGCCCCATGCGCAGGTTCTCGCGCACGCTGAGGGTGGCGAAGATCTCGCGGCCTTGCGGCACCAGACCCATGCCGAGGCGGGCGCGCTGGTGGATGGGGAGCCGGGTCACGTCGGTGCCCGAAAAGCGCACCGCGCCGGCCGTGGCCGGGATGTGGCCCATCAGGGTCCGCATCAACGTCGTCTTGCCCATGCCGTTGTGGCCGAGGATGCCGAGATATTCCCCGGGCGCCAGGCTGAAGTCGACGCCCATCAGGATCGGCACCCGGCCGTAGCTCGCCCGCAGGTCTTCCACGTCCAGAAGCGCGCTCATGCCATCCCCTTCATGCCGCCATCGTCTTACCGAGATAGACGTCGCGCACCCGCCGGTCGGCGAGCACGGCGTCGATCCCGTCCTCCATCATGATCCGACCCTGGTGGAACACCGTGACCGTACGGGCGATCATCTTGATGAACGCCATGTCGTGCTCGACCACGACGATCGCCCGGCTCTTGTTGATCTCGCGGATGATCTCGGCGGTGCGGTGGGTCTCCTCGTCGGTCATGCCGGCGGCCGGCTCGTCGAGGAGGATCAGGTCGGGATCGCCCGCCAGCACCGTGCCGATCTCGACCCATTGCCGCTGGCCGTGCGAGAGCTGGCCGACCGTCGCCCCGGCGAGATGCGTCAGCCGGATCTTCTCCAGGATCTCGTCGACGAGCGGCCCGGTGAATTTCGGCGTCGTCTTGCGGCGGGCCGAGAGCCAGATGTTCTCGCGCACCGACAGCCCGTTGAACACGTTCGGCACCTGCGTCTTGATGCCGATGCCGAGCCGGGCGATCTGGTGGCTCTGCAACCCGGTCAGGGGCTGGCCGCGGAAAGCGATGGTGCCGGAGGTCGGGGTGAGCTGGCCGGTGAGCATCTTGAAGAAGGTGCTCTTGCCGGCGCCGTTCGGGCCGATCAGGCAGCGCAACTCCATCTCTCCGAGGGTGAAACTGACGTCGTCGTTGGCGACGACGCCGCCGAAGCGCATCGTCAGGTGCTCGGTCTTCAGGAGGGGGACGAGGGGGTCCATCAGTGCACCTCGCGACACTCCCGTGGCGCCGACGCTGCCACGGCGAGAGATGACGGTGATCGGGAGTTTCGTGAGAGACACTATTCGGCTCCCGCGATCTGGGTCCGGGCGGCGGTGGAGGCGGCCGGGCGCCGTCTGGCCTTGCGGCCGAGCCCAAGGAGGGCATTCTTCAGCGTCGGCACGATGCCTTTCGGCAGGAGCAGCACGAAGCCGACCAGGATCACCCCGAGGACGAGGTTGGCGTTGAAGGCCTGCTGCGAGCCGATCTTGGCGTTGAGGAACTGGATCAGGACGCAGCCGACCACCGGGCCGATCAGGGTGCCGAGGCCGCCGACGGTGATCCAGATGATGATCTCGGCCGAGAGCGACAGGGAGAAGATCGTCGGGCCGACGAAGGCGCCCCAGTTGACGTAGAGCGCGCCGGCGAGCCCCGCGACCGCGCCGCCGACCATGAACACCCCGAGCTTGATCAGCCGCGGATCGTAGCCCAGCAGCGCCGCCCGGGTCTCGTTCTCGCGCACCGCCACCGCGATGCGGCCGAACGGGCTGGCGAGCAGGAGCCGCATCAGGAGGTAGACGGCGATGAGTACGCCGCCGGTGACCCACCATCCGGCCTCGGGGCTCAGCACCGCGTCCGGGGTGTAGGGCGCATTGAAGGTCGGCACCGAGGGGATGCCGTTGAAGCCGCCGAGCCGGGCCTGGCCGATCGTGTAGGCGTCGCCCGCCGTCGAGTTGACGACGTTGAACAGGATCAGCGTGACGGTGAGCGTGATGACCCCGAGATAGACCTCGCTGATCCGGCCGTAGAACACGAAGTAGCCGAGAGCCGCGGCGAAGAGGGCGGGAAAGAGGATCGCCAGCAGGATCGCGTTGGTCGAATCGCCGAAATTGATCGCCGCGATCGCGTAGGTGTAGCCGCCGAGACCGAAGAACGCGGTCTGGCCGAAGGACAGGATCCCCCCGAAGCCCCAGATGAAGCCGAGGCTGAGCGCCAGCACGCCCATGGCGGCGAACAAGGTCAGCTGCATCAGGGTGAAGAGTTCGACGTAAGCTGGCAGGACGACGACCAGGGCGGCGGCGGCGAGAATTGCGAGGCCCTGGAGGGCGCGCGACAGGGCGGCGGGCATGTCAGAGCGTCCCCTTGAAGAAGCGGCCGGAGATGCCTTGCGGCAGCAGGCGGATCAGCAGGATCGCGGAGAGGAAGAGGATCACCTCGCCGTAGACCGGGGTGGTGAAGTAGGCGCCGAGCTGGTTGACGAAGCCGAAGAGTCCGGCGGCCGAGAGCGTGCCCGAGATGATCGTCGCGCCGCCGCCGACGACCGTGATGAAGCACTTGGCGACGAAGGCGGTGCCCATCACCGGCGTGATGCCCGAGACCGGCGCCAGCAGCCCGCCGGCGAGCCCGGTGACGGCGGCGCCGATGCCGAAGGTCGCCATGTAGATCTTCGCCGGGTTGACCCCGAGGGTCGCGGCCATGCCGGGATTCAGCATCACCGCCCGGGCGACGAGGCCGAAGCGGGTGAAGCGGAGCACGCCGTAGACCAAGGCCATCATCACGACGGCCATGGCGAGCAGGAAGATCGTGTACCAGCTCGACCGGTAGGCCCCGACCTGGAACCCGCCGAGCGGCGTCGGCACGCCGTTGATGGTGTTGCCGAAGATCGTCGTCACGAGGCCGATGAGGCAGAGGCTCAGGCCCCAGGTCGCCAGCATCGAATCGACGAGGCGCCCGTACAGGAAGCGGATCAGGCAGCGCTCGATGACGAGCCCGACGAGGCCGACGAAGAGCGGGGCCACCACCAGCATCGCGATCCAGATGTTGAGCCCGGCATTGGCCGAGATCACCGTGGCGTAGGCCCCCAGCATCACGAACTCGCCGTGGGCGAGGTTGATGATCTTCATCATCCCGAAGATGATCGCGAGGCCGAGGCAGAGCAGGAACAGGGAAGCGGCCCCGTTCACGACGTCGAGCGCGATGATGAGCGACAGGTCCATGACGTCATCCGGGTGGGGGAGGGGGACTGAACGGATAGGCTGACCCGATCGCCGCTGCTGTTTTCCCACGCGCGACCTCATCCTGAGGTGCCCACGCAGTGGGCCTCGAAGGAGGCGTCCAGGGATCGCGGAGAGTTCTGGAGGCCTCCTTCGAGGCTCGTTTCACTCGCACCTCAGGATGAGGTCGCGGGTGGGAGGGCTGAGAGAGACTCAGATCGAGATCTCGTACTGCTTGTTGTCCCGCGGGTTCTTGATCAGGTTGCACACCGCGGCGGTATCCTGGGGCTTGGCATCCGGAAACGTCTCCCGCACCGTCCATTTCCGGTCCTTGACCGCCGCCAGGTAGGCGTTGCGGGTGACGTGGTGGGTGGCGTGGTCGATCGTCACCTTGCCGGTCGGTCCGTCGAAGGACAGACCGGTCTCGAGCGCCTCGGTCACCGCCATCCGGTCGATGGACTTCGCCTTCTTCACCCCCTCGACCCAGAGGTAGAAGCCCTCGTAGGTCGCCGCCGCCAGCTCGCTGATGTAGGGGATGCTCGGCGACTGCTTCTTCAGCTTGGCGACGTAGGCCGTGCTCGCGGGCGTCGTCAGTTCCTCGAAATAGCCGTAGGCGCCGAGCACGCCGTCGCTCTCGGCGGCGTTGAGGGTCGAGGGCTCGTTGACGAGGCCGAAGGTGGTCGAGGCGATCGGGATCTGGCCCTTCATGCCGGCCGAGGTCCATTGCCGGTAGAACGCCGTGTGGTTGCCGCCGACCAGGGCCGAGAGCAGCAGGTCGGGCTTGGCGGCCTGGATCTTCGAGATCGTCGGGCCGAAATTCGTCACGTCGAGCGGGAAGAAATCGACCGAGACCGTCTCGCCGCCCTGGTCCTTGACGTATTTCTGCATCCACTTGGCGGTGATCTGGCCGTAATTGTAATCGGCGGCGATGATGTAGACCTTCTTCTTGTCCTTCCCCATCGCGTAGGGCACCAGCTTCTCGACCGTCTGGGCCGGGGTCGTACCGGTGCAGAAGGTGTTGCGGTCGCAGACCCCGCCCTCGTACAGCACGTTGTAGAAGTACAGCACCCGGAAGCGGTTGAAGGTCGGGCGGATCGCCTCGCGCGAGGCCGAGGTGATGCCGCCATGGACCACCGCCACCTTGTCGCGCACGGCGAGCTGCTGGGCGTATTGCGAGTACATCTGGATGTTGGACTGGGTGTCGTAGTGCACGAGCTGCAGCGGCCGGCCGAGCAGGCCGCCCGCGGCGTTCACCTCCTCGATCCCGAGCTTCAGGCTCTCGACCATCGGCGTGCCGGAGGCGGCGATCGGTCCGGACTGGTCGTGCAGCGAGCCGACGAGGATCGGCGTCTCGGCCCGGGCGGACCGGAGCACGGCCGGCATCGCCAGGGTGGAGAGCGGAACGGCGGCCGCGGTACGGAGGAGGTCACGACGCGAGAGGGCCATCCTGGTCCGGGCTCCTGTTGCAGCACGAGGCGCGTTGCCGACGACCCGAGGTTAGAAGAGGCCGGAGCGCCGGTGCTTGCCTGTGCTGACCAAAAAATTGGACTGGCCGTGCCAGGGGTGGGGAGGGCGCCCCCGGGCCGGTCCGGAGGTTCTTCTCCGTCAATGCTGCGTAAGAGAAATTTGTACTATCATGCGCCATGAGAAGAGATGAAATTTCTTAGTTCCGCGCCGTTCTTGCACGGCCGCAGGAGGATGCCCTAAGCGGAGGCGTTCCTTCCCCACAGACGGCCGGCCATGACCATCACGCGACGCAGCATCCTCGGGGCAGCCCCGGTCCTCGCCGTCGGCGCCGCCCTCGGACGGGTGACGCCGGTGCTCGCCCAGGGCCGCGCCGCGCCGTTGCGGGTCGGCGTGATCCCGATCCTCGCCGCGGCGCCGATCTACGTCGCCGAGAAGGAGGGCTGGCTGAAGCAGGCGGGGCTGTCGCTCGCGGTCACGACCTTCGAGTCGGGCCCGAACATGATCCAGGCGCTGGCGTCGGGCACCCTCGACGTCTACGTCGCCGGCGTGGCGCCGCTCTGCGTCGCCCGCCAAAAGGGCATCGACGTGAAGGTGGTGGCCGCCACCTCGGTCGAGGAGAACGTCTTCGTCGCCGGCCCCAAGCTCGCCCGCTTCGCCGAGACCGGCGTCGCCCCGGCCGAGGTGTTCCGGCGCTACCGCGAATCCACCGGCACCCCGGCGCGACTCGCCACCCAGCCCCTCGGCTCGGTGCCGAACACCACCCTGCAGCACTGGCTGTGGGAGGTGGCGAAGGCCGACCCGAAGGACGTGACGATCGTCTCGATGGGGATCGACGCGACCCAGCAGGCGGTGCTCGCCGGCGCGGTCGAGGGCGGAATTCTGCGCGAGCCCGCGGTCTCGATCGTCACCGGCCGCAACCCGGCGATCCACCTGATGGCGCTCGGCGGCGAGATGTTCCCGAGCCAGCCGGGTACCGTCGTCGCCGTCACCCGCGCCCTCCTCGACAAGGAGCCCGAGGTCGCCCAGGCGATCGTCACGGGTGTCGTGCGGGCGGTCGACCTGATCGGCCGCGACCCGGAGCGCGTCGCGCCGATCGTCGAGGCGTCGCTCGGCAAGGGCCTCGTCGACACCGCCACCATCCGCCGGGCGCTGGCCTCGCCGGCGACGCGCTTCTCCGCCGATCCCCGCCGCATCGTCGAGGCGACGGCGGCGATGCAGCGCTACCAGGTGAAGATCGGCGCGCTGGAGCGCGAGGTGGCCCTCGACGGGCTGTTCGAGCCGCGGCTCTACGAGCGCGCCGTCGCCGGCAAGTGAGAGTTCACCCGTGAGATCCCGCCCCGCGGCGTTGCTGCTCCCGCTCCTGGGGCTCGCCGCCTTCTTCGTGCTGTGGGAGGCCGTGCCCCGGCTCGGCCTCGTCAATCCGGCCTTCCTGCCGCCGCCCTCGGTGCTGCCGGAAGCATTTTTGCGCGAGCTGCGCTCCGGCCAGTGGCTCGCGGCCATCGGCGGCAGCCTCGGGCATTACCTCGGCGGTCTCGCCCTCGGCCTCGGCCTCGGCATCGCCGCCGGCACCCTGACGGGAATGTCGCGCACGGCCGAAGGCCTGACCGCCTGGGTGGTGCGGGTCCTGCGCCCGGTGCCGGGCCTCGCCTGGGTGCCCTTCGCCATCATCTGGTTCGGGGTCAGCCCGGAGGCGGCCCTGTTCATCGTGGCGATCGGGGTGTTCTGGATCGTCTACTTCGCGAGCCACGGGGCGATCCGCGGCGTCGACCGCGACCTGATCGAGCTCGCCGCCGCCTTCGGCTTCCGCTCCGCCCCCGAGCGCCTGGTGACCGTGGTGTGGCCCGCTGCCATGCCGGGGATCCTCGTCGGCGTGCGCACCGCCATCGGGCAGGCCTGGATGGCGGTGGTGGCGGCCGAGATTTTTGGCGTCGCCGGCTTGGGCCAGCGGATGATGCAGGCGTCGACGCTCCTCGCGACCGACATCGTGGTCGTCTACATGCTCACCATGGCGCTGCTCTACGGCGTGTTCGACGCCGCCTTCACGGCGCTGCAAGGCTGGATGCTCCGATGGCGGGCCTGATCGCGATCCAGGGCCTCGCCCTCACCTTCACCCGCGATGGCACCCGCACCACGGTGCTGTCCGGCCTCGACCTCGACATCGAGCCCGGCGAGTTCCTGGCGATCGTCGGCGCTTCCGGCGTCGGCAAGTCGACGCTGCTGCGCGTGATCGCCGACCTCGTGCGCCCAAGTGCCGGCACCGTCTCGGTCAGTGCGCCCGAGCCGGGTCGCCGGGCCGTCGCCCTGGTGTTTCAGGATTCGCGCCTGCTGCCCTGGCGCCGGGTCCTCGACAACGTCGCCTTCGGGCTCGAGAAGCTGCGCCTCCCCCGGGTCGAGCGGCGCCGGCGGGCGCAAGCCGCCCTCGACCGGGTCGGTCTCGGGGCGCTCGCCGGGCGCTGGCCGTTCCAGCTCTCCGGGGGCCAGCGCCAGCGGGTGTCGCTCGCCCGGGCGCTGGCGGTCGAGCCGCACGTCCTGCTCATGGACGAGCCGTTCTCGGCCCTCGACGCGCTCACCCGCGAGACGCTGCAGGACGAGCTCGCCCGGCTCTGCCGCGCTTCGGGCCAGACCGTCCTGTTCGTCACCCACGACATCGAGGAGGCGGTCTACCTCGCCGACCGGGTCGTGGTGCTGGCAGGGAGCCCGGGCCGCATCGTTGCGGCCCACCGCATTGCGGCGGGCCAGCCGCGGGACCGGGCGGCGCCGGAGCTGAAGGCGATCACGCAAGGCATCCGGGAGGATCTGGCGGGGGTGGCGGGCGAGAGGCGGGTGGATCTGCAGGACGCGCGGTGACGATGTCGCTCGGACCGCCCGTATCCTCCAGGGCTGGATAGGAAACCAACCTCCGTTCCCACGCTCGCCCCTTTCCCGGATCTCCTTCCGCTTCGCTTCAGTCGTCCGGGAAAGGGCGGAGGATTACAGATGGGCGGGTTTCGAGCCATAAGGCTGTGAATGGCAGCCCTCGGGTACCGTGCCTCACCCCACCCCCGGCAGGCACCCCTCCGTCACCCGCCATCCCCGCATCTCCACCGCCGTACCGGCCGGCCCCGCCAGCATCAGGCCGACCGTGGCCTCGCTCTGGCGCTTGCGCATCCGGGTGGCGCCGTAGATCGTCTGCCAGCTGCCGCGGCGGCTGAGATCCGCCTCCCGGCGGGCATGGGGCGCCGCGTCGACGAAGGCGAGGGCGGCCCGCGTCCCGCGAAAATCCTCGGGCAGCCGGATCTCCGCCGCGACGACGTGGAGGCGGTTCGGCCGCAGGCCCGCGACCGGGTAGGAGGCGGCGAGCGCGCCCGGCTCGGGCGCGGCGACGGCCAGCGCGGGGCGGGTGGTGTCGGTCGCTTCGAAGAGCGGCGGGCCGTCCGGCGCCAGGGCAGGGGGCTCGACCAGGCTGTGGCGCAGGGCGTAGGCCCGGCCGCAGACCGCGAGCCAGCCCGGCAGGTCGGCGTCGGTCGCCGCGGCATAGGGGGCGAAGTGGGGCAGCGCCCCCTGCATCAGGCCCTCGCCGCGCCAGACCACCCGGCCGGGCGGAGCCTCCTCCGCCGCGCAGACCCGCAGCAGGGTCACCGGGCCGATCGCCCGCAGGGCGCCGAACAGGCGGCGCACCGCGCCCTCGCTCTCCCCCGGCGGTCCCTTGCGGACCAGGATTTTCTCTCCCGCCGCGAGGTCGGCGAGCAGCCGGTCCTTGAGGTAGTCGACCCGGCGGATCTCCCGCGCCAGGATGTCGGCGGGCTTCACGCGGGGCGCGGTGTCGCCGGTGTGATAGGCGAAACCGTACCGGCGGCTGTGGCAGAACAGGTAGCCGCCGGCGCCGACCCGGACCTCGATGTCCTCTGCCCCGCCGTAATGGGAAAACCGCGTCTCGACCGCGTGGACGAGGTCGCCGATCGGCGCCGAGGAGAGGCGGAACAGCCCGAGGGGGTCGGCGCCGGCATAGCGCTGGGCGATGCCGAACTCGCAATTGTCGCCGAGGCTCTCGAAGGCACCGAGCAGGGTGGCCGCGGTCAGGCCCGCCGGTGCCGGAGCGGCCTGGCGAAACAGCGCGATCATGCTGCCGACGCTTTGCCCGGGAACCACTCGGGGCCGCCTTCCCCGGCCAGAACCTTGCCGGGATTCAGGATGCCGAGCGGGTCGAGGGCGCCCTTGAGGCGGCGCATCAGGTCGAGGGCGACCGGGTCCTTGTAGCGGGTCAGCTCGTCGCGCTTGATCAGCCCGACGCCGTGCTCGGCGGCGATCGAGCCGTCCATGGCGTGGACGATGTCGTGGACGATGCGGTTGAAGCGCGGCCACTCGGCGAGGAAGGCGGCCTTCTCGGCCCCCACCGGCTGGGTCAGGTTGAAGTGGATGTTGCCGTCGCCGAAATGCCCGAAGGCGCAGACCCGCACGCCCGGCAGCGCCGCCTCGCAGGCGGCCGATGCCCGCTCCAGGAACTCCGCCACCCGGGAGACCGGCACCGAGACGTCGTGCTTGATCGAGCCGCCCTCGTGCCCTTGCATCTCCGACAGGCTCTCGCGCAGGCGCCACAGGGCGGCCCCTTGCGCCGCGCTCTGGGCCAGCACCGCGTCCTCGACGAGCCCGGCCTCGATCAGGCCGCCGAGTTCCGCCTCCAGCTCCTCGGGCGCGTCGGGCGCCGGCGAGGAGATCTCGACGAGGGCGTAGGAGTGGTGGTCGCCGGAAAGCGGCCGCACCGCGCCGGCCAAGTGGCGCAGCACCACCTCCAGGGGGAAGCGCGGCACGTACTCGAAGGCGGTGAGCCGGGGCCCGAGCCGGTCGCGCAGACGGCCGAAGGCGTCGAGCGCCGCGCGCGCCGAGGCGAGGCCGAGGAAGGCGGTGGCCTTCGAGACGGGCTTGGGGTGCAGCCGCAGCACGGCGGCGGTGATGATGCCGAGCGTGCCCTCCGAGCCGACGAAGAGGTTCTTCAGGTCGTAGCCGGAATTGTCCTTGCGCAGGGCCCGCAGCCCGTTCCAGACCTGCCCGTCGGCCAGCACCACCTCGAGGCCGAGGGTCAGCTCGCGGGCATTGCCGTAGGCGAGCACCGCGGTCCCGCCGGCATTGGTGGCGAGGTTGCCGCCGATCCGGCACGAGCCCTCGGAGGCGAGCGAGAGCGGAAATAGCATCCCGGCGGCGTCCGCGGCCGCCTGGACGTTGGCCAGCACGCAGCCGGCCTCGACCGTGATGGTGGAATCCAGAGGATCGACCGCCCGCACCCGGTCGAGGCGGGCGAGCGAGATCACCACGCCGCCGAACGGCACGCCGCCGCCGACGAGCCCGGTATTGCCGCCATGGGCCACCACCGGCACCCGCGCCGCGGCGCAGGCCCCGACCACGAAGGCGACCTCCTGCGTGTCGCGCGGGCGCACGACCGCCAGCGCCTCGCCCCGGTAGAGGCCGCGGGTCTCGGCGAGGTGGGGGGCGAGGTCGGTCGCCTCGGTGAGGACGTGCGCGGGCCCGAGGCGGGCCGCGAGGGTGGCGAGCAGGCTGTGGGTCGAGCTGTGGTTCACGGGGGCGCGCATCATGAGGCAGGAGGGTTGCGGCGGGACGGGATGGCGCACCGCGGCACCGCCCTCTAGATAGCGGTCGGCCGGCCGCTTTTCCAAGATGCGCGGCCCTTCGCGAAACTTCGCCCGAGACAGCAGCCTCATGCTCTCCGTGATCCCGAACCCGCCGCGCACCGCGCTCCCGATCCATGGCACCGACGACCTGTTTCCCGTGCGCCGGGTCTACTGCGTCGGGCGCAACTTCGCCGCCCATGCCCGGGAGATGGGCGCCGACCCGACCCGCGAGCCGCCGTTCTTCTTCATGAAGCCCGCCGACGCCCTCCAGGTGGTGCCGGACGGCCAGACCGTGGAGCACCCCTACCCGCCGAAGACCGCGAACTACCACCACGAGGTCGAGATGGTGGTGGCGATCGCCAAGGGTGGCCGCGACATCCCGGTGGAAGAGGCCCTCGACCACGTCTACGGCTACGCGGTCGGCCTCGACATGACCCGCCGCGACGTCCAGGACGAGGCCAAGGCCCTGCGCCGGCCGTGGGAGCTCGGCAAGGCCGCCGACCTGTCGGGGCCCGTCGGCACGCTCAAGCCCGCTTCGGTCATCGGCCATCCGGACAGGGGTGCCATCACCCTGTCGGTCGACGGGACCGTCCGCCAGAAGGGCGACCTCTCCGACATGATCTGGTCGGTGGCCGAGCAGATCGCCTACCTGTCGACCTACTTCGTGCTGGAGCCCGGCGACATCATCTTCGCCGGCACGCCGGAGGGCGTCGGCGCGGTGACCCGCGGCCAGACCATGGTCGGGGCGATCGAGGGCGTCGGCGAGATCCGCCTGACCGTCGTGTAACCTCGCGGCGTCTTCGGACTTGTTCGAAGACGCCGGGCAAGCCCGACCGGGCGCCGGCGCTGATGCGCCGAACGCCGCGCCATCGACGCGTCGATGGCGCGGCGCGATGAGAAGAGGGAGTCGCGGAATGACGCGCCGACAGGCCCTGCTGATGCGGGGCGCCCACCTCGTCTGGCGCTTCACCCGCGGGATGACCCTGGGGGTGCGTGGGGCGGCGATCGATCCGGACAACCGGGTCTGCCTCGTGCGCCACACCTACATGGACGGCTGGCACCTGCCGGGCGGCGGGGTCGAGCCGGGCGAGACGGCGCTCGCGGCCATCGCCCGCGAGTTCCGCGAGGAGACCGGGATCGTCCTCGATCCGACTGCTCCGCCGACCCTGCACGGCTTCTACTTCAACGACCGCGCCTCGAAGCGCGACCACGTCGCACTCTACGTCGCCCGCGCCTTCACGCTGCCGGTGCCGAAGACGCCCGACCGCGAGATCGCGGCCGCCGCCTTCTTCCCCCTCGACGCCCTGCCGCCGGAGACCACCCCGGCGACCCGCGCGCGGCTGGCCGAGATCCGCGACGGAACGGCGCCCGCCGCGACCTGGTAGGGAGGCTCCGCAACCGACGCCGCAACCTCTTGCGCTCCCCGGCGGAATGGTGTTTATGCCGCTCATCGGCGCCGCCACGGTGACGCCGACGGAAAACAGCGAGCGGGTGTAGCTCAGGGGTAGAGCACAACCTTGCCAAGGTTGGGGTCGAGGGTTCGAATCCCTTCGCCCGCTCCAGTTTTTCCACGAGGCCGAACGGGTTTGGGCGGGTGTAGCTCAGGGGTAGAGCACAACCTTGCCAAGGTTGGGGTCGAGGGTTCGAATCCCTTCGCCCGCTCCAAGTTCGCACGGCCTGACAATGTGAGCGGGTGTAGCTCAGGGGTAGAGCACAACCTTGCCAAGGTTGGGGTCGAGGGTTCGAATCCCTTCGCCCGCTCCATACATCCAAAGACCTCGTGTCAGTATCCAGGGCAGCCGGCGGGGCCTCGGTTCGCAAGTTCCAGCCTCGCGAGAGATCGGGACGCGCGCCTGGGCCGTCAGCCAGACTGTTCTCGCTTCAGCGCGACAGCTTCGCGAGCGCATCCGCCAATCCGGCAGCTTCCTGGTCGGTCAGCTTCGCGCCCATGTGCGCCTGGATCGATGCGGCGTAGACGACCCACATCCTCGTCTGCATGGCGCGTCCTGCCTCGGTGATGACGATCCATCGACCGCGGCCGTCTCCGTCGAACGCGTCTCGGCGGACGAAGGCCTCCGTTTCCATGCGATCCAGAAGGCGCGATAGATTGTGTTGCGCCAGCAATGTCCGAGCCTCGATCTCGTAGGGACGCAACCGTCCCCCCTCGGCGCGGGACAGTTCGAGAAGCACGTCGTACCAGCCGAGGGGCGGAAGGCCGGCTCGCTTCAGATCTTTCTCGACGGCGCTCAGGATGACGCGCTGCGTGCGCATGAGGCCGATCCACGCCCGCGTGACGGAGGCGGTGGGCGTCGGGGGTGAGGTCGGAGAGGAAACGGACATAGATGCACCTACATCCGGATTGACGCGACGATCAATCTGGAATTGGATGCATCTGCATATATCTCGATCGACGGCGCGTGGTGCCGTTCGACGCCTCTTCGCCGAACCGCCCCGTGGAGACCGCCCCCATGTCCGGCAGCCCTCTCACCCTCGTCAGCCACGTCCTCTGCCCCTACGTCCAGCGGGCCGCGATCGCCCTGTCCGAGAAGGGCATCGCCCATGACCGGCGCGACATCGATCTTTCGCGGAAGCCGGACTGGTTCTCCGCCATCTCGCCGCTCGGCAAGGTGCCGCTGCTGCTCGTGACGCAGCCCGACGGAACGCAAGCCGTCGTCTTCGAGAGCATGGTGATCTGCGAGTACATCGAGGAGACTCGGCCGGATCCGCCGCTCCACCCGGATGATCCGCTGACAAAGGCGCGTCACCGCGGCTGGATCGAGTTCGGCTCATCCATCCTGGCCGATCTCTGGGGCTTCGAGACGGCCAAGGACGTCGGCCCCTACGAGACCAAGCGCAGAGGGCTCACCGACAAGTTCGCGAGGATCGAAGCCGAACTGGGAGAGGGCCCCTTCTTCGCCGGTCCCCGATTCAGCCTGGTCGACGCGGTCTTCGCGCCGATCTTCCGATACTTCGACGTATTCGATGCGATCGCGCCGACCGGGGTGCTCGACGGTCTGCCCCGAACGCGAGCCTGGCGCCGCGCATTGGCCGCGCGCCCGAGCGTACAGGGAGCCGTGACGGCTGCCTATCCGGATCATCTCGAGGCGTTCCTGAAGAAGCAGGACGCCTGGCTGCTGAAACGGGTCGCGTGAATGCGCAGCGTCTGGCGTGACGAACGGCGCCGACGTGGCGGAAGGTCGAAACCCGTGAGGGATGAGGCGCTTGCGCATCACCCAGAAGTCGCGCCGTTCACCGTCCGCCTCACTCCGGATCGCCTCGGCAACAATCCCCGCGACGTGCCAGCCGGCGCGTTCGTAGAACCGTCTCGCGCGTTCATTGCCGACGAGGCAACGCAACTCGGCTTCCGCGATCTCTGCCCACGCAGCCTGCGTTCCGCAGCCTCCATGAGGCGCTGGGCGAAGCCGGACTCACGGGCGGAGGCGTCGAGGAAGAGTTGGCCGAGGCGTGACCCCTTCCACGCAGCAAACCCGACGATCGCAGATCCCGCTTCGCAGACGACGACGTTCGGCATCAGCCCCGTCATGCGGTTCAGGAAGAAGCACTCCTGCCGCGCGTCCCGCTCGGCCTGTGGCATGTGCGGGCGGTGGGTCTCGTGCCAGACGCGGTGGTAGAGTTCGGCGATCGGCGCGAGGTCTCGCGCGTCCGTGGGACGACTCATGGATGCGCCTCAGGGCGCAAACCAAAATCTTCCTCACTCACGCCAGATCCTCCGGCAGCACCAGCCCCATCTCCTGCGCCAGCCAGCGGGCGAAGACCCGCAAAGGCGCCCGCCGCCGCGTCGTCGCCGGGTAGACGAGGTAGTGGCCGACGTAGGTCACGTCCTGCGCCAGGCCGCGGAGCGGCGCCACGAGGCGGCCGCTGGCGATCTCGCGCTCCGCCAGCAGCGTCGATTCGAGCGCGACCCCGAGCCCGTCGGCGGCGGCCGCGATGGCGAGGAAGCTGCGGTCGAACCGCACCCCGAGGGGCGGGGGGCCGGCAGGCCGTTGCGGGCGAACCAGAGCGGCCAGCGCACCTGCTTGTTGTCGCTCTGGATCAGCACCTGGTCGAGGAGGTCTTCCGGGCGGCGGATGCGGGCGGCGCGCGCGGGGTCGCAGAGCGGGGTCACCGTCTCGGTGCAGAGCGGCACCGCCACCAGCCCCTCGCCCCGGGGCGGGCCGTAGACGAGGTCGGCGTCGAACTCGTCGCCGACGAAGCGGGCATAGTCCATGCCGGCGGCGAGCCGCACCTCGAAGCCCGGATGGGCGGCGAGGAACCGGGCGAGGCGCGGCGTCAGCCACTGCGCCGCGAGGCTCGGCGCGCAATGCAGGCGCAGCAGCTGGGGCCCCTGCGCCGCGACGAGGTCGAGGCCGCGATGCAGCTCGTCGAAGGCGCGGCTCACGTGCTCCAGCAGCGCCTCGCCGGCGGCGGTCGGCACCACGCCCTGGCCCTGGCGCTCGAACAGGGTGACGCCCAAGACGGCCTCCATCTTGCGGATGGCGTGGCTGACGGCGCTCGCGGTGAGGTTCAGCTCCGCCGCCGCGTCCTTGAACGAGCGGCGGCGCGCCGCCGCCTCGAAGGAGCGCACGGCGGAGAGGGGGACGCGCAGGGACATGACGCTACGATGGGGCGTCGGCGCGCACCTTGGCAACCGCTCCGTTCAGCCGTCGCGGTCGGTCAGCAGGATGCGGAAGCGCGCTCCGGACCGGGTCTCGTCGAGGCTCAGGGTTCCCCCGTTGAGCCGCACCAGCTCGGCCGCGATGGCGAGGCCGAGCCCCGTGCCGCCGGAGCGGCCGGAGCCCTGGAACGCCTCGAACAGGTGGGTGCGGGCCCGCTCCGGCAGGCCGGGACCGTTGTCGGAGACGAGGATCGTGACGGTCGGGCCGGTGCGCTCGGCCTCGATCGTGACCAGCGGAGCGCCCTCGCCGGCCCCGGCGAGGCCGATCGCCTGCACGGCGTTGCGCACCAGGTTGACCAGCACCCGCGAGAGCTGGTCGGGGTCGGCATCGACGCTCAACCCCTCCGGCGTGCGGTCCTCGATGGTGACGGCGGCGCCCGGCGCCAGCCCGGCGAGGTCGAGGGCGTCGCGCAGGATCGGCCGCAGCAGGGTCATCCGGCGCTCGGGCGGGCGCTCGGCGGCGCGGCCATAGGCGAGGGTGCCCTCGCAATAGCGGATCGCCCGGCCGAGGGTCGCGACGAGGCGGGGCGCCACCCGTTGCACCCCCGGCTCGCTGACATGCTCGAGCCGGTCGACCAGGAGCTGCGCGGTGGTGAGCAGGTTGCGCAGCTCGTGGTTGATCTTGCTCACCGAGAGGCCGAGATCGGCCAGGCGCCGCTTCTGGCGCAGCTCGTCCGACAGGATGGTCTCCATCCGGGCGAGCGCCGTCTCGGCGGCGCCGATCTCGTCGCTGCGCCAGGAAGGGTTGATCCGCCGCGACAGGTCCTCCGGATCCTCCGCGAACGTCGCGATGTTGCGCGCCAGCCGCCGCACCGGCCGCACGATCGAGAGCTGCAGCACCAGGAAGACGAGGCCGGCGGTGATGCCGGAGATCGCCAGCGAGGCGATGAGGATCCGTCCCGAGAAGGCGACCATCGCCCGACGCAACGGGGCCGGATCGAGGACCAGCTCGACGAAATCGACCCCGTCCATGCCGTGGCCGACGACCCGGATGGGCAGGGGATCGCGCCGCGCCAGCGTGCGCCAGGCGCCGCGGATGCTCTCCAGCCAGCCGGCCTCGCGCAGGTCGACGGTCTCGCCCACTTCCGGCGGCATCGGCGTGAGGTTGAGGAGGCGCCGCGCCCCCCCGGCCTTGAGGGCGATGGCCTGGGCGCCGACCCCCATCAGCAGGCGCCGGGCGAGGTCGTCCGAGACGCGGCTCTGGGGCGCGGCATCGAGGACCAGGGCGGCGACCTGGGCGGCGGCGACCCGGTCGGAGAGCCAGGAGCGCCGGTAGCTCGCGACGCTCGGCACGTAGATCAGCACCTCGGCGATGAGGACGAACACCACCGTGAGCAGCAGCAGCCGGCCGGACAGGCCGATCCGCCCGGCGAGACGCCGGATGCCACCCTGGCTCGCCGCGTCATCGGCCCAATGCACGGTCTCGACGTCCTCGCTCGCCCGACTCTCGCACGCGCCGGCCGGACACTAACATACCTGCTCCGCCCTGACCCCTCGCACGGGGCCGGCGGGGAAGCTATTCTCAAATTGTCGAAGATCCAGTCGCCGGCAAGCGAATCGCGCGTGATCGTCCGGTCGCTCAGCCGGGACGGCCGCGCCAGCGCCGCCAGAGGACAGGCAGCAGCGCCAGGACGCCGAGGCCGACGAGGGTAGCGACAAGTTGCGGTGTCACGAGGGCCCGCAGCGACAGGGCGGCGTCGCAGGCGATGCCCCCGGCCACCATGCAGGCCTCCTTCGCCGCCTGGTGCGCCGCCACGATGGTCTCCACCCCGGCCCCCGCCGAGGCGTAGATGAAGGCGCCGGGGCTGATGCCGATGAGGGTGGCGAGCGCGAAGGTCCGCAGGCGCACGCCGAAGATCGCCGGCGCCAGGTTGGTCATCCAGAACGGGAAGACCGGCAGGAGGCGCAAGACCATCACGTAGGAGAAGGCGTCGCGGCGGAAGCCCTCCGCGAGCCGCCCGAGCCGCGAGCCGGCGCGCCGCAGCAGCACCTCGCCGGCCGCGGTGCGGCCGATCGAGAACACGATGACGGCGCCGGTCGTGGCGGCCGAGATCGACACCAGCGCCCCGGCGACCGGCCCGAACAGGAAGCCGCACAGGGTCGTCATGACCACCGAGACCGGCAGCGACACGATCACCGTGCCGACATAGGCGAGGTAGGCGCAGGCATAGGCGCGCCAGAACCCCTCTGCGACCCAGGCCTTCGCGAAGGCCCGGGAGGCGAGGAGCTGGTCGAGGCTGAACCAGCGCGTGAAGCCGCCGACGAGGAGCCCGATCGACAGGGCCACCAGGGCGACGAGCGGCAGCACCCGCAGCCAGCCGCGCCACGCCGGAGCCGCCACGGATTCCGGGCCGGCGGCCGGCGTCGGGTCGGGCGCGGGTTCTTGCGTCAGGGGATCTTGCGGGGGATCTTGCGGCCGGGTCAGCGCGCTCACCCGGGCTTCTGCATGCGCAGGATCTTGAAGAACCCGCCCGGGAAGGTCGGACGCACGCCGATGAAGGTCACGCCGCGGCTCCTGGCCCAGGCCTCGATCCGGGCGGCCTTGAAGGCCGAGCTCCAGCCGATCTTCTCGCAGAGCGGCGCCACGATCTCCTCGACCTTGGCGACGGTGCCGGCATCCTGGCCGAAATGGTTGGCGAGCACGATCATGCCGCCGGGCCGCACCACCCGCAGGAACTCGTCGAGGGCGCCTTCCGGGTCCGGCACGAGGGTGATGAGGAACTGCGCCACCACCGCGTCGAAGCTCGCGTCGGCATAGCCGAGGCGGCAGACATCCATGACCTGGAGGCCCTTGACGTGGGTGAGGCCGCGCCGCGCCACCTTGCGGTTGGCGCGCTTCAGCATGTCCTCGGACAGGTCGACGCCGTAGACCTCGGCATCCTTCGGGTAATAGCCGAGCGACAGGCCGGTGCCGACGCCGGCCTCCAGGATCCGCTTGCCCCCCGCCAGTGCCGCCTCGACCGCGTCCCGCGCCGCCGGCTCGGTGAGCTTGTCGTAGACCACGTCGTAGACCGGCGCCCAGCGCGCATAGGCCTTGCGCATCAAGGCGGTGGTGGGCCCCGCCTCTCGCGGCTCGCTCAGCATGTCCGTATCGTCTCCGAGGAAAATCGTCGCGCGGGGCGGCTACGCGCGAGGGTGTGATACGGTTTCCCGAAGAAATCTTCGGAAAATCGCATCGGGTGGTCCGTATCAGGCCGCCGCGAGGCGCTCCGCTTCGACCCGCCGGATGGTGCCGCCGCCCAGCACCCGCGCGCGGGGCCCGTCATCGGCATAGATGACGCAGGCCTGGCCCGGCGACACCCCGTCCTCGGGGGTCGCGAGGGTGATCTCGGCGCAATCCGTGTCCGGGTTCCAGGTGAGCTGCGCGGGGCGCGGCTCGCGGGTCGAGCGCACCCGCACCGCGACCGGCAGATCGCGCGCGGCCGAGAGCGGCGCGTCGCCGAGCCAGTTCGGGTCGGCGAGGCGGATCACCGAGGTGGCGAGCGCCTCGCGCGGGCCGACCACGACCCGGGCCTCGCCGGGCTCGAGGCGCACGACGTAGAGCGGCTCGCCCGCCGCGACGTTGAGGCCGCGGCGCTGGCCGACCGTGAAGCCGATGATGCCGTCGTGCCGGCCGAGCCGCCGCCCGTCGAGATGGACGATCTCGCCCGGGCGCACCGCGTCGGGCCGCAGGCGCGCGATCACGTCCTGATAGCGTCCCTGCGGCACGAAGCAGATGTCCTGGCTGTCGGGCTTGTCGGCGACCGACAGGCCGAAGGCCTTGGCGAGCGCCCGGGTCTCGTCCTTCGGGCGCTCGCCGAGGGGGAAGCGCAGGAGGTCGAGCTGCTCGCTCGTGGTCGCGTACAGGAAGTAGCTCTGGTCCCGCGCCGGATCGAGGGCGCGGTGGAGCGCCCGGCCGCCGCCCGGCAGCGCCCGGCTCGCGACGTAGTGGCCGGTGGCGAGCACGTCGGCGCCGAGGTCCTGGGCGGTGGTGAGCAGGTCGCGGAACTTGATCGAGCGGTTGCACTCGACGCAGGGGATCGGCGTCTCGCCCTGGAGGTAGCTGTCGGCGAAGCGGTCGATCACCGCCTCGCGGAACCGGTCCTCGTAGTCGAGCACGTAGTGCGGGATGCCGATGGTCTCGGCGGCGCGGCGGGCATCGTGGATGTCCTGGCCGGCGCAGCAGGCGCCGCGGCGGTGGGTGGCCGCGCCGTGGTCGTAGAGCTGCAGCGTGATCCCGACCACGTCGTAGCCCTCGCGCTTCAGCAGCGCGGCGACGACCGAGGAATCGACGCCCCCGGACATCGCCACCACGACGCGGGTGTCCTCCGGGGCCTTGTGCAGATCGAGCGAGTTCATGACCGTGCGAGAGATGACGCATCGCGGCTCCCGGGATCGACCCCGGCGCCGCACGCGGAGTCTATAGCGATCCGACCGGCATTCTGCCAGGGCGGGGCGACGCGGGGCCCGCAGGGAAGTTCTTGCCGGGGCCTCGGCAGATTTCGACCGGGCGGCCTTGCCGGACCGATCGCCTTCGGAAAATCATCTCGCTGAATCAATGGCTTGCATGTCCGTCCGGACTGGCAGGGGGCTTGCTCTGCCGGGACCCAGGAGGTCGGCGATGCAGATCAGTGGAGCGGGTGAGGGGGGACGGGTTGCGGGGCGCGAGCCGGCCCGGCCGGCGAGGGCCGCCGCGCACGAGCCGTTCCGCTTGGGCGACCGGGAGGCGGTACGGACCGTCCGCACGACCTCGCGGGAGGCTGACGCCCCGGCGCGGCCCGGCTCCGAGACGAAGTCCGCCGACACGCGGAACGAGGCCAAGTCCGCTGAAGCGAAGCACGCCGAGGGTAGGCATGCCGATGCCGCCGAGGCCCGGTCCCGCCGTGACCGCGCCGACGACGCGGCCGAGACCGCCGCCCGCCGCAAGGACGTGGTCGCCAAGGACAAAGCCGCCAAGGACAGAGCCGTCAGGGACAAGGCGACCCGCGATGCGGCGGCCGATGACGGGGTGAGGAAGGATGTCGCCGCGAAGTCGGCTGCCGCGACCGGCGCGACGTCACCGGCGGCGGATCCCGATGCGGCGCAGGCCGAGGCGGTCCGCGCCGCGGCCGGCGAGACCGCGCAGGCCGATGACGGCGACGAGCCGGTGACGGAGGGCGACGCCCCCGACGGGACCCCCACCTTGATCCCGCCGGCACTGGCCGCCCCGGCCCCGACGGCGCCCGCGACCGGCAAAGCTGCCGCGCCCGGTGCGGCACCGGCCGATCCGGGCGCCGCCGCGATCCAGCCGGCGGCGACCCCCGCCGATCCGCGGATCACCGCGCTGCTGGCCGAAGCCTCGAAGGCGGGCGGCCCCGAGGACCAGACGCAGGAGGGCGGCGCGGCGGCCGCGCCCGACGGCCTGGCCGCCCCCGATCCGTCGGCGCCCGCGCCGCAGGCGAAGGGCGCCGACGCCGCGACGCCGGCCGCCGCCGAGAACCGCCCGGCGGTCTCGGTCCAGGCTCCCTTGAGCGCGGTGCCGCTCACGATCGGGATGCGGGCGCTCGCGGGCTCGAACCGCTTCGAGATCCGCCTCGATCCCTACGAGCTCGGCCGCATCGACGTCCGCCTCGACATCGACCGCCAGCACGGCGCCGTGAAGGCGCATCTCGTGGTCGAGCGGCCCGAGACCCTGGCGCTGCTCCAGCGCGACGCCGCCAGCCTGCAGCAGGCGCTCTCCCAGGCCGGGCTCGATCCCGGCGAGGCGGGCCTGAGCTTCTCCCTACGCGACGGCGGCGGCCAGAATCCGCAGCGCGACCAGGCCGGCCGGGCGCCGGGGGCCGAGCGCGCGACACCGGTCGCGGCGGAAGCCGAGGCGCAAGGCCTGCCGCCCCTGCGCAACCTCGGTCAGCGCCTCGGCCTCGACCTTCGAATCTGACGATCCTCCGATGAATCCCGAACCCGCGAGGCCCCGATGACCGCCGGCATCAGCAGCCTGACCAGCCTCTCCACCGCGAGCACCGGAGCCAAGACCGGGAGCGACGCCAGCACGATCGCCGGGAACTTCAACCAGTTCCTGACCCTGCTGACGACGCAGCTGCAGAACCAGAACCCGCTCGACCCCCTCGACACCAACCAGTTCACCCAGCAGCTGGTGCAGTTCGCCTCGGTCGAGCAGCAGCTCAAGACCAACGACCAGCTCGGCAGCCTGATCACCGCCAGCAAGGCGTCGGCCGCTGCGACCGCCTCGGGGCTGATCGGCAAGACCGTGACGGCGGACGGCGCCACGACCTCCCTCGCCGAGGGCGCTGCGACCTGGACGCTCAACCCTGCGCGAGCCGCCGCCAAGGCGGTGATGACCATCACCGACGCCAAGGGCAACGTCGTCGCCACCCAGACCAAGGCCCTGCCCGCCGGCAGCCAGAGCTTCACCTGGGACGGGCGCGCCTCGACCGGGCAGCTCGCCGCGGACGGGAAATACACCCTGAAGGTCCAGGCCCTCGATGCCACCGGGTCGAGCGTCGCCGTCGACACCAAGATCTCCGGCGCGATCACCAGCGTCGACGTCACCGGCGCCGAACCGGTCCTGACCATCGGCGACCGCACCGTGGCCCTCAGCAGCGTCGAGGCGATCGGTGGCACCGGCGGCAACTGATTCGGTGGATTGCTGTGGATTACGAATCACATGCGAGGGAAATGATTCAACCAATCTTAAGCGCGGATGCCTAGCGTCGGTCTCGACAGGTCAGTCGAGTGTAGAGCGTATCATGACCGAACCGCATCGCCCGAGGGCGAAGTACGTCATCGGGCCAGACGGAAGTCCGCTAACGATCGCGGACCTTCCGCCGACCGACACGCGCCGATGGGTGATCCGGCGCAAGGCCGAAGTGGTGGCCGCGGTGCGCGGCGGGCTCCTGAGCCTGGAAGAGGCGTGTCAGCGTTACACGCTGACCACCGAGGAATTCTTGAGCTGGCAGTATTCGATCGAGCAGCACGGCCTCGCCGGCCTGCGCACGACGCGGATCCAGCACTATCGGCAGTGAGACGCGGTGCCTGCGTCTTGAATGCGGCACCCGCAGGCCTGCCCGGGAAAATATAAGGCGCGGGTTTCTCCTCTCCCCGCGGGCGGGGAGAGGGCCGAACCCTCGTTCAGAGGGTGCGGCAAGCCCGTGTAGCGAACCCGAGGTTCGCCGCGAGGGTGAGGGGGTGTTTCCGGATGAGGCTCTTCCGGCACCCCCTCACCCTCGCTCCGGCTTTCGCCCCCGCTTGCCGTGTCTCCTGAACGGAGACACGGCCCTCTTTCCGCGAGAAGTCGGGCTTGCCCGACTTCGTCCCTTGATTGCAGCTCCCGGGCAAGCCCGGGATATGTCGGGGAGAGGGGAAACCCGCGCCAATTCCTTTCCCCGGACGTCGTTTGATCTGCCGTCCCGGTCCACCCCGCTTCCCCCGGAAGTCGCAGGTGTCCCGGGCCTGAGCGCAATCCGTTGCGCGCCGTTAACCAAAGCCTAACCACGACTCGGCAAATTTTGCCCTGGGGCCGCCGTGGCCCCGGTTGGCGGGTGCATGACGTCGTGAAGCCGGTCCTCGATCTGGTGGCGAAGCTGGGGCCCGCGCGGCTCGCCGCGATGGGTGCGGTGACCCTCGCGCTCATCGGTTTCTTCGCCTTCGTCATCCTGCGGGTCTCGCGGCCCGAGATGGGCGTGCTCTACACCGACCTCTCGGTGCAGGATGCCGGCGCGGTCGTGCGCGACCTCGACGCCAAGGGCATCCGCTACGAGACCAAGGGCGATGCCGGCCAGACCGTCATGGCGCCCCGCGCCGAGCTCGCCCGCCTGCGCATGGATCTCGCCGCCAAGGGCCTGCCGAGCGCCGGCGGCGTCGGCTACGAGATCTTCGACAAGGGCGACGCCTTCTCGTCGACGAGCTTCGTCCAGAACGTCAACCACCTGCGGGCGCTCGAAGGCGAGCTCGCCCGCTCGATCCGGGCCATCGGCCGGGTCCAGGCGGCCCGCGTCCATCTCGTCCTACCCGAGAAGCGGCTGTTTTCCCGCGACCGCGAGGCGCCGAGCGCCGCCATCGTGGTGCGGCTCGCCGGCGACCTCGATCCGGGCCAGGTCCGGGCGGTGCGCCACCTCGTCGCCTCCGCGGTCGAGGGCCTGAAGCCCGAGCGCATCTCGATCGTCGACGAGCGCGGGCGGCTGCTCGCCGACGGCGCCCGCGGCGCCGAGGCGCAAGCGGGGATCGGCCTCGACGAGCGCCAGACCGGCCTCGAGCGGCGCCTGCGCAACCAGGTCGAGGAGATCGTCGCCGGCATCGTCGGCCAGGGCAGAGCCCGGGTCCAGGTCTCGGCCGAGCTCGACGCCAACCGGATCGAGAGCCGCTCCGAGACCTTCGACCCCGAGAGCCGGGTGGTGCGCTCGACCCAGACCCGCAGCGAGAACTCGCAGTCGCAGAGCAACGAGACCGGCGTCACCGTCGGCAACGAATTGCCGGGCGCCAACCAGGGCCAGCAGAACCAGGGTCCGCGCGAGGCCTCGAACAAGAACGAGGAGACCACGAACTACGAGATCTCCCGGGTCACCCGCACCGAGGTGAGCGACGGCGGCCGGGTCAAGCGCCTGTCGGTGGCGGTCCTGATCGACGGCACCTACGCGGCCGGCCCGGACGGCAAGCCGGTCTACGCAGCCCGGCCGGCGCCGGAGCTGGAGCGCATCACCGCGCTCGTGCGCACCGCGGTCGGCTACGACAAGGCCCGGGGCGACCAGGTCGAGGTGGTGAACCTGCGCTTCGCCGACGCTCCCGCGGTGCCGGACATGCAGGAGCCGGGCCTCCTCGCCTCGCTCCTCCAGCCGACCAAGGAGGACGTGCTGCGGGTGGCCGAGATGTCGGTGCTCTTCCTCCTCGGCCTCGTGGTGCTGATGACGGTGGTGCGCCCGCTGGTGCAGAAGGTCGTCGCGTCCGAGGTGCCGATGCTCGCCCCGGTCTCGATCCTGTCGGCCGAGCCCGGCCTGGTGATGGCGGTCGAGGGCGGGACCGCGAGCGCGGTCGCCTCCGAGCTCGCGCCGCCCGAGAACGAGGCCCGGCGCCTGGTCGAGTTCGCCAAGATCAACGGCAAGATCCAGGCCGAGACGATCGAGCGCGTCGTCGACATCGTGAAGTCGAACCCGACCGAGACGGTCGAGGTGCTACGCACCTGGATCAACGACCGCTGACACCGAGAGCATTTCCCGACGAAGTGGATTCCTGTTCGTCGAAGACAATGCGGCAAAACTGAAGACCTGGAGCACCATCCGATTGCAGCGCGATCGGATGGTGCTCCAGGGGCCCGCCCGAACCCCTCACGTTTCCGTCTCGCCCGAGAGAATCCGACGCCATGGCCGTGACTTCGATGCCGGCATCCCGCTCCGCGGCTGCGGGCCTGAGCTTCGCCGAGATGCCCGGGACCCAGCGCGCCGCCGCCCTGCTGCTGCTGCTCGGCGAGGCGGACGGCGCCCCGATCTGGCGGATGCTGGAGGAGGACGAAGTCAAGAAGGTCTCGCACGCCATGGTCCAGCTCGGCTCGCTCGAGGCCGAGGCGGTCGAGCACCTGATCGTCGACTTCGTCTCGCGGCTCTCGTCGAGCGGCGGCATCACCTCGAGCTTCGAGCGCACCGAGTCGCTGCTCCTGAAGATCTTCCCGCCCGAGCAGGTCGCGGTGATCATGGCCGAGGTGAAGGGCGCCTCGACCCGCCGGGTCTGGGCCAGCCTGACCCAGATCGACCCCGAGATCCTGGCCTCGTTCCTGCGCAACGAGTACCCGCAGACCGTCGCGGTGATCCTGTCGCGGGTGCGCTCGGACTACGCCGCCAAGGTCCTGACCATCCTGCCGGAGGACTTCGCCATCGACGTCCTCAACCGGATGCTCCGGATGGAGACGGTGCAGAAGGAGGCCCTGCGCCACATCGAGGAGATCCTGCGGGTCGAGTTCGTCTCGACCATCGCCCAGACCACCCGTCGCGACGCCCACGAGCTGCTCGCCGACGTGTTCAACGCGTTCGACCGGCAGACCGAGATCCGGTTCCTGACCGCCCTCGACCAGGCCAATCGCGGCTCGGCGAAGAAGATCCGCCAGCTGATGTTCACCTTCGACGACCTGATGAAGCTCGACGCCGGCAGCGTCCAGACCCTGATGCGCAGCGTCGACCGCGACGTGCTGGCCCGGGCGCTCAAGGGCGCGTCGGATCCGGTCCGGGCCTACTTCTTCGCCAACATGTCGAGCCGCTCGGCCAAGAACATGCAGAACGACATGGAATCGCTCGGGCCGATCCGCCTCAAGGAGGTCGACGAGGCCCAGGCGAAGATGACCGACCTCGCCAAGGAGCTGGCGGAGAAGGGCGAGATCATGATCGCCAAGAACAGCGCCGAGGAAGAGCTGGTCTACTGATGCGCCCCTGCCGGACGATCACGGTCGAAGCGAAGGAAAAAGCCTGATGGCGCAGATCCGGCGCTTTCTGTTCGACACCGATTTCCGCCAGCCCGCCGGCCCGCCGCCGGCCGAGGAGGCGCCCGCCCCCGAGGCGGAGGCGCTCCGCGCGGCCGAGGCCGCCGCCCGGGAGGCGGCCGCCCGGGCCGAGGCCGAGGCGGCGGCCTATGCCCGCGGCCTCCACGAGGGCCGCGCCCAGGCCGAGGCGCAGGTGCAGGCGCGGCTCGCCGACGCCCTCAACCGCGTCGCGGCGGCTGCCGCCGGCATGATCGCCGGCGCGGATGCCCGCGACGCCGAGCGCGAGGCCCAGGCCTTCGATTTCGCGGTGGCGCTCGGGCGCAAGATCGCCGGCGCCGCCCTCGACAGCCAGCCGGTGGCGGCGATCGCCGAGGCCGCGGGCCGCGCGCTCCAGCACCTGCGCGGCGTGCCGCACCTGGCGATCCGGGTGCACGACGCGCTCGTCGAGGAGACCGAGCGACAGGTCGCCCGGCTCGCCCGCGAGCGCGGCTACGAGGGCCGTCTGATCGTGATGGGCGATCCCGGCATGGCGCCGGGCGACGCCCGCATCGAGTGGGCCGATGGCGGCGTGGTGCGCGAGCGCGCGGCGATCGAGGCCGCGCTCCTCGCCGCCTTACCGGTGACCTGACGCCCCGACCCCGAAACAAGACCTTATTTTCTCACGAGGTACGCGAATGTCCTCCGACAACGATCTCGGCCTGCCGCAGCTCAGCGAGGCGGATCTCGCCTTCGACACGACGGTGACCGCCGCGATGCGCGACGCGCCGGTGGCGGCGAAGTCGGCCTCCGACCTCGAGCAGGTCTTCGACGTGCCGGTGATGGTCTCGGCGGTGCTCGGCTCGTCCCGGATGCCGATCGGCGACCTCCTGCGCCTCGGCCCCGGCACGGTGCTGGAGCTCGACCGCAAGGTCGGCGAGGCGATCGACATCTTCGTCAACAACCGCCTCGTCGCCCGCGGCGAGGTGGTGCTGGTGGAGGAGCGCCTCGGCGTGACGATGACCGAGATCGTCAAGGTCGACGGCTGATCTTTCGCCCCCGCCGCCCGGAAACCGCCCCACGGAGTGCCCGCCATGCGGCTCTTGATCATCGGACGCCTGAACGGCGAACTCGTCACCGCCTCCCGGATCGCGATGAGCCGCGGCGCCGCCGTCACCCAGGCCGACGGGGTCGAGCAGGGCCTCAACGCGCTGCGCGCCAAGGGCGCCGACCTCGTGATGTGCGAGGCGTCGCTGTCGATCCGCACCCTGGTGACGGCGCTCGCCGACGAGCGCATCCGCACGCCGGTGGTGGCCTGCGGCACCGGCACCGATGCCAAGTCGGCGGTGGCGGCGATCCAGGCGGGGGCCAAGGAATACATCCCGCTGCCGCCCGATCCCGAGCTGATCGCGGCGGTGCTCGAGGCGGTGACGGCGGATGCCCGCGCCTTCGTGTGGCGCGACGCCTCGATGGAGCGGGTGGTCAAGCTCGCCGAGCAGGTCGCGCGCTCCGACGCCTCGGTGCTGATCACCGGCGAGAGCGGCACCGGCAAGGAGGTGCTGGCGCGCTACGTCCACACCCGCTCGAACCGGGCCTCGAAGCCGTTCGTCAGCGTGAACTGCGCGGCGATCCCCGACGCGCTGCTCGAATCCGAGCTGTTCGGCCACGAGAAGGGGGCCTTCACCGGGGCGGTGGCCCGGCGCATCGGCCGGTTCGAGGAGGCCAATGGCGGCACGCTGCTCCTCGACGAGATCTCCGAGATGGACGTGCGGCTCCAGGCCAAGCTCCTGCGGGCGCTGCAGGAGCGGGTGATCGACCGTGTCGGCGGCACCCAGCCGGTGAAGGTCGACATCCGGGTGCTCGCCACCTCGAACCGCAACCTCGCCGAGGAGGCGCGCAAGGGCACGTTCCGGGAGGACCTGCTCTACCGCCTCAACGTGGTCCACCTGCGCCTGCCGCCCCTGCGCGACCGCCCGTCGGACATCATGGAGCTCGCCGGCCACTTCGCGCGCAAATACGCCGAGGCGAACGGCATCGCGCCCCGGCCGCTCTCGGCCGAGGCGCGCCGCCTCGTCGCCCAGAACCCCTGGCCCGGCAACGTGCGCGAACTGGAGAACACCCTGCACCGGGCGGTGCTCCTGGCGAGCGGCCCCGAGATCGACGCCGACGCGATCCGCTCGCCGGACGGCGAGGCCCTGACGGGCGCCAGCCCCGCCGCCCGCGCGGTGCAGGCCGCCGAGGCGGCGACCCGGGCCTTCGTCGGCCGCTCGCTCGCCGAGGTCGAGCGCGACCTGATCCTCGACACCCTCGACCATTGCCTCGGCAACCGCACCCACGCCGCCAAGATCCTCGGCATCTCGATCCGAACCCTGCGCAACAAGCTCAACGAGTACACCGATGCCGGCATCCCGGTGGCCGAGCCGGGCCACACCCGAGCGCTGGCGGCCTATGGCTGACCGGCGGAAGGCGATCCGGCGAGGTGATCGGGCAAACGATCCGGCAAGCGATTCAGCACGTCGATGACGCCACGGACCGTCGAGACGATTGCCGATTTCGCAACGAAAACCTGCAACGAGCGGCGTCCTGGTCGAATGCAAACCGCTCCTCTGTCGTGTCTCTGTTCAGCACATCGGCTGTCGTATGATCGTTGCTGAATGAAAGATAGGAAAATCGTCGGATATTCGATTCGCCTGTAATGGCAAGAAATTGCTCATCGCAGGTCGTCTCCGACCACATCGACGCGGTGCAGCAGGGCGCCGACCGCACCGGCGGCACCGCCGCCCAGGTGCTGCGCGCCGCCCAGGCCCTGGCGCACCAGGCCGTGACGCTGCAGCGCGAGATCGGCGGGTTCGTGGCGGAGATCAAGGCGGCGTAAGCCTTACTCCGGGATCATCATCCTCGACGTCATCCCGGGGCTCGCCGAAGGCGAGAACCCGGGATCCGTATCCGCTAAGGATTGCGAATGAGGCGGAGCGCGTTCAGCCTCGCCTTGCTTTGTCAGCGGTTATGGATCCCGGGTCCGCCTTCGCGGCCCCGGGATGACCCGGGGGGTGGAATGCCGGTCGAGCGCGCCTGTCCTCCAGGCTGGGTCCTCTGCGGTCTAGTTCGCCTGCAACCGCGGGATCGCATCGGCGAACCGCGCGATCGGCAGGAAGACGCTGAAGCGGCGCTCCTTGTCCTCGACGTGGATGATCGCCTCCTTCCACTCGGGCTCGCGGCAGGCGCGCCGCTTCAGCAGCACCGCGATATGGGCCGAGCAGGTGATGATCTCGTGCGGCTCCTTGAGCTCGACGCCGCGGGTGTCCCGGATGAGACGGCTGCCGACCTGGAAATGGAAGTAGTAGCAGGACATTCCGCTCTCCCCTGGGGTGGCTGTCCTGCACCGTTACGACCGATGGTCTCCGGCCGCCTTAACCCGAGTCAAGCGTTCTTCGTTTCGCCCTTCCTGCCGAGCTTGTTCCCGCGACTGTTGTTCGGCACCTATAGGTATCCTGTCCCGGCCTCCGCGGCGAAGCGGTCGGGCGTACCCTCCCAGACGATGCGGGCGTGCTCCAGCACGTAGACCCGGTCGGCATGGGGCAGCGCGAAGGTGACGTTCTGCTCGCCGAGCAGCACCGTGATCGGCGTCGTCTGGCGCAGGCGCTCCAGCGCCTTCGAGAGCTGCTCCAGGATCACCGGGGCGAGGCCGAGGGTCGGCTCGTCGAGGATCAGGAGACGGGGCTTCATCATCAGCGCGCGGGCGATGGTGAGCATCTGCTGCTCGCCGCCCGAGAGGGTGCGGGCCATCTGGCCGCCGCGGCTCTTCAGGATGGGAAAGAGCTCGAACAGCCATTCGAGCTGGCGCGCGCTCTCGGCCTTCGGAAGGTGCTGGCCGCCGAGGTCGAGGTTCTCGCGCACGCTCATCTCGCCGAACAGCTCGCGGCTCTCCGGCACCTGGACGATCCCTCCCCTGATATCCCCCTTGGCGATGCTCGCCGGCGTCCGCTTCGCCAGCGGCTCGCCAGCGAAGCTGATCCGGCCGGCATGCGGCACGAGACCCGAGATCGCGTTGAACAGCGTCGTCTTGCCGGCACCGTTGAGGCCGACCACCGAGACGAACTCGCCCTCGTGGACGTGGATCCCGACCTGGCGCAGCGCCTGGGCCTTGCCGTAGAGCACGTCGAGCCCCTCGACCTTCAGCAGCGGCTCGCCCGAGAACTTCGCCTCCGGCCGGGAAGCGGTCTCGATGCTGCCGCCGAGATAGACCCGGCGCACGGTCTCGTTGCGCATCACCTCGGCGGCGGTGCCCTCGGCGACGCGCTCGCCGAGATACATCGCGAAGACCCGGTCGACGAGGGCCGACACGCTCTTCACGTTGTGGTCGACGAGGAGCACCGCCTTGCCCTCGTCGCGAAAGCCGCGGATCAGGGCCGAGAAATCCGCCACCTCGGCCGAAGTCAGGCCCGCGAAGGGCTCGTCGACCAGCACCACCTTGGGGTCGCGGGCGATCGCCTTGGCGAGCTCCATCCGGCGCAGGTCAGCGAAGGGCAGGGTGCCGGGGCGGCGGTCCATCACGGCGCCGAGACCGACCCGCTCGGCGATCGCCCGGGCCCGCGCCTCGACGCCCGCATCGGCGAAGAGGCGAATCAGGCTGTCGGGCAGGAGCGCGAGCTTGATGTTCTCCAGGACCGTCTGGCGGTGAAGCGGCCGCGAGTGCTGGAAGACGAGGCCGATCCCGGCCCGCGCCACCCGGTGCGAGGGCCAGCCGGCGATCTCGGTGCCGTCGAGCCGCACGCTGCCGGCATTCGGGCGCTCCAGGCCCATGATGAGCTTCATCACCGTCGACTTGCCGGAGCCGTTCGGCCCGATCAGCCCGACGATCTCGCCGGCCCGCACCGTGAAGCCGATGGACTTGGCGGCGACGAGGCCGCCGTAGCGCTTGGTCAGCCCCTCGACCGCGAGCAGCGGCGGTCCGGCTTCCGCGGCGGGACGCGCACCGGAGGGCAGGGGGGAGAGCAGAGGGGAGGGGGCGAGGCCGGCCGCACTCATGGACGCAACCCTTGTGATGCGAGGACGGTGGACATCAGGCGTGCCGCCCCTGGCGGGTGAGGATCCCGAGGAGGCCGGCCGGCACGAACAGGATGACGGCGAGCGCCGCGGCCGAGACGACGAAGGTCGAGAGCGAACCGAGCGGGCGCAGCAACTCGCCGGCGGCGATCAGGAAGACGGCGCCGAGCACGCCCCCCACGATGGTGCGCCGGCCGCCCAGCACCGCCCCGATGATGACCTGGACGCCGACCGAGACGTCGATCAGCGTGCCGACCGAGGCGGTGCCCATGTAGAAGACGAACAACGCCCCCGCGAGCCCGGAGAAGACCGCGCTGACGCAGAACGCCGCGAGCTTGTGCTTGGCGACGTTGAAGCCGAGCGCGCCGGCCTCGACCGGGTCCTGCCCGCTCGCCTGCAGGATCAGCCCGACCGGCGAGACCGCGATGGCGTAGAGGACGAGCCCGCTCACCCCCATGAAGCCGAGCGCGATCCAGTAGTTCGTCGCCGCGTCGATGCTGATGACGTCGGGCACGGTCAGGCCGATCTCACCCCCGGTCGTGTCGGCGAAGACGACGATCAGGTTCTGCAGGATCAGCACCGCCACGACGGTGGTGAGGCCGAAATAGGGCCCGCGCACGCGGAGCGCCGGCAGCGCCAGGACGAGGCCGCCGATCACCGCCGCGACGGTGCCGGCCAGGAGGCAGAGCGGGATGCCGATTCCGTGGCCGTTGAGGATGCCGGCGGTGTAGGCCCCGAGCCCGATCAGGAAGGTCGGGCCGAAATTGACCTCGCCGGCGAAGCCGAACAGGAGGTCCCAGGCCATCGAGAACACGCCGAAATAGTACGCGACGGTGAGGAGCCCGAGGATGTAGCCCGAGACCCAGAGCGGCAGCACGCTGGTGAGCGCGAGGCCGATCAGGCAGAGCCAGAACAGCGGATTGCGGAGAGTCTTGGCAAGCATGCAGGCCTCTTGTTGGAATCCGGGGCGGCCGCGGGTCAGCGGCGCCCGAGCAGGCCCTGCGGGCGGACATACATCACCGCCACCAGCAGCAGCAGCGCGGGGATGGTCCGGTAGGCCGGGGAGACGAGGTAGGCGGTGAGTGTCTCGAGGTAGCCGACGACGTAGGCGGCGATCAGCGAGCCCGAGACGCTCCCCAAGCCGCCCAGCACCACGATCGAGAAGGCGCTCGCCGTGAGCGGACCGACGCTGTAGCTCGACACGCCGAGGAACTGCCCGAGCAGGACGCCGGCGATGCCCGCGAGCACGCCGTAGATGAGCCAGATCGCCACGTAGATCTGCGACAGCTCGAACCCGAGGAGCGTCACGCCGCGAGGGTTCATCGAGGCGGCGAGCAGCACCTTGCCGGTGCGGGTGCGGTTGACCAGGAGCCAGAGCAGCCCGATCACAGCCCAGCAGACGACGGCCGTGAACACCTGGTTCCACGGCGTGCGCACGCCCGCGATGGTCACCACGCCCTCGACGATCGGCATCACCGTCTTGGCGTTGCTGGTGAACAGGTAGGCGATGAACTCCTGGATCATGATGCCCCAGAGCAGCGTGCCGGTGAGGATGAAGATCTCCTTCTCCTCCGGCGGGATCGCCCGGGACTTGTCGATGGGGCGCACCACGACGCCGTAGGTGGCGAGCGTCAGCGCCGTGCAGACGACGATGCCGGCGGCGGCGCCCGCATAGGAGCCGAGGCCGAGCTCGCTCGACGCCGCCCAGGCCACCACCGCGGCGGTGACCATCAGGGCGCCGTGCGAGAGGTTGAGCACGCCCGAGACGCCGAAGATGAGGGTGAAGCCGGTGGCGCCGAGCGCGTAGAGCGCCGAGATGGCGAAGCCGTCGATGAGGATCTGGATCGCGGTCATGTCGCGTGTCTTGGGGCTCGCGGTGAAGATGAGGGGGCGGCGCGCGCGAACTCCCCTCTCCCGTTTGGGAGAGGGGATCCCACGCTGGCTGGAGCACGGTTGGATCGATGAGCGGGATCAGTTCGCCGCCGTCCCCGCCTTGACGAAGCTCGGGAAGGTGATCTTCCCGTTGGCCACGTTCTGTGGCCAGATCGCCAGTTGCTTGCCGTCCTGCCACTGCATCATCATGCCCGACACGAGGCCCGGGCCGTACTTGATCGAGTGGGTGAACTCGTCGTCCTTGCCGTAGAACTGGATGCGCCCGAGGGTGCCCTCCCAGTCGGTCTTCTCCAGCGCCTCGACGAGCTTGTCGGGATCGGTCGAGCCGGCCCGCTTCACCGCATCGGCGATGTAGTAGACCTCGTCGTAAGCCGTGTAGCCGGCATAGCCCGGGTAGCTGCCGTACTTGGCCTTGAAGGCTTCGGCGAAGGGCGCGGTCTTCGGCGTCACGTTGGTGCCGGGCGCGGCGAACATCTCGAACAGCACGCCCTCCGTCGCGCCGTTCGTCTCCTTCCAGAAGGTGGCGTTGGTCGCCTGCGAGGCGATGCCGATCATCGGGATCGGCACCTGCTGGCTGCGCCACTGCACCGTCGGCTGCACGCCGACATGCGAGATGCCGGTGACGATCACGTCGGGCTTGGCGCCCTCGATGCGGCTGAAGATCGGGTTGAAGTCGGTGGTGCTCGGCGAGAACCGGATGTGGTCGAGCACCTTGAGGCCGACCTTCGGCAGGCACTCCTTGTAGCCTTCGTCGAGGGGCTTCGTCCACGCCGCGTCCTCGCTCATGATGACGGCGGTCTTCATCTGGCGGCCCTCGACGAGGATCGCCTTGGCGGCGTCGCAGACGGCTTGCGACTGCGCCTTCGAGGTCAGGTAGCCGTGGAAGGAGTACTTGTTGCGGGCATAGTCCTTGTGGACGTTGAGCGGGATCTCGTTCGAGGCCGCACCCGGCGTGATGAAAGGCAGCTTCAGCCGGGCCGACCAGGGCTGGAGCGCCAGCACCACCTCGCTGATGTAGCTGGCGATGACCGCGTGCGCCTTGTCCTCGCTCGCCGCGCGCTGGAAGGCGCGGACCGAGTCGGCGGCCGAGCTCTTGTTGTCGTAGGTGACGATCTCGATCTTGCGGCCGTCCATCCCGCCCTTGGCGTTGATCTCGTCGGCGGCGAGTTGCGCGGCCTGCGGGATCGCCGCCCCGGCGATCGCCTGCGCCTCCGCGATCACCGCGATGCGGATCGGGTCCGCGGCCTGAACGGTCGAGAGCGAGGCATTGGCGGCCAACAGGATGGTCGAACCAAGCAACGCGCGGACGAGCCGCCGCCCGGCGACGGGTGCGCATTCCAGCATGACGTTCCCTCTTCCGGCCGCTGTTTGATTGATGGCGTCGCGGCTCGGGCGGAGAGTGTAGCGGGCGGCGGATCGATCACAAGATGCTGATCGGCGCGGGCGTGCGGAGGGGCGGGATTAAGCCGCGAGCCATCGCGTGAGTGCATGGCTGGGGGGTGAGGCGTCCCGCCGGGACGCGGGGCGCTTCCTCAACGGCGCGCTGCCTGGGCAGCAGCGGCAGGACCGCCCCGAGATCTGTGCTCGCGCGAGCGGTCGCTCGAACGCCGGCGCTGTCTCGATCTCGGCGAGAGGATTGAAGCCCTCCGGGTCATTCCGGGGCCGCGCAGCGGAGCTCGGAATCCGGAACCTCAGTTCGTTCGGGACGAGGCGGACAGCGTACCGCTCGCTTCTCTTACATCTGCGTGTCTGGATCCCGGGCTCCGCATGCGCGGCCCCGGGATGAGCCCGTGGGGGGAGGTCGCGCGCAGCCCCCGCGTGCGGAAGATCGAGGACCGCGGGAGGTCACGCCCCCGCCGGCACCCGCCACGGCGCCGTCTCCGCCGCCCGCGCCTCCCAGGCCGCGATGGCCTCAGAATGCTCCAGCGTCAGCGCCACGTCGTCCAGGCCCTCGACGAGGCAGCGCTTCTTGAACGGGTCGATCTCGAACGGGATCGCGGCCCCGTCCGGGTCGGTCACCGCCTGGGCCGGCAGGTCGACCGTGATGCGGGCGCCCGGCTCCGCCTTGAGGCGCGCGCGCAAACCCGCCACGACCTCCTCCGGCAGCGTCACGGTCAGGAGCCCGTTCTTGGCCGCGTTCGACGCGAAGATGTCGCCGAAGCTCGGGGCGATCACGCAGCGGATGCCTCCGTCGACGAGGGCGTAGACCGCGCCCTCGCGCGAGGAGCCGCAGCCGAAGTTGCGGTCGGCCACCAGGATGCCGGCGCCGGCGTAAGGTGCGGCGTCGAGGGGCACCGCCTCGCTGCGGCGGCGCTCGTCGTGGAACAGGAAGTTGCCGTAGCCGGCGCTGCGCGGCTTCTTGAGGAAGCGGGCCGGCAGGATCTGGTCGGTGTCGACATTGGCGACGTCGAGGGGCACCGCGACGGCTTGAAGCGTGGTGAAGGGCTGCATGTCAGCGGCTCCCGAGCCGGCGGATGTCGGTGAGGCGGCCGGTGACGGCGGCGGCGGCGGCCATCGCCGGGCTCATCAGGTGGGTGCGGGCGTTCGGGCCCTGGCGGCCCGGGAAGTTGCGGTTGGTGGTCGAGGCGCAGCGCTCGCCCGCCGGCACGAGATCGCCGTTGATGCCGACGCACATCGAGCAGCCCGGCTCGCCCCATTCGAGGCCGGCTTCGCGAAACACCTGATCCAACCCTTCGGCCTCGGCCTGTCGCCGCACCGGGCCGGATCCGGGCACGACGAGGCCCGGGACCGCGGCCTTCTGGCCGCGCAGCACGTCGGCTGCGGCGCGCAGGTCTTCGATGCGCGAGTTGGTGCAGGAGCCGATGAAGACCCGGTCGATCGCGACCGCTTCGAGCGGGGTGCCGGGGGTCAGGCCCATATAGTCGAGCATCGCCCGCATCTGCCCGGCCTTGGTGGCGTCCGCCTCCGCGCCCGGATCCGGCACCGTCGCGGTGACGGGGAGCGCGGTCTCGGGGCTGGTGCCCCAGGTCACGGCCGGGGCGATGGCGGCGGCATCGAGCGTCACCTCGCGGTCGAACCGGGCGCCGTCGTCGCTCGGGAGTTGCCGCCAGGCTGCCACGGCCACATCGAACAGCGCACCCTTGGGAGCATAGGACCGGCCCTCCAGGAACGCGAAGGTGGTGTCGTCGGGCGCGATCATGCCGGCCCGGGCGCCGGCCTCGATCGACATGTTGCAGATGGTGAGCCGCCCCTCCATCGACAGGCCGCGGATCGCGCTGCCGGCATATTCGAGCACGTGCCCGACCGCGCCGCCGGCCCCGAGACCTGCGATGATCGCCAGGATCACGTCCTTGGCGGTGACGTGGGGGCCGAGCTCACCCTCGATACCGACCCGCAGGGTCTTGGGCCGGCGCTGCCACAGGGCCTGCGTCGCCAGGACGTGCGCGACTTCCGTCGCCCCGATGCCGAAGCCGAGCGCCCCGAAGGCGCCGTGGGTCGAGGTATGGGAATCGCCGCAGACGACCGTGAGGCCCGGCAGCGTGAGACCCTGTTCCGGCGCCAGCACGTGGACGATGCCCTGCGCGCGGTCGTCGAGGCCGAAATGCCGGATGCCGTGCCGGCCGGCATTGTCGGCGAGCGTCGAGACCATGTTGGCGATCTCGGGGTCGGGGATCGGGCCGCCGCGGTCGCGGGACGGCACGTAGTGGTCGGCGACCGCGAAGGTCAGGTCCGGGCGGCGGATCTGGCGGCCGGCATGGTCGAGCATGCCGAAGGCGTGGAACGAGCCCTCGTGCAGCAGGTGCCGGTCGATGGCGAGGAGCGCCTGCCCGTCGGGCCGGGTCGCCATGACGTGGGCGTCCCAGACCTTGTCGAGGAGGGTGCGAGGGGGCGGGGTCATGGGGCGTCCTCCGTCTTGTTGTCGAACTCGAAACACTGACATCCGCCCCCTTTCCCGGACGACTGGAGCGAAGCGGAAGGAGATCCGGGATCCAGCACGAGAATTCGCGAAGCGTCTGCTTGTCTGTGATGGTGCAACATCCAGAGCCGCTTCGCGGCGAGTCCTTCTGCTGGATCCCGGATCTCCTTTCGCTGACGCTCCAGTTGTCCGGGAAAGGGGGAGGGTATCATGAGATGACCTGATATAGATGATGCGCGGCAGGCGCTAACGCATCCCCATCGCCCCCGCCGCTTGGCCCGCGATGCGCCCGAGCGCCACCGCCGCCAGCAGCCCGTTGCCCGACAGGTACCCGCCCGGTCCGGTCCCCGACACGCCGCAGGCCGCGCCTCCCGCCGCGAACAGGTTCGGGATCGCCGCCCCGTCCACCGTCAGCACCCGGGCGTCGTCGCCGACCACGAGCCCGCCCTGGGTGTGGAACAAGGCGCCGGTCACCCGCACCGCCCGGTAAGGTGCGGTGAGCGCCGGCACGCCGGCGAAGGAGCGCCCGAACCCGTCCCGGCCGCCGTCGCGCTTCAGCGCCTCCACCTCGGCGAGGGTGGCGGCGAGAGCATCCTCCGGCAGGTGCAGCCGCGCCGCCAGTTCCGCCACCGTGTCGGCCGCGGCGATCGCCCCGGCGCTCTCGGCCTTCCGAAAATCTTCGAACTGTCGCGCGATGCCGGCGATGCGCTCATCGAACACCGTCACGGCGGTGCCGCCCGGCTGGCGCAGCACCTCGGCCGCCTGCTCGGAATAGCCCTTGCTCTCGTCGGAGAAGCGCCGCCCCTCGGTGTTCACCTGGAACCCGCCCTCGGTGACCGTGGCCCAGGTGATCAGGATGCCGTGCGGATGCGCCACCGAGCCGTGGCCCTGGTGACCCGAGAGGTGGCGGGTCGCGGCGCCGAGCGCCTCGCCCCAGAGCAGCGCGTCGCCCTGGTTGCCCTCGTGGCCGAAATAGAGCGCGCCCGACAGCTCCGGCACGTGCCGCGCCACCAAGGCCTTGTTGCCGCCGTAGCCGTTGCAGGCCAGCACCAGCGCCCGGCAGCCGACGCGCTCGCGCGAGCCGTCGGGGCGGTTGAGGCCGATGCCGCGGATCGCGCCGGACTCGGTGTAGAGCGTGTCGACGGTCGCCTCGCAGAGGACCGGGACGCCGGCCTCCTCGACGGCGCGGGCCAGGCGGTCGACCAGCTCCTCGCCCGACCGGCTGGGCAAGCCGTGCATGCGGTTCGCCGAATGGCCCGGATAGCGGAAATCGGTGATGACCGAGAAGGGCAGGCCGTGGCGATCAGCGAGCCATTCGAGGGTAGGACCGACGGCGCCGGCGAGGCGGGCGACGAGGGCCGGATCGGGCTCGTTCTTCGCCTTCGCCATGATGTCGGCAGAGAACAGCTCGGGGCTGTCCTCGATCCGGGCCTCGCGCTGCCAGCGGGTGCCGGGGGCCGGGACCAGCCCGGCCGAGAGGGCGGTCGAGCCGCGCGGGACGGGATCGCGCTCGACCACCAGCACCTCGGCCCCGGCCTCAGCGGCGGCGAGCGCCGCCACCAGCCCGGCGGCCCCGGCGCCGATCACCGCGACCGGCACCTCGATGTCGAACGAGGCGGCGGGTTCGACCTTCATGCCGACAGCTCCCGGACGATCTCGGCGACGTCCGCCACCCGGCAGACGGGCTTGAGCGCCTCGATCGCGGTCTGGTGCACGCTAAGCGAGAAGGCCGCGCAGCCATCCGACAGGACGGTGACCGAGAAGTCCCGCACATGGGCGTCCCGCACCGTCGAGGCGACGCCGCCATTGGTGACGATGCCCGACACGATCAGCCGCTCGATGCCCGCCTTGCGCAACACCCATTCGAGCCGGGTCATGTAGAAGGCCGAGTAGGCGACCTTCTCGACCGAGAGGTCGGCGGGTTGCAGTTCGTCCACCAGGCCGTGGCCCCAGGCGCCGGGCAGGAAGTCGCCCTTCCGCAGGAACGGGCGCAACTCGCGCAGGTGGGGCGAGATCAAGGGCTCGCCGCCCTTGCCCGGCACCAGCGTGAAGTGGGTCGAGACGATGAACCCGCCACGCGCCCGGATCAGCTCGGCGAGGGGCCGCACCCGCGCCGGCACGGCGGCGATCTCGGGCGCGGACTGGCCGGCGCGGCCATAGGCGCCGTCCGGGTGCAGGAAGTCGTTCTGGAGGTCGCAGATCAGGAGCGCGGTGCGCTCCATCGGAACCGGGGCATGGCTCATGCGGGCTCTCCCGTGCGGGTGACCACGACGTTGCCGAGCCGGTCGACCCGGGCCGTCAGGTCGGGATCGACCACGGTCGTGGCGTCCGGCTGCTCCAGGATCGCCGGTCCGGGGATCTCGGCCCCGACCGGGAGCGCCAGCCGGGCATAGACCGTGGCCTCGTGCCAGGCTCCGGCGAACCAGACCGACCGGCTGCCGAGGCGGGCGGCCTCGAGCGACGTGTCCGGTCCCGGCGCCAGGGCGGCGAGGTCGAAATGCGGCCGTCGTCCGATCGCGGCGGTGCGCAGGTTGACGATCCGGGTGCCGAGGCCCGGCAGCAGCCGGCTGAACGAGGTGCGGTAGGCCGCCTCGAACGCCGCCTGGATCACCTCGATGGTGACGCCGGTGGTGCCGTTCCGGACCGTCACGGGGAGCGCCACCGCGACGGTGTGGGTCTGCCCGACATAGTGCATGTCGAGCTCGAACACCGTGTCGATGCGCGAGACGGTGAGGCCGGCGGCCTCGACGACCTGCCGGGCGGCCTCGGCTTCCGCCACCATCCGCCGGTCGAGGGCGGCGGCGTCGAGGCCGGCGAGCGACAGGTTCAGGGTCTGGACCTGGTCGTGCCGGATGTCGGCGATGACGCAGCCGAGCGCCGAGGTCACGCCCGGATAGCGCGGCACCAGGGCGCCGCGCAGGCCCACATCCTTGATCAGCGCCCCGACATGCAACGCCCCGCCGCCGCCGAACGGCACCGCGGCGAACTTTTGCGGGTCGTGGCCGCGCTCGATCGAGACGAGGCGGATCGCGCCCGCCATCTTGCCGTCGGCGACGCGGACGATCGCTTCCGCCGCCGTCATCACGTCGAGGCCGAGCGGCGCGGCGACGTGCTCGGCGATGGCGGCCTTCGCCGCCTCGACGTCGAGGCGCTTCAAGGCCCCGCCGATCGGCCGCTCGGCGTTGATGCGGCCGAGCACGACGTTGGCGTCGGTGAGCGTCGGGCGGGTGTTGCCCTGGCCGTAGCAGACCGGGCCCGGCCGCGACCCGGCGCTCTCCGGCCCGACCTGGAGCAGCCCGCCGGCATCGACATGGGCGATCGAGCCGCCGCCGGCTCCGATCGTGCTGATCTCGATCATCGGCGTGCGGATCACGAGACCGAAATCGATCGTCGTCTGGGCCGCGAGCGCCGTCTCGCCCTCGACCACCAGCGAGACGTCGAAGGAGGTGCCGCCGAGATCGCCCGTGATCACGTTCGGGAAGCCGGCCTCCTTGGCGATGGCGGCGGCCGCGATGACACCGGCCGCCGGCCCAGACAGGGCGGTGCGGACGGGGAGCCGCCGGGCGGTGGCGGTGGACATCACGCCGCCATTCGACTGCACGATGTGGAAGCGGCCCGAAAACCCTTCCGAGTCGAGTGCCCGGTCGAGCTTGCCGAGATAGCTGCCGACGACCGGCTGGAGGTAGGCGTTGAGCACCGTGGTCGAGGTGCGCTCGAACTCGCGGATCTCCGGCAGGATGCCCGACGAGCGCTCGACATTGGCGTTGGGCCACACGGCGCTCGCGGCGTCCAGCGCCACCCGCTCGTTCTCCGGGTTGGCGTAGGCGTTGACGAAGCAGATCGCCAGGGCCTCGGCGCCGTTCGCCAGCAGCGCGCGGGCGGCCTCGGCCACCTGCTCCGGATCGACGCTCTGCCGGATCGTGCCGTCGGCGAGCGTCCGCTCGTCCACTTCCAGTCTCAGGTCGCGGTCGACGACGGGGACGAAGTCGCCCCACAGGCCCCAGGTGTGGCGCCGGTCGCGCCGGCGCATCTCCAGCACGTCGCGGAATCCGCGTGTGGTGATGAGGCCGATCCGGGCCCCTTTCCGCTCCAGCAGCGCGTTGGTGCCCACGGTCGTGCCGTGGACGATCGAGGCGAGGGTCGCGACCGGGCCGAACCCCTTGAGGCCGGCGAGGAAGCCCACCGCCTCGTCGCCGCGGTTCGACGGGACCTTGCCGGTCTGGAAGCGGCCGGCGGCCTCGTCGTAGTAGAAGAGGTCGGTGAAGGTGCCGCCGACATCGACGCCGACGATGGCGCGGGGGGTCATCGGGTCTCTCCCAAACCGGTCTCTTGCAGATCGTAGTCGCGGGCGGCGGCCTCCGGCGTCACGTAGCCGAGGCGCAGGTCGCGGTTGAGGGCGTCGCGGTTGCGCTCGGCCGGGTGGCCGAAGCCGCCGCCGCCGGGGGTCTCGAGCCGGACCCGCTCGCCGGCCCTGATCCGCACATCGGTGACCTTCGACACCATCGGCGGGCTCGCCCAGCCCTCCGGCGTTTGCCAGGCGAAGCGGTTGAGCGCCGCCGGCTGCCCGCCCTCGACGCCGAACGGCGCCACCTTGCCGCGCTCGCCGAGGAGGAACACGTCGGCGTCGGTCAGGGTCTCGATCTCGTAGACGGCGCCCAAACCGCCGCGATGCGCGCCGGCCCCGGCGCTGTCGGGCCTCAGGGACCACTGGGTGAAGACGACCGGGTAGGCGGCCTCCAGAATCTCCACCGGCGGGATCGTCGCGGTCGAGATCGGGTTGTTGGCGTGGCTGAGGCCGTCGGTCTCGGGGTTGCCGCCGAGGCCGCCGCCGAAGAACGAGAACATCACCCAGCGCGAGCCGTCCGGCCGGTGGCCGGCGAGCGAGAGCGCGTTGATGGTGCCGAAGGGCGCGGCGGTCGCCCGCTCCGGGTCGGCCTCGGCCAGGGCGCCCAGCACCACGCCGATCAGCCGCAGGATCGTCTCGGTGTAGCCCGCCATGGGTTTGGGTGCGCCGGCGCCGAGCAACGTCGTCTCCGGCACCGTGAAGGTGATCGGCCGCAGGCAGCCGGCATTGGCCGGGACCTCGGTGAAGACGTGCTTCAGGGCGACGTAGCAGGCGGCCACGGTGGTGGCGTGCGAGATGTTGATCGGCCCCTGTGCCGGCGCCGAGGAGCGCGAGAAGTCGAGGACCATCCGATCGCCGTCGATCGTCAGGTCGAGGGCGATGGTCAGCGGCTCGTCGGTGATGCCGTCATTGTCGAGCACGTCCGAGAAGCTGTAGCGGCCGTCCGGCAGGGCGCGGATCGCGGCGCGCATCAGCGCCTCGGCCCGGTCGGAGAAGGCCGCGAAGGCGGCATCCACGGTGCGGTCGCCGTACTCGTCGAGGAGCGCGGTGAAGCGGCGCTCGCCGAGGTCGAGGGCGTTGAGCTGGCCGTTGAGGTCGCCCCAGTTCGAGGTCGGCACGCGGGTGTTGGCAGCCAGGATGTCGACGATGTCCTGGTTCAGGCGCCCGGCGGAGAAGAGCTTCACCGGCGGGAAGCGCACGCCCTCCTGGAAGCTCTCGGTCGCCTTCGGGTTGTAGCCGCCCGGCACATTGCCGCCGATGTCGAGCCAGTGGCCGACCGAGGCGAGCCAGCAGAACAGCCTTCCGTCGCGAAAGACCGGGCGGACCAGCCGGAAATCGTTGAGGTGGGTGCCGCCGCTATAGGGATCGTTGAACAGGAACGTGTCGCCGGGCTCCAGGCTCCCCTCGCGCTCGACCTTGGCGATCACCGCCTTCACCGCGAAGGCCATGGCGCCGACGAAGATCGGCAGGCCCTTGGTGCCCTGGACCAGGGTGTCGCCGGTGGTGGCGTGGTAGAGGCCGTGGCAGGCGTCGCGGGCCTCGGCGATGATCGGGTTGAAGGCCGAGCGGTAGAGCGTCGCGTCCATCTCGTCGGCGATCTGCTCCAGGCGGCCCTTCAGCACCGCCAGGGTGACGGGATCGATCGCGGTCATCGGGCGCTCCCCTCGTAGGCCCGGCCGCGGGCCAGCATCTCGGGGGTGCCGATCAGGGCGTTCAGCTCGCCGAAATCGAACATCCGCTCGGAGAAGGGGGCGTTGGTGCCGGCCTTGGCGAGCGAGCCGTAATACTCCTTCGCGGTGCGGGCGAGCGCCCGCACGATGCCGCCGGGGAAGATCACCAGGCGAAAGCCCAGAGCGCCGAGATCGGCCGCCGAGGCGAGCGGGGTGTCGCCGCCCTCGACCATGTTGGCGACGAGCGGGCGCTGCGTGCCGAGCGCCTTCGTCACCGCGGCGAGCTGGTTGGCCGAGCGCGGCGCCTCGACGAACAGCACGTCGGCGCCGGCCTCCGCATAGGCCTGGGCCCGCTCGATCGCCCGCTCGAAGCCCTCGACCGCCACCGCGTCGGTGCGGGCGACGATCAGGGTCTCGGCGTTCGCCCGTGCATCGAGCGCGGCGCGGATCTTGCCGACCATGTCGGTCTGGCCGATCAGCGTCTTGTCCTGGAGGTGGCCGCAGCGCTTCGGGTAGCTCTGGTCCTCGAGCTGGATCGCGCTGGCGCCGGCGCGCTCGAACAGCCGCACGGTGCGCTCGACGTTCAGCGCGTTGCCGTAGCCGTTATCGGCATCGACCACGAGGGGCGTCGCCACCCGGTCGCGCACCAGCGCCACGGTCTCGGCGACCTCGCTCATCGAGACGAGGCCGATATCCGGCCGGCCCAGGCGCGTATAGGCGATCGCCGCGCCGGAGAGGTACAGGGCCTCGAAGCCCGCATCCGTGGCGATCGAGGCCGTGAGGGCGTCGTAGACGCCCGGAGCGACGAGGACGCGGTCCTCGGCGAGACGGGACTTCAGGGACATGACGCGGGGTGTTCCTCGTTCGGTTTCATCGCATTGGCTTTGGTGCGCATCTCTCCTCTCCTCGCGGGCGGGGAGAGGGCTGTGTCCCCGTTCAGGGGACGCAGCGAGGCGGCAGCCGAGGGTGAGGGGTGGTGCCGGAAGAGTCTCACTCGTCGAGACCCCCTCACCCTCGCTCCGGCTGCGCCTGCGCTTGTCACGACCCCGACAAGGGGATCGTGACCCTCTCCCCGCCCACGGGGGAGAGGAGGAATCCTGTGCCTTTTTATTGAATGCCTGAGCTCGATCTTCGTGTTGACGGACTCTGCTCTAAGCGTCCGATCTTGCATCATCAGCGTTCATCGGAAGATGTCGTCGGGGCAGATCTCACGATACGAGAGCCAGTAACGCCCCAACCCCCTCCGCCTGATCGATCCCCGCCACCGCCGCGACGATCGCCTCGCTCCGCTCCGCCCCCCAGACCGGCCCGGCGAGCGCCCGGAACTTCTCCCGTACGTCGTCGGCCGAGTACGGGTCCTCGGTGTCGCCGCGGTTGGTGAGCGCCTGGGCGGAGAGCTTGCGGCCGTCGGCCAGCGTCAGCGTGACCTTCGCGGGCCGCAGACCCGGCAGCTGCGCGGTCATGGCGGGATCCTCCTGCACCATCACCCGGCGGGCGAGGGACAGGATGCGGCGGTCGGCCCGCGCCTCGTCGCGGAACGCGTCGGTGTTCGCCTCGCCCCGTACGAGCGCCGCCGCGAGGGCGAAGGGCAGGGAGAACTTCGCCGCCAGCATCGTCTCGGGCGCCGGATGGTCGAGCTGCGCCGCCCAGACATAGGTCGCGACCTCGACCGAGCGCACCGAATCGGGGTCGAGCGGGCCGGCCTCACGGCGGATCTGCGCCAGGGCGTCGAGGGCGCCGTGGGTGTAGCGGCAGGCGGCGTGGCGCTTGAAGTAGTTGCGGGCGATCTCCCAGCGGGTGCCTAAGTCCTCGACCATCGCTTCGGCTGAAAAATCGTCGGCCAGGATGCCGCCATAGACCACGCCGATCCCGTCGCGCTCCGGCAGGAAGCCGCTCGCAGCGAGGTCCCAGGCGGTCAGCCCGAGCTGGTTGGAGAGGCCCGCATAGGTGTTGCGGACCGTCGCCCCCTCCAGCATCGTGCGCCGGCTGGTGCTCAGGCCGAAGGACGAGGCGAGACCGATCGCCCGGCCGATCATCCCGGCGTCGGCGCCGTGGAGCCTGGCGACGGCGAGCGCCGCCCCGACCGTGCCCCAGGTGCCGTGCGGGTGCATCGTCACCCGCAGTTTCGAGGCGATGCCGATGCGCGCGCCGATCTCGTAGCCGAGGACCAGCGCCGCGATCAGGTCGGCGCCGGAGGCGCCCGTCTCCTGCGCGACGGCCAGGATCGCGGGGACGACGTGGATCGCCGGATGGCCGCGGGCGTATTGGTTGCCCTCGTCGAGCTCCAGCGTCGTGCCGGCCGCGCCGTTGACGAGGGCGGCGTCGCGGGGATCGAGCGACAGGCCGCTGCCGATCGCCGGCGCCTCGCCCCGGCGGCGGGCGGCGAGGCGTTCCGCCAGCGCCCGGCATTCCGGCTCGCGCATCCCGGCGGCGATGACCCCGAGGGAATCGAGCAGGACGAGGCGGGCGCGGTCGATCGCCGCCTCGGGCAGGTCGGAGAACGACAGCTCCGCCGCGAAGGCGGTCCAGCGGTCGAGCCAGGCGGGAACGGGCTCGGCGAGGAGCGTGGTCGCCGGGACGATGCCGGGGGTGACGATGCCCATCGCCCTACAGCCCCAGATAGGCCCGGCGCAGGGCCGGGTCGGCGGCGAGGGTCGCGGCGTCGCCCGACAGCGCGACGGTGCCGTTCTCCAGGATGTAGGCGCGGGTCGCGAGATCCAGCGACTGCACCACGTTCTGCTCCACCAGCATGATCGGCAGTCCTTCGCTATTGAGGTTGCGCACGAGGGCGAACATCTCCTCGACGAGGAGCGGCGAGAGCCCGAGCGAGGGTTCGTCGAGGATCAGCAGGCGCGGCTCGGCCATCAGGCCGCGGCCGATGGCGAGCATCTGCTGCTCGCCGCCGGACAAGGTGCCGGCGGCCTGCCCCGCCCGCTCGCGCAGGCGCGGGAAGGTCGAGAAGACCCGCTCGATGTTGTCGGATCGCCGCGCCCGGCCGCGGCGGTAGCTGCCGAGCACCAGGTTCTCGCGCACGCTCAGGTTCGGGAAGATCTTGCGGCCTTCCGGCACGTGGATCAGCCCGGCCTCGACGATTGCGGAGGCCGAGGCCGCGGTGATGGACTTCCCGTCGAAGCGGATCGTGCCGGCGCGCGCCGAGACGACGCCGGACAGGACCTTGTTCAGCGTCGTCTTGCCGACGCCGTTGGCGCCGAGCACCGCGACGATCTCGCCCGGTTGCACCGAGAGATCGAGGCCGCGCAGGACCTCGGTGGCGCCGTAGCCGGCGCGAAGGCTTTCGACCTCAAGCATCGACCGCCTCACCGTTGAGGGATTCCTGGGCCTTCATGCGGGCGGCCGCGCCCTTGCCGAGATAGGCCTCGATCACCCCCGGATCGGCGCAGACCTGGCGGGGCGGACCGGACGCGATCATCTTCCCCTGCGCCAGGACGAACACCTCCTCGCACAGCGTCATCACCGCCTGCATGATGTGCTCGATCATCAGGATGGTGACGCCGCCGTCGCGGATCGACCGTACCACCGGCAGGATGTCGCGGATCTCGGAGGGGTTGAGGCCCGCCAGCACCTCGTCGAGGAGGAGGAGCCGCGGCTCGGTGGCGAGCGCGCGGGCCACCTCCAGGCGCTTGCGCCCGGCCACGGTGAGGTCGGCGGCCGGCTTGTCGAGCTGGTCGCCGAGACCGACCCGGGTCCCGACCTCGCGGGCCTTCGCCACCGCATCAGCCCGGCGCGGATGGCGCAGGTAGGCGCCGACCGCGATGTTCTCGGCGACGGTGAGCCCGGCGAAGGGCTGGACGATCTGGAAGGTGCGGGCGATGCCGCGGCGCGCCCGCAGGTGCGGCGCCTCGGCGGTCACGTCCGTGCCGTCGAAAAGCACCTTCCCCTCGCTGGGGGGAAGGAAGCCCGAGATCATCCCGAACAGCGTGGTCTTGCCGGCGCCGTTCGGGCCGATGAGCCCGGTGATCGAGCCCGCCGGCACGCTGAGCGATGCGTGGTCGACCGCGACGAGGCCCTGGAAGCGCTTGGTGAGGGAAGCGACGGCGAGCATCGGATCAGGCCCCCACCGTGACCGCGCGCTCGGCACGAGCCCGGCGGCGGCGCAGGCCGAGCAGCCCTTGCGGCGCGAAGGCGATGACGGCGATCAGGCAGGCGCCGAACACCACGAGGTCGACCCCCGGGATGCCGCCGGCGAGGTGCTTGGTGACCTCGCCGAGGCCCTGGAGCGCGAGCGCTCCGACGAGCGGCCCGAAGGCGGTGCCGATGCCGCCGACGATCGGCGCGAGCAGCGCTTCGACCGAGATCCAGGTGCCGTAGGCGACGCCGGCATCGAGATAGAGGAAGGACTGCACGTAGAGCCCGCCGGCCGCCGCGGTGATCGCCGCCGAGAGGGCGATGGCGCGCAGCTTCACCGCGAGGGCGTCGACCCCGAGCGCGCGGGCCGCCTCCTCGTTCTCGCGCACGGCGATCAGGTGGGCACCGAAGCGCGAGCGCTCGAGCCAGCGCGACGCCAGCAGCGCCAGGCCGACGAAGGCGAGGACGAGGAGATAGAAGAAGCGGCGATCGGCGAATTGCAGGGTCGCGAGGCCCGGCCGCAGCGGCAGCAGCAGGCCGGCGGCGCCGCCGGTGAAGTCGGCGGAATTCGCCAGGATGCGGAAGACCTCGGCGAAGGCGAGCGTCACCAGGGCGAAGTAGGAGCCGCGCAGGCCCGCCCGGAAGCTCAGGTAGCCGATGGCGAGGCCGGTCAGCGCCCCAAGCCCGATCCCGGCGCCGAGCGCGGCCCAGGCGTTGAAGCCGAGCTTCATCTGGAGGATCGCGGTGGCGTAGGCGCCGGTGCCGAAGAAGGCGGCGTGGCCGAAGGAGTACTGGCCGCCGAAGCCGCCGAGCACGTTCCAGCCGAGGCCCGCGAGCGCGATGATGAGCGTGGTGACCAGGAAGTTGAGCACGCTGCCCGACAGGCCGAGGAAGGGCAGGGCGGCCAGGACCGCGAGGGCGAGGATCACGGGCAGGAGGTCGCGGGCGCTCATGCGCGGGCTCCGAACAGGCCGGTCGGGCGCACCAGCAGCACCAGGATGAAGATCAGGAAGATGCCGATCTGCCCGAGGCTGTCGCCGAGCAGCAGACCGGAAAAGCTCTCGACCACGCCGATGATCAGGCCGCCGACGAGGGCCCCGGCGATCGACCCCATGCCGCCGAGCACCACGATGGTGAAGGCGACGAGCACGAAGGCGGCGCCCGAGCGCGGGTTGACGTAGTAGGTCGGCATCAGGAGGCAGGCGGCGACGGCGAGGCAGGCGCAGCCGATCCCGAAGGTGACGGCGTAGACATGGTCGACCTCGATGCCGACGAGGCGGGCCCCCAGCTTCTCCCGCGCCACCGCCCGAATGGCCCGGCCGGTGTCGGTGCGGTTGAGGACGAGCCAGAGCAGGCCGGTGACGGCGAGCGAGGCGGCGAAGCCGATCAGTCGCGGCGTCGAGAGGAGGAGGGGCCCGAGCTCGATCACCTGGAGCGCGGCGTCGGAATCGAGTGCCCGGGTGTCCGAGCGGAAGAGCGCGAGCAGCGCGTTCTCCAGCACGATCGACAGCCCGAGGGTGACGAGCAGCACGTTGTTGTCGCTGCCGTGGCTTGCCGGGCCGATGACGAAGCGCTGCAAGCCATAGCCGAGCCCGAACATCAGCGGCACGATCCCGATCATCGCGAGATACGGATCGAGGTGGAACAGCGCGAAGGCGCCCCACACCGCGAACATCGCGACCGTGAGGAGCGCGCCATGCGCGAAGTTGATGATGTGCAGCACCCCGTAGACCAGGGTCAGCCCGAGGGCGATGAGGGCGTAGACCGCCCCCGTCATCAGGCCGTTGAGGGCCGCCTCGATCAGGATCTGGGGCGCGTACATCGTCACGCCTTGAGCGGGAAGTTGGCCTTCGCCTCGGCGAAGGCGTCGGGCGCGATCACCTTGACGTCGCCGCCCTGGACCTGGGTGTTGAGCGGGAGCGCGCCGGTGTTCTGGCCGTTCGCGAATTTCGACTGGCCGTAGGGCATCACGCCGCTGGAAAAACTCTGGGTCGACAGGGCCTCGATGATCTTGAGCCGGTCGGGCGCGCCGGCCTTCTCGATCGCCTCGGCCATCAGCCGCACGGCGGAGTAGTTCATCGGCACGTTGTAGGCGAAGGCGCGGCCCGCGGCCTCGGTGCGCTTGCGCAGCTCCGCCGTCAGCGGATTCTTCGGATCGGGCCAGTGGTTGCAATCCATCACGCCCTCGGCCGCCTGCGGGAATTCCTTCACGAAGCGCAACGAGGAGGCGCCGCCGCCGAGGATCGCGTAGATGCCCTTCGGACGGACGCGCTGCTGCTGCATCGTGCGGGCCAGCAGCACGAACTCACCATAGTAGTTCGACGGGATGACGAGGTCCGGCTGGAGCGAGCGGATGCGCAGCACCACGTTCGCCATGTCGCGGGCCGGGCTCGGATGCGACACGGTCTCGAGGATCTGGAAGCCGAGCTTCGGCAGTTCCGCCTGAAGGAGCTTCGCGAGGCCGGAGCCGAACAGCCCGTCCTCGTGCACGATCACCACCGTGCGGGCCGGCTTGCCGGCGGCGTCGTTGAGCGCGACGAGGCGCTCCAGCGCGCTCTTCGTCACCATGCCGAAGCTCGGCGAGAACCGGAAGGTGTTCTTCAGCCCGCGCTGGGTCAGCTGGTCGGCGACGCCGACATCGATCAGGTAGGGCAGGTCGTAGCGCGAGGCGGCCTGGCTCGCGGTCGCGCAGAGCCCGCTGCCGAAGCCGCCGACGATCGCCGCGACGCCCTCGCCGTTCAGGCGCTCGGTCTCCTGGGCCGCCGTCTCGGGGTTCGAGCGGCTGTCGGCGAAGACGATCTCGAGCTTGGCGCCGCCGAGTGCTTTCAGGCCGCCGGCGGCGTTGATGTCCTGCACCGCGAGTTCGGCGCCGAGCTTGCCGAGGTCGCCGTCATTGGCGAGCGCACCGGTCACCGGCTGGATGATACCGAGCTTCACGGACGACCCTTGCGCCCGCAGGATCGCCGGCATCGCCATGAGCGAGGTCGCCGCGAGGCCGGTGCGCAGGACAGCGCGGCGGGACGGAACGAAGATCGAGGTCACGGGGCGGGCCTCCTGTGGGCGGGGCGGGGACGGGTCTCGGGCTTGACCGGACGCGGCGCGGCGGGTGTCCAGCGGCGCTCGCCGGCATCACCCGTGCGCAGGAGGTCCATCTGGAAGGCGTAGCGGTCCGGCCGGTAGAGCGCGTGGAGGTGCTCGACGCCGCGGCCGGAGGGGTCGAACACCACCCGGGTCAGGTCGATCAGCGCCGAGCCGACCTCGAGGTCGAGGGCCTGCGCCACCTCCGGGCCGGCGAGCGTCGCGCCGATCGCCTGCGTCGCCCGGTCGGCGGTGACGCCGGAGCGCTCCATCAGTTCGAGGAGCGGCGTCGCCGCGAGGTCGGCCTCCGAGTAGGACAGGCCGACCCGCTCGGGGACGTGGGTGGTGAGGTAGGAGAAGGGCTGGCCGTCGATCAGCCGCACGCGCACCGAGCGCTGCACCCGCTCGCCGGGTTCCAGCAGCAGCGCCTCGGCGATGGCGGCGGGCGCCGCGACGTACTCGAAGGACAGGAGGCGCACGCCGGTGGCGCGCCCCATGGCGATCAGGCCGGAGAGCAGGTTCGGCAGGTCGCCGACCACCGGCCGGGGGCCCTCGGGCCCCTGCACGAAGGTCCCGGACCCGGGCCTGCGCCGCACCAGCCCCTCGCCGGCGAGGAGATCGAGGGCGCGCCGGACGGTCACCCGGGCCAGGCCATGCTCGGCGGCGAGCGCCGGCTCGCCGGGCAGCCGCGCCCCGGGGGGCAGACGGCCGCTGGTGATCTGGTCGCGCAGCAGCAGGTAGAGCCGGCGCGCCTTGTGCGGTTCGATCGCGGAGGTCACGGGGCCAGCCCTGGCTCGTGGCTTGCTAGGCGTAGGGCCGACGGCGACCCCCGAGGAGTCTGTCAGCGCTTACCTGTCCGATTATGAAGACAGGTAGCTGTCTGTCAATTGGGACAGGTGGTGTGCCGGTACAGGAATTTTTGCGTCCCCGGCGGAGAGGGGACCGGGCCGTGCCGGCGCTTGTAGGATTCCCAAGGCCCGGTGCGGCACCGCAGGACGTTGCGCGGGAGCGCCGGTGCCCGTTAATCGGGCGCGTATGAGCAGCACCTCCTCGATCAGCCTCGCCCCGTCCGCGGCACCCGTCGCCGCGGCGCCCCGGTCCCGCCGCGCCGTGCGGACCTGGCTCTTCGTCATGGCCGCCCTGGTGGTGGCGATGGTGGCGGTCGGGGGCGCGACGCGGCTCACCGGCTCCGGCCTGTCGATCACCGAGTGGAAGCCGGTCACCGGCGCCATCCCGCCGCTCTCGGCCGAGGCCTGGGCCCAGGAATTCGCCAAGTACCAGGCGACGCCGCAATACAAGCTGCTGAACCAGGGCATGAGCCTGTCCGAGTTCCAGTTCATCTATGGTTGGGAATGGGGCCACCGGCTGCTCGGCCGCGTCATCGGCCTCGCCTTCTTCCTGCCGCTGCTCGTCTTCTGGTGGCGCGGGCAGATCGACCGGCGCTTGGGCGCCAGCCTCCTCGGCCTCGGCGTGTTCGGCGGGCTGCAGGGGGCGGTGGGCTGGATCATGGTCGCGTCGGGTCTCCAGCCGGGCATGACGGCCGTGGCGCCGGTCAAGCTCGCCCTGCACCTGACGCTGGCGAGCGCGATCTATGCCGGCCTCGTCTGGATCGCCTCCGGTCTCGACCGCCGCCGCGACGAGGCGGTGCCGGCCCGGCTCTCCCGCACCGCGCTCGCGTTGATGATCCTAGTGCTGGTGCAGATCGCGCTCGGCGGCCTCGTCGCCGGCTCGAAGGCGGGGCTGACCTACAACACCTGGCCGCTGATGGATGGCGGGCTCACCCCCGGGGGTCTGTTTGCCGGCACGCCCTGGATCGAGAATTTCGTGGATAACGTCGCGCTGGTGCAGTTCAACCACCGGTTGACCGCCTACGCGTTGCTGATCCTCGCCTTGCTCCATGCCCTCGACGCGCGGCGCCTGATGCCCGGCACCGGCGCGGCGCGGCGGGCGACGGCCCTCGCCGGCCTCGTCGCCGCGCAGGCGACGCTCGGCATCGTCACGCTGCTCCTGGTGGTGCCGCTCTGGGCGGCGCTCGCCCACCAGGTCGCCGCCATGCTGGTGCTGGGGATGGCGAGCGCGCATGCCCGGCTCTGCCGCGCGCCTGCGCCCGCTCCCGCCGTCGCGCGCGCGGTCTGAGTGTCGCGGGAACGTTCGTCCCACGTTCATGCTTCCGCTTTAACCTCGATCAACCGGGGGCTCTCTCCCGGACCCGAGGCACGGAGGCCCGATGTCTGTGCAGGAGTCTTCACTGGACGCTTCCTCAAGCACCGCCCGCTTCGCCCCGGACGGCCGGCCGTTGAGTCTTGTCTGGACCTACACGCCGCGGGAATTGCTGGCGGACGGCGTGGTCCACGTGGTCGGGGTGAGCCTCGGCGTGATCGGCGCCCTGGCGCTGACCATCAGCGCCGCGCTCACGAGCCTCGCGCCCTCCGAGAAGGTCGCGGTCGCGGTCTACGCCGCCGGCCTCGTGGCGATGCTCGGCACCTCGGCCGCCTACAACATGTGCCCGGTCGGCCGGCTGAAATGGCGCCTGCGCCGGGCCGACCATGCCACCATCTTCCTGATGATCGCCGGCACCTACACGCCGCTCGTGACGCTCGTCGGCACGGACGGCTTCGCCTTCGGGCTGCTCGCCGGGATCTGGCTCGTGGCGGCGGCGGGCGCCGTGGTGAAGCTGACCCTGCCCGGCCGCTTCGACCGCCTGGCGATCGCCCTCTACCTGGCGCTCGGCTGGAGCGGGCTGATGGCGTACGAATCGGTCATCGCCGCCCTGTCTCCGGGCGCCCTGTGGCTGCTCGCCGCCGGCGGCCTGCTCTACTCGCTCGGGGTGATCTTCCACGTCTGGCGGCAATTGCCGTTCCAGAACGCGATCTGGCACGGCTTCGTGCTGGCGGCGGCGGCCTGCCATTACGGCGCGGTGTTCCGCAGCGTGCTCGACGTGGGGGCGTAGGAGCCGTCACGTCGAGCAGGCTACGTCTGATCCGAGCCGCACACGCCAATAGCGCCCTCCGCGTCATCCCGGGGCCGCGCCGCGGAACCCGGGATCCATGACCGCTGACCGTTCAGGATGAAGCGGAGCGATGACCGCCTCTCCCTTCAACGTCAGCGGTTATGGATCCCGGGTTCTCGGCAAGCCTCGCCCCGGGACGACGAAGAGGGTGTACAACGGTCTGTCGATGACGAGGGAAAATCCCTTCAGAACGGCACGTAATCCCCGCCATCCGTGATCGTGTCGAGCGCCCGCTCGATCGACGTGACGGCGTCCAGCACCATCTGCACCGTGCGCTCGGCTTCACCGCGCGGCCGGCCGAGGGCGGCGGCGCGGGCGCCGATATCGTGCAGCTGCTCGGCGATCGTCACCAGGTCGGAGACGACCGACGCGGTGGCGCGGGCGGCGGCATCGGGCGCCGGGCGCGGGCGCAGCAGGGGAACGACGTTGCTCATCGGCCCGGACTCTCGCGCAAAGCCCGGGACTCCGCCAGCCGGAGAATCGCAGCCCTCCACACATTCCGCGGAGCGCGGCCCGGGGGGCACAGGCGAGGGGGTTTGCCGCCGCGGGGACCGTCGGCGCCTTGACGGGCGGGCGGGAGCCGGGCACCCCGGCGGGACGTGAGTGCCGAGAATCCCCCGATTCGAGCGGCCCGGACATCAGGACCCCTCATGCGTCTCCTTCGCGTCGCCGCTTCGCTCGCCCTCGTCGGCCTCGCCGCCGCCTGCACCAGCGCCGGCGATTCGCGCGGCACCGGCCTGTCCGAGAGCTTCGACAGCAAGAACTACGTGCGCTCGAACGACACCAACGGGACCCAGCGCCGGCCCGACGTGAACCGCATGTTCACCCAGCCGTCGATCCCCAGCATCTCGAACCGCGGCTTCTAAGCGACCTCCGGCGGCGCGCCGCCGGATCCGTTCAGAGCGCCATCCGATCGCGTTGCAATCGAATGGTGCTCCAAGATTTTTTGGCGCATTTTCTTCGACGAACCGGTGTCCACTTCGTCGGAAAATGCTCTAGCGCCCGCGGAACAGCGGGTGCTCGACCCTGTCGCCCGGGTGAAGGCCGAGGCGCGCGGCGGTGCCGGCATTGAGCTCGAGCACGCCGAGCACCGGCTCGCCGGACGGGATGGTGCGGGTCGAGAGCGGCTCGGTGTCGGCGGCGATGCGCGCCACCGTGCCGTCGGCGCGGATGAACAGCATGTCGAGCGGCAGGTAGGTGTTCTTCATCCACATCGCGACCGGCTCGGTGCGCTCGAAATCGAACAGCATGCCGCGATCCGGCGCCATGGCGCGGCGGAACATCAGCCCCTGAGCCCGCCCGGCATCGTCGCGCATCACCTCGACCTGGAAGGTGTGGCGACCGGAGCGCGAGGCGATGGTCAGCGGCTCGAACGGGCCGTCGGCGAGGACCGCCGTGGGCAGGAGCAGGAAGACGAGCGCGGCGAGGAGCCGGCGCGGCGGGATGGCCAGGAGACGGGCGGCTCTGGGCCGTGCGAAGCGGAGCGACATGAGGCTGAGCTAGCGTAGTCTGCGGCAAAGGGGATGGGTCGTCGCCGCCGGAAACGCGGGCGAATCGAAAATCTGCGGCGCGCCCGCTCGCCTCAGTGGGAGGAGGGCGGTCCCGATCCCGCGCTCGCCTCGGACAGGAGGCGCACCTCGGCGGCCATCAAACCCTTCGAGCCGTCGCCGTAGCGGACCATGACGTGCTCGCCGGGCTTGAGCTCGGCGATGCCGTAGCGCCGCAGGGTCTCCATGTGGACGAAGATGTCCGGCGTGCCGTCGCCGCGGCTGAGGAAGCCGAAGCCGCGCAGGCGGTTGAACCACTTCACCACCGCGGTCTCGAGCCCGCTGGTCGGCACCACCGTGACGTGGGTGCGCGGCATCGGCAGCTCGGCCGGGTGGGTCGCGGTCGACTGGTCGAGGGACACCACCCGGAAGGCCTGCCAGCCGCGCGGGCGCTCCACCGCCTCGACCACGATCCGGGCGCCCTCGCTGGCGCTCTGGTGGCCGTCGCGGCGCAGGCAGGTGACGTGGAGCAGCACGTCGGGCGCGCCGCTATCCGGCACGATGAAGCCGAAGCCCTTCGCGACGTCGAACCACTTGATGCGGCCGCTGACCTCGACGAGTTCGGTCGGCCGTTCCACCGCCGCGTCGAGCCCAGGCCGGGTGTCGCGCGCGCCCTCTCCGAACGCGCCCACCGGCCGTTCCCAGGCGGGGCCTGAACCGAACTCGTCCGACATCGTAAGCAACCCACTCGAATCGCGTCGCGCGCTTCACCGGCAGATTAACAAAGTCATGACTTCGGGGAAGCCCAAATCGGCCGAGTTGAGACGCCGGAGGGGTGATGTCCTCGCCGGATTCGCCTCGGGCGTGTCCATTCTGCAATCCCGGGAGGCAGGCATCCGGGGACGCGCGCGCGGATTGCGTCTCGAAAGACGGCGCCGTCCCAGATCCTGCGCGTTTTGGCCGCAGGGACGGGCAGGAGCGTCGGGCTCGGCTATGAGGGCATCCGTCCGCCGCCCCGGAGATCGCCGCGATTCAGACCCCACCTCCTTCCGCCGCGCCGCCCCGGCGCCTCGCCGTCATCGATCTCGCCCGCGGCACCGCGCTCCTGGCGATGGCGCTCTACCACCTGACCTGGGACCTCGGCTTCCTGCGGCTGACGCCCGAGAACGCCGCCCTGTCGCCGCCCGGGCGGGCGGCGGCGCACGGCATCGCCGGCAGCTTCCTGGTCCTCGTCGGGGTGAGCCTCGTCCTGGCGCGGGGCCGAAAGGCAGGCTGGTGGCGTCCCTACCTGGCGCGGCTCGGGCGCATCGCCCTGGCGGCGGCCGCGATCTCGCTCGCCACCTTCGTCCTGTTTCCCGGGGCGTGGATCTTCTTCGGCATCCTGCACTGCATCGCCCTGTCGAGCGTGCTGGCGCTGCCGGCGCTGCGCGCGCCGCTGCCCGTCGTCGGGCTCGCCGCCGCCCTCGTCGTCGCCGGACCCGCGCTGGCGGCGCTCGCGGGGTCTCCGCCGCCCCTCGACGCGCCAGCGCTTTATTTTCTCGGGCTCGGCGACACCGTGCCGACGACGAACGACTACGTGCCGTTGTTTCCGTGGTTCGGCTTCGTGCTGGCGGGCGTCGGGCTCGGCCGTCTGGTCCTGCCGCGCCTTGCTGCCTCGCGCATCGGCGCTTGCGAACCGCGGGGCCGGGTCGGGCGGCTCGCCGCCTTCGCCGGGCGGCACAGCCTCGCCGTCTACCTCGTGCACCAGCCCGTGCTGCTCGGGCTGCTCTACGGGGTCGCGGCGCTGACCGGGCCGCATCCGCGGGCGGGAGAGGCGCAGTTCCTGCGCGAGTACCGGGCGAACTGCGCCGAGGCCGGCGGCAGCGGGGCGTCCTGTCGGGTGGCGGCGCGCTGCGTGCTGGTGCGCCTGCGGGCTGAGGGCCTGTGGCGGGCCGGCGGCGAGTACACGGGCGAGGAGCAGGCCCGGGCGATCGCGGTGTCGCGGGCCTGCTTCCGGGAGGCGGGCGGGGGTTGAGCCCCCGCCGCGTCCATCAGTCCTTGGCGCGCTCGACGTAGGAGCCGTCGGCCGTCATGACGACGATGCGGGTGCCGGTGCCGATATGCGGCGGCACCAGGGTGCGCACGCCGTTCGAGAGCGTGGCGGGCTTGTAGGACGAGGAGGCGGTCTGGCCCTTGGTCACCGGCTCGGTATCCGTCACCTCGAGGGTGACGCGCTGGGGCAGCTCGAGCGCCAGCGGCACGCCGTTATGGGTCGAGAGCATCACCGCCATGCCCTCCTGCAGATAGGGGGCCATGTCGCCGATCACGTCCTCCGGCACGGCGAGCTGCTCGTAGGATTCCGGGTTCATGAAGTGGAACCCCTCGCCGTCGCTGTACAGGAAGGTGTGCTCCCGGTCCTCGACATAGGCGCGCTCGACCTGCTCGGTGGTGCGGTAGCGCTCCGAGACCTTCACGCCGTCGGTGATCCGGCGCATGTCGAGCTGGGTGACCGGGGTGCCCTTGCCGGGATGGATGTTCTCGGCGGAGAGAATCACGTAGAGCCGGCCGTCCTTGTCGACGACGTTGCCTTTGCGGAGAGAGCTGGCGATGACCTTCGGCACGGGGCGAATCCTGGACTGGAAGCGTTGACAGAGAGCGGCGGCGTCCGCCAAGCCGCGGGCGTCGCGCGCCGCGCCGGCAGAGGATGCCTTCGGCCCGCCCTATCGCATCTCAGGCGCGACCGCCAGTCGCCCGCCACCCGATGATACCGACCCGATGACCTCCGCCTCGCCCTGGTGGGCCCCCCACGTCCATGCCGACCGCCGGCCGCGGCTCCTCGCCCGCAACCGCATCGCCGCGTCCTTGCGGGCGTGGTTCTCGGCCCGGGACTTCGTCGAGGTCGACGCCGCGATCCTCCAGGTCTCGCCCGGCAACGAGGCGCATCTCTCGGCCTTCGCCACCACGGCGATCGGGCCGGACGGGGCGACGCACCCGCTCTATCTCCACACCTCGCCGGAATTCGCCTGCAAGAAGCTGCTGGCGGCGGGCGAGGCGCGGCTGTTCAGCCTGGGGCCCGTCTACCGCAACCGCGAGCGCGGCGCGCTGCACCACCCGGAATTCACCATGCTCGAATGGTACCGGGCCGGGGAGACCTACGACAGCCTGATGCGCGACTGCGCCGCCGCCCTGAGCCTCGCCGCCGAGACGGCCGGGGCAAACGTCTTCACGTGGCGCGGGATCGAGGCCGACCCGTTCGCCGAGCCGGAGCGGCTCACCGTGGCGGAGGCCTTCCGGCGCTTTGCCGGCATCGACCTCCTGGCGACGGTGGCCCCGGATGCGGGCACCGACCGGGCCGGGTTCGCCGCCGCCCTGGCCGGGGCCGGCATCCGCACCGCGCCCGACGACACCTGGGCCGACCTGTTCAGCCGGGTCATGGTCGAGCGGGTCGAGCCGGCCCTCGGCCGCGGCCGGGCGACGATCCTGTGCGAATACCCGATCCCCGAGGCGGCCCTCGCCCGGCCGAGCCCCGCCGATCCGCGGGTGGCGGAGCGGTTCGAGCTCTATTGCTGCGGCGTCGAGCTCGCCAACGCCTTCGGCGAGTTGACGGACGCCGACGAGCAGCGCCGGCGCTTCGCCGCCGAGATGGACGAGAAGGAGCGCGTCTACGGCGAGCGCTATCCCCTCGACGAGGACTTCTTGAGCGCCCTCGCGCAGATGCCGGAGGCGAGCGGCATCGCGCTCGGCTTCGACCGGCTCGTCATGCTGGCGACCGGGGCGCGGCGGATCGAGGATGTGCTCTGGACTCCCGTTGCCGAGTATTCCCGGTGAGCCGGCCGATCCGCACCGCGGGCGATCTCGTAAGCCGCGGCCTGGTGCCGGCGCAGCGGCTGCCGGTCCTCGAACGGGTGGCGGCGCGCTACGCGGTCTCGATCACCCCGGAGGTGGCCGAGCTGATCGCCGACGCGGAGGACGGCATCGGCCGCCAGTTCGTCCCGCGGGAGGAGGAGCTGGTCACCGCTCCCGAGGAGCGGGCGGACCCGATCGGCGACGAGGCCCATGCGCCCGTCCCCGGCATCGTCCACCGCTATCCCGACCGGGTGCTCCTGAAGCCGCTCCATGTCTGCCCGGTCTATTGCCGCTTCTGCTTCCGCCGCGAGGTGGTGGGACCGGAAGGGCAGGGCAGCCTCACGGAATCCGAGCTCGACGCCGCTCTGGCCTACATCGCCGGCCACCCGGAGATCTGGGAGGTGGTGGTCACCGGGGGCGATCCGCTGGTGCTCTCGCCCCGGCGTCTCGGCCGCATCGCCGCCGCCTTGCAGAAAATCCCGCACGTGCGGGTGCTGCGCCTGCACACCCGCGTGCCGGTGGTCGATCCGGCCAGGGTCGACGCGGATCTGGTCGCGGCGCTGAAGCGCTTCGAGGGCGCGGTGTTCGTGGCGCTCCACGCCAACCACCCGCGCGAATTCTCCGAGGCCGCCCGGGCCGCCATCGCGCGGCTCGTCGATGCCGGGATCCCGATGGTGAGCCAGTCGGTGCTGCTGGCCGGGATCAACGACGACCCCGAGACGCTGGCGGCCTTGATGCGGGCCTTCGTCGAGAACCGGATCAAGCCCTACTACCTGCATCACGGCGACCTCGCCCCGGGCACCGGCCACCTGCGCACCACCCTCGATCACGGCCAGGACCTGATGCGCTCGTTGCGCGGCCGGGTCTCGGGGCTGGCGCAGCCGACCTACGTCCTCGACATCCCGGGCGGATACGGCAAGGTGCCGGTGGGCCCGGGCTACCTGGCGGGGGGACCCGCGGGCTGGACCGTCACGGACCCGGAGGGCGGAACACACGCCTACCCACCCAAGGAGGAGGACACGCCATGCGCAGGCTCTGGGGACGGTTGAGCTCCGTCAACGTGCAGAAGGCGGTGTGGGGACTGGAGGAGCTGGGGCTCCCCTACGAGCGGGTCGAGGCCGGCGGCGCCTTCGGGCGGGTGCGCGAGCCGGACTATCTGGCGCTCAACCCCAACGGCCTCGTGCCGGTGATGGAGGAGGACGGCTTCGTCCTGTGGGAATCGAACGCGATCCTGCGCTATCTCGCCAGCACGCAGGGTCTCGGCACCCTGTGGCCGGAGGATCCGCGGGCGGCCGCCCTCGCCGACCAATGGCTCGACTGGCAGGCGACGCGCTTCACGCCCTCGACCCGGGACGCGTTCTGGCAGACCGTGCGCACCCCGCCGGAGCAGCGCGACCAGTCGGTCATCGACCGCTCGGTCGCGGCCTCCGAGGAATGCGCGGCGATCCTCGACGCGCACCTGATGGGCCGTCCTTACGCGGTCGGGGACCGGTTCACCGCGGCCGACATCGCGCTCGGCGCAGCCACCCATCGCTGGCTCCATCTCGACGTGCCGCGCGTCGAGCGGCCGGCGCTGCGGTCCTGGTACGAGCGCATCCGCGTCCGGCCCGCCGCGGCGGCGGCGCTGCCGCCGTTGAGCTGAGCCGGTAAGCTTGGCGCAGTTCGGGCCATGCGCTGACGGCGTGGCCGCCTCGCCCCGGATCGGCTAGGTCTCGATCCGTCCGACACTTCACGCTCCCGAAGGCCCGATGCCGCTCGACAAGACGCTCCTCGACGCCCTGCAGGCCGTCACCACCGCCACCCTCACCACGGTGCTCCTGAAGAAGGGCATCCGCCGCTGCTACATGCGCGGACCGATGCCGCGCTTCGCCGCCGGGCAGCGGGTGGTCGGCCCGGCCTTCACGCTCCGCTTCGTGCCGGCCCGCGAGGACCTGGCGACCCCCGAATCCTGGTCTAGCCCGACCTCGACCCGCGCGGCGATCGAGGCGATGCCCGAGGGCTGCATCGCGGTGGTCGACGCGATGGGGGTGCAGGATGCCGGCATCTTCGGCGACATCCTGTGCGCCCGGATGAAGAAGCGCGGCGTCGCGGCGCTGATCACCGACGGCGTCGTGCGCGACGGCGAGGGCGTCGAGGGCACCGGCCTGCCGGTCTGGTGCTCCGGCGTCGCGGCCCCGGCCTCGGTGGCCGGCCTGACCTTCGTCGGCTGGGGCGAGCCGGTCGGCTGCGGCGGTGTCGCGGTCTATCCCGACGATATCGTGGTGGCGGACGGCGACGGCGCGGTGCTGATCCCGGCGGCGCTCGCCGAGGAGGTGGCGCTCGCCGCCGTCGAGCAGGAGCGCCTCGAGCTCTGGATCATGCGCGAGGTCGACAAGGGCCTGGCCCTGCCGGGCCTCTACCCGCCGAACGCCGAGACCAAGGCCCGCTACGAGGCGGAGACCGGCAAGGCCTGATCCCGACACAGACGACCGGATCTCGCCGGTGTTCTTCGTGCTCTCGAAGGTGCTGTGGTTCCTCACGGCGCCTTCGAACCTGCTCCTGCTCCTGGTTCTGGCCGGGGCAGGCTTGGCCCTGCGCTGGCGGCGCCTCGGCCTTTGCCTCGTGGCCGCCGCCGGCCTCGCCCTCCTGGTCGGCGGCCTCTCCCCGCTGGGCTCCTTCGCCTTCCGGCCGCTCGAGGAGCGGTTCCCGGCGTTCCGCGACGACGGCGCGCCGGTCGCCGGCATCGTGGTGCTCGGCGGCGGCATCGAGACCGGGCTGTCGGCGACCCGCGGCCAGATGCTGCTCAACGAGGCCGGCGAGCGCCTGGTCGCGCTCGGCGACCTCGCCCGGCGCTACCCGCAGGCCACGCTCGTCTTCGCCGGCGGGTCCGGCCGCCTCACCGGCGACGGCGGCGTGTCCGAATCGCGGATCCTGCGCCGTCACGCCGCCTCCCTCGGCGTGGCGCCGGAGCGGATCACCTACGACGAGAAGTCCCGCAACACCCACGAGAACGCCGTTTTCAGCGCCGAACTGGCGAAGCCCAAGCCCGGCGAGCGCTGGCTCCTCGTCACCTCGGCCTGGCACATGCCGCGGGCGATGGGCTGCTTCCGCCGCGCCGGCTACACGGTCACGGCCTATCCGGTCGATTATCGGACCGCACCCCGAAGGAACTCGATCCACGCCACGGCGGGGGACGGCCTGTTCGAGGTCGACATCGCGGTGCGCGAGTGGCTCGGCCTCGTGGCGTACTGGGCGTCCGGGTATACGGAGGCGGTGTTCCCGGCGCCGTGACGCTCGTAAGATTGTCGTGACAATGTCGGGCATCGCGCGATATCCTTGAATCAGGAGTGCGCGATGGCCCAAAGAGCTGCTCAGAGTGAGAAGCTTGACCTTCGTCTGACGTCGGCCGCGAAGCGGACGCTTCAGGCCGCGGCCGAGGCTGCACATAAAAGCGTGAGCGAGTTCGTTCTAGACTCGGCTTTGCGGGAGGCAGAGGAGCGTTTGGCCGATCGCCGCGTTTTCACGCTCGAAGACGCGGATTGGCACCGTTTCGTGGAAGCTCTCGATGCGCCGCCCCGCACGCTCGAACGGCTTCAGCGCCTGTTTCGCGAGCCCACGATGTTCGATCGCGGCACTGACGACGAACCGTGACGGGCTTCCGGATAGAACCGTTGCGACGTGACCACATCGTCGACGGCTTCACCTGCGGTCATCCAGCCCTGGACCGTTTCCTGATACGGCATGCTCTTCAAGCGCAGGCGGCGAACTCCGCGCGGACCTATGTCGCGCTGGAGAGTGCGGAGGTGGTCGGCTTCCACACACTGATCGCCGGCGAGGTTCAGCACGCGAACGCGCCGGACCGTATCGTGAAAGGCATGCCGCGGCATCCGATCCCGCTGCTGATCCTGGCCCGGTTGGCCGTTCATACCCGGCTGCAAGGCAAGGGGCTCGGCGCGAGCTTGCTGCGAGATGCTCTCGACCGCGCTCTACAGGCTATCGACCTGATTGGTGCCCGGGCATTGGCCGTTCACGCGAAGGACGAAGCGGCGGCATCCTTCTATCGACATTTCGGCTTCGTGCCGTCGCCGACGGATCCGCGGCACCTCTTCCTGCTGGTCAAGGATATTCGCGGAGCCCGCAGCCACCGTTGATCCGCTACCGCGGCAGCGACAACCGGTAGATCCCGCGAAAATGGTCCGGATCCGCCACCACCTTGCCCTTGCGCAGGATGGCGATCCGCCCCGCCTTCATCAGCCGCACCGCCTGGCGGCGGACCGGCTGCATCAGGGGGCCCCAGCCGTCCGGGTGGGGCCCGCCGAGCGCGCGGGCGACCTCGGAGGGGCAGACGGTCTTGTCGGCCCCGCGATCGGTGACGAGGCGCACCAGGGTGAGTTCGATCTCGTAATCGTCAGGGATCATCGTATTCCTGCAAGGCCCGACGGGCGTCGGAGGCGAACTGGCGCTGCCACATCACGGTGAGCACCATCGCGGTGGTGGCGAACAGCACGTAAGCGCTGACGAACCATCCGAGATAGGCCAGCGCGAAGAAGAACGCACGCTGCCCGCGGTTGAAGTGGCCGCCCGCCACCACGTTCATGGCGGCGGCCCGCCGCGCCGCCCGCTCGATCAGGGCCCGGTCGCCGTCGCGCGGCGGCACGGCGCCGATGAGGATCGCGCCGTAATTGAACAGCCGGTAGGCCCAGGCGAACTTGAAGAAGGCGTAGACGAAGATCAGCGCGAGGCCCGCCACCTTGATCTCCCATACCGCCCGGGTCATCGGCGCGCCGAAGGGCAGGGTGGAGAACAGCGTCAGGGCGTCGTCGGACGAGCGCGACAGGGTGAGCGCGCTCCCGAGCGCGATCAGCGCCGTCGAGGCGAAGAAGGCGGTGCCGTTCTGCAGCGAGGCGTTGATGGTGGTGTCGACCACCCGGTTCTCGCGCACGATCTGCTGGTCGGCCCAGGCGTGGCGGTAGCGGTTCATCATGCCGTTGAGGCTGCGCTTGCCCCCGGACAGGTGCTCGACCGCGTAGGAATAGCCCCACCACGCCGTGAGGAAGCAGAGGAGGGCCGCGAGGTCGAGGAGCGAGAAGCTGCTCCCGAGATCCGGATTCATGCCGGCCCCGTCAGGCGGTCGGCAGGATCTGCACGCCGCGCGGGGCGGCCTGCGTCTCGCTCCCGGCGAGGTCCTCGATCGAGAGATCGGTGACGGAGAGGTCCTGGACCCGCGCCCCGGGCGGGCCCTGGCGGCAGGCCTCGATCATCGCCGCGACGGCCTCCGCCGGCCCGGCGAGGCGGGCCTCGACGCTGCCGTCGTGCCGGTTGCGCACGGTGCCGGCGAGGCCGCGCGCCTCCGCGACGCCCTTGGTCCAGGCCCGGTAGCCGACGCCCTGGACACGGCCCCGGACGATGATCTCCACGCTGCGGTGCCCGCTCACGCCCGCCCACTCCCCGCACGTTGTCGCTGCGGTGGGCTCTAGAGCATTTCCCGGCGCCGGGGGAGGGTGTTCGGGTGCAAAGGAGAGCGCTCAGGCGCTCGCGGCCACCAGCGGGCGGGCCGTCACGCGCGGCGCCGGCGCCCGCATGCGCACCAGATCGGCGAGGGGCACGAAGGCGTCCGGCGCGGCCCCTCCGACCCGGGTGCCGAAGCCGAGCGCGAAGGACAAAGTGAGCTTGCGGTCGGGCGCGATGCCGAAGGCGTCGAGGGCGGCGGTGAAGGCCTCGCGGAAGCTGCGCACGCCGCACCAGCTCTTCTCCGAGAGATGCAGCGGCCATTCCCAGTGGCCGTCCGGCCGTTTGGCGCCCACCGTGTCGCGGTCGATGAAGTAGCCGGTATCCCGGTGCTCCAGCCCGTCCGCGTGGAGGCGCCAGTCCCGGTTCTCGAACAGCGGGGCAGCCTCGGCCGCTTCGTCGTCCAGGCGGGTGGTCTCCATGCGGGTCTCCCAAGCTTCCACTGCGGAGGTTCCGCCGCGACGCCGCGCCGCCTCCCGGACCGGCTCGTCGTGTGGAACATTTCCGGAACACTGGGCTGATTTGCACAGGTCGTCAACAGGGATCGACGGACATTTCTCGAGGGCCGGCGCCGTTGCCAAAGCCCGGCCCGGATGCCACCTCCTGCCGATGAACACGAGGAGCCAGATGGAGCGCAGCCGCAAGGGCCACGAATCCGGTATGCGAGAGCCGGGTGGGCGGGAACCGGGTCCCGACGTCGAGGCCCTGCGTCGCCTCGAGGCGCTGCAGCCGGCCTACGAGCGCCTGCGCGCCGACCGGATCCGGGCGGAGAGCGACGTCGAGCGCCTGACCGCCGAGCTCGCCGCAGCCCGGACCCAGGCCCGCGAGGAGCTGGGCACCGACGACGAGGCCGAGATCCGCCGCATGATCGAGGAGGCCAGGGCCGAGAATGCCCGCCGGGTCGAGGCCTTCGCCCAGTCCCTGCGCGCGGTCCAGGACCGCCTCGACGCCCTCGACCAGGGCCGCTGAGGCGCCCGCGACGTGAGACACCCGTGACGCCTGCCGACATCCAGGACGCGCTGACCCGCGCCGGCCGCCTGCTCGCCCGCCTGGAGGCGGCCCGCGACGGCGACCAGAAAACCCTCGCCGAGCGCACGCGGCTCGTCGCCGCCGCCAAAGGCCGGCTGGCGCAGCGCGACGCCGTCGACACCTACCTGCGCGAGCTGCAGCAGGACGCCAACCGGCGCAGCGTCGCGACCTTCGAGACCCTGCTCACCGCGCTCGTCCAGGAGGTCCTGCCCGGCGAGAAGCCGGTGCGCCTGGACCTGACCACCGAGCGCGGCCTGCCTGCCCTCGATATCGGGGTCGAGCGCCCGGATGGCGGGCGCGAGGACGTGCTGGAGGACAATGGCGGCGCGATGACCAACGTCGTCGGCATGGCGCTGCGCCTGATCGCGGTGGTCAAGGCCGGCGTCGGCCGCTTCCTCGCCCTCGACGAGGCCGATTGCTGGATCGCGCCCGAGCGGGTGCCGGCCTTCTACCGCGTGCTCGACGACGGCGCCGCCCGGCTCGGGGTGCAATGCCTGGCGATCTCGCACCACGACGTCGCGGGGTTCGAGGCCGGCCTCACCGTCAGCCGCATCGCCGGGCGGCCCGAGACCGGGGTCGCGATCGAAGGCCCGGCCGGTCTTTGCGCGGCGCAATGGACGCCCGACAGGCCGGGCTTCCGGTTCATCCGCCTGATCGACGTCCAGGGCTTCTGCGATGCGACCCTGCCGCTCTCGCCCGGCGTCAACGCCCTCGTCGGGCCCAACAACCACGGCAAGTCGACGGTGATCCGGGCCCTGCGGGCAGTGTTCTACGGCGAGGTGCGCGACAGCCTGGTGCGGGCCGGCCGCAGCGCGGCGTGGGTCGAGATCGGCGTCGCCGGGGGCCGCGTGCTCCGCTACGTCCGCCAGCCGAAGCGCACCCCGGTCAACCTGTGGTCGCTGCACGAGGCCGACGGATCGCTGGTGCAGGAGGCCGGCACCACCTTCGAGACCGGCGGGCGCGACGTGCCCCCTTGGGTCGAGCGGCTCTACGGCATCACCCGGGTCGAGGAGCTCGACGTGCACGTCGCGCACCAGAAATTCCCGGTCTTCCTGCTCGGCGAGAAGCCGGCCCGGCGCTCGGCGGTGCTGTCGATCGGTCGCGAGGCCGGGCTGATCCGCGACATGCAGGCGCTCCAGCGCGAGCGCGTCACCGAGGACCAGCGCACGATCCGCGAGGGCGAGCGCGAGATCACCCGCCTGCACGAGCGCCTCGCGGCCCTCGACGGGCTCGACGCCCTGGCGGAGACGCTGCACGGGCTGCACGACGACGCCGGCGCCCTGGCGGCAGCCGCCGCGCGCCTGCGCGCCCGCGCGGACCTGGCCGAGCGCCTCGCCCGCGCCGAGCGCCTGGCGACGGGCGCCGCCGCCCGGGCGCGGGCGCTCGCCGGCCTGCCGGGTCCGGAGGTCGGGGCGGAACTCGGCCGGGCGCTGGCCGAGGCGCGCAACCGCGAGGCGCTCGGCCGCCGCGTCCTCGCCGCCGCCGCCGATCTCGCGGGGGCGCAGGGCAGGGTCGCGGCCCTGGCGGACCTGCCGCCGGAGGCGCCGCTGCCGCGCGACACCGCCCAGGCCGCGGCGCACGCCGCCCGGCTGCGCCGGCTGCGGGCGGGCCTCGCCGACGCGGAAGCGCGGGTTCGGGCTCTGCACGATCTTCCGGCGCCGCCCGTGCCGGTGCTCCGGCCGGACGCCGCGGCGACCGCCCGGCGCCTCGCCGAGATCGGCCGCCGCCTCGCCGAGGCGCAGGGCCGGGAGGCGGCCTCCCGCGACGGGCTCGCGGCGGCGGAGGCCGAGATGGCGGAGGTTCTGGCCTCGACCGGCGGGCGCTGCCCGGCCTGCGGCACGCCGGCCGCGCCCGCGTCTCTCCTCGCCGGCCACCGCCACGCCCCGGCGGGGGAGGCGGCATGATCCTCGGCCGCGAGCGGCTCGACGCCGCGCCGGTCGCGTGCGCCGGCCTCCTCGTCGTCGGCGACCCGCACGTCTCGTCGCGCCGGCCGGGCCGGCGCAAGGATCCGGACTGGCCGGCGCCGGTCCTGGCCAAGCTCGAGCATTGCGTGGCGCTCGCCAACGACCGCGACCTCGCGCCCGTGCTCCTCGGCGACCTGTTCGAGCGGCCGGTCGAGCCGGACGAGAGCCTGAAGTCGCGCCTGATCCGGGTCCTCAAGGGGTTCCGCCATCGCCCGCTCGCCAATGTCGGCAACCACGACATCCGCCACACCCGCCTGTCGGACGGCGACAGCCTGGCGATGCTGGCGGTGAGCGACGTCCTCGACGCGGTGCCGGAATCCGGTCCGGCGGCGCAGTACCGGGTGGGGGAACGCCTGATCGGCCTCGGCGCCACGCCCTTCGGGCAGGCGATCCCGTCGGACGCGCGCGGGCTCTTCCCAGGGGCCGACGCGGTCGTCTGGCTCACCCATCACGACCTCGCCTTCGGGGCGGGCTATCCGGGTGCGGTGCCGCCGGAGGCGATCCGGGGCTGTGCGCTGGCGCTCAACGGCCACGTCCACAAGCGCCACGCCCCGGTGCGGATCGGCGACACGCTGTGGTTCAACCCGGGCAACATCACCCGCGGCTCGATCGACCTGATCGCCCACGTCCCGGCCGTCTTCGTGCTCTCGGGCGACCTGTCGCTCCGCGAGGAGCGGCTGCCCTTCGCGGCGGACGTGTTCGACCTCACCGGCCGCCAGGTCGCGGCCGACGCCTCGCCGGAGGCGATCGGCCGGGTCGAGAGCGCGTTCGTCTCCCTCCTCCAGGCCGAGACCACCACCGACCTCGCGCGCAGCGACGACGGCGCCCTGATCCGCGAGGAGATCGAGGCGAAATTCTCTCGCGATGAGACCCCGGAGCCGGTGCGGGCGGCGATCCGCTCGCTGGTCGAGGCGGCGGTGGCGAAGCGGGGCACTTGAGAGCGTGGGCAGGCCCGGCCGACTTCGGCGACCGGGCCTGCCTTCCAGATGACGAATGGAGAGGAACCGGTTCAGCCCGCCATCGCCTACGCCGGCATGGCGAAATCGAGGTTGGTCGGCTCCGGACGGACGCGGGCGAGCAGCGTGGCCTCATCCTCCGGAGAAGCCTCGCGGAGCGCGAAGCCGCCGGCCCAGGCCCGGCCGCTGCCCCGGAGGTAGAAGCCGAAATGCAGGGTCTCGGCCTCCTCCGGCACGTCGAGCACGATGCGCCGGGCGGTCCAGCCCTGCGTGCCGGCGAGCGGCCCGTTGACCGCCCGCTCCTCCATGTTGTCGAAGGCGACGCTGCGGCCGATGGCGGCGTCGGCCCGCAGCCACAGGGTGGCGGCGCCGACGACGTCCTGCACCCGCAACTCGGCGCTGAGGCAGACCCGGCGGCCGCGGAACGGCGCGGCGGCGACGCTCTGCATCAGCGTGGCGAACCCCTTCTCCATCGCCGCGTAGGCGGGATCGTCCTCGGCGTAGCGGCAGCGGATCAGGGCCGCCCGGCCGTCGCCGTAGGACGTGGTGGGATCGACGCCGACCTCGTAGAGATGCGGCTTCGACCCGGAGACGAGCCAGCCCACCGGCGGCACCAGAGCGGCCTCCCGTGCCGCCTCGGCTGGCGCGGTCAGGCGGGCCGACAGGATGTTCCAGTTGTCGAGGCCGAAAAGCCGGGCGACGATCTCCAGGCACTCGCCGTGGGACAGGGCCGTGCCCCGCCGGCCCAGTTCCTCGCGAAGGGCTTTCGCCATCGCCTTGGCGTCGCGATAGGTGCGCATGATCCAATCCCTGCTCGCGGGCGAACCAGCGGGATCAGTGCCTGCCTTGCTGACCGGTTCGCCCGACGGACGGGTAAGAACGGGTGCGCCTCGCGAACGATGCATTCACCGAACCCCGGACGGGGCGCAGGCGGCGGGCAGCATCGGCCCGACGGCGATGAAACGGCGAGTCGGGCCGCAGCGTCAAGACGGGATCTCAGAAACCGAACGGATCCGGATACGGCAGCGCCCGCCGCCGCACCGGCGTCTCCGGCAGGATCGGGCGGCTGATATCCACTGCCACCAGCCCCTCGACCGCGAGCGCCAGCACCGCCGCGACGCCGTCCTGGGCGTTGATCGCCATGGCGGCGCATTCGACGAGGCGGCCGGTGCCGCACTCGTCGAGGTGGTGCAGGATCCGCACCCGGTCGCCGGCCGAGACGTAGGTGCGGCGGCAGGCCATGATCAGGCGCACGGTGGAGATCCGCGGCTCGGCCCGCAGGGTCGCGGCGCTCTCGATGACGAAGCGGCGGCCGTCCTCGGCCACCACCGGCTCCCCCGCCACGTAGGCGGTGCGGAAGGGGTGCCGCCCGAGATCGCCCTCCGCCACCACGTCGACGAGCAGGCCCGGCTCGTCGGTGCGCACCTGCTCGAAATCGGCGGCGTGCTCGACCACCGTGTCGCCGAGCGTCAGGCGGACCGGATTGGGCGCGGCGCGCAGCCGCTCCACCACCGGATCGAGCGCCGCAATGGCGAGGAAATCCGCGACGAGGGCGGGACGCGGCACCGCCGGCGCCAGCGCGGTCCCGCGACGGGGAGCCGTGCCGCGCACGGCGCTGCGGCGCTGGCCCGGGCGGTCGAGCAGGGTCGAGGAGTCGAGGAGGGCGGGGGTGCTCATGCGGGGCTCCGGGGGCCGGGACCGGCGCCGATCCGCCGTCCTGCCGAAGTTCTAGGGGCGTGACTCTTCAGGAACATTTAGCGAACATGCCTGCCACGGGCAACGCCGCCGCAATCGTCGCCGTGACAGCGCAGCCGTTCCATGCGGAGGATCGTCTGCGATGGGCGAAGCGGCCGCGCGAGGGCGCGACAAAACATCGTCCGCCGACGGCATTTCTTCTGGCATCGGGATCGCGAAAACGCTCGCGCATCACCATATGCCATGGTAGAGAACAAATGTGGAACCGGCCGCTTCCCCCGCCCGTCCGGAGCCGCTGTCAGCAGGTGAGATCGATCGAGATGAGCGCAACCACGGACAAGCAGATCGCGGACATCCTCGCCACCTACGGCGAGCCCCTGGCCGGCAACGTCTGGCGCGTGCAGGGCACCGCCGTGATCTACCACAAGGCCCTGGAGCGGATCGCCGTGCAGGCCCGCATCCGCTTCGACGCCCCGGTGATCGTGCGGGCCGAGCGGGACGAGGCGGTGATCCTGGTGACCGGGCACATGCCGGGCCCGAACGGCGACCGCACCGAGTGGTCGATCGGCGAAGCGTTGATCGGCGTGAACTACCGCGTCTCCGGCAAGCAGGCGGCCTACGTCTTCGCCATGGCGGAGAAGCGGGCCAAGGACCGGGTGATCCTCAAGCTCGCCGGCCTGCACGGCCTGCTCTATTCCGAGGACGAGGCCGACGAGTTCAAGGCGAGCCGGCCCGATCTTGTCGCCGCGAACCAGTCGCGCCGGCCTGAGCCTGCGCGCGAGCCGCAGGAGGCGGAAGAGAGCGACCGGGAGAGCGGGGCCGCGAACGACGCCGACCTCCGCGCCGGCGAGGAGACGGGCCGGACCGAGGCCGGTTCGTCGGAGGCGGATCTCACCGCCCGCATCGACCAGGCGCAGTCGATCAACGCGGTGACCGACCTGATGCTCGCTCCCGAGACGCAAGCCGCGCTCGCCGCGATGCCGCCGGGCGTGCGCGACGAGGTGCGCGAGCATGCCAAGGCCCGGCTCGTCGCACTCGGCTGGCCGGCCCGCAGCAACGCCAAGTCGCGCAAGGCCGCGGTGGCGTGATCGCCGGACCGGTGTTGATCCTGCAGGGGCCGTCCGCTCGCGCGGGCGGCCCTTTCTCTCGTCGACCGCGCTCCTGACCGGATCGTGACCGCGGACGACCCGCGTTCGCGCTTGCCCCCGCGGCCCCCGTACGCAAGATCGCGCGCCGGCGCGAACGGGCGCCTGGGACGGGAGGATACCGGATGGCGACGAGCGACGACGCGCGGACGAACGACCTCGAGCAGCTCGACGGTCTGGTGATCCCGCCCTTCTCCCGGCGCGGCTTCGTGATGACGAGCCTGATGACCGGGCTGACGCTCGCCACAACCCGGGTCGAGGCGCAGGCCATCCGCACCGACGAGGCCGGCATCGTCGCCGGCGAGGTGCGGATCCCGGTCGGCGACGGGCCGATGCCGGCCTACCGGGCGATGCCTGAAGGAGCCGGGCCGTTCCCGATCGTGCTCGTGGTCGAGGAGATCTTCGGGGTTCACGACTACATCAAGGATATCTGCCGGCGGCTGGCCAAGGCCGGCTACACCGCGGTGGCGCCGGAGCTCTTCGCCCGCCAGGGCGACGTCTCGAAGATGACCGACGTGCAGGAGATCGTCCGCGAGGTGGTCTCGAAGACCCCCGACGCGCAGGTGATGGGCGACCTCGACGCCACCGCCGCCTGGGCCGCCGCCGAGGCCAAGGGCGACCAGGCCAAGCTCGGCATCACCGGCTGGTGCCGCGGCGGGCGCACGGTGTGGCTCTATGCCGCCCACAGCGCCAACCTGAAGGCCGGCGTCGCCTGGTACGGCAATTTCGGCGGCAACCGCACCGGCATCCAGCCGAAGACCGCCGCCGACGTGATCCCGGACATCCGCGCGCCGATCCTCGGCCTCTACGGCGCCGCCGACACCGGCATCCCGGTCGCCGACGTCGAGAAGGCGCGCGAAGCCGCGAAGGCCGCTGCCAAGACCGTCGACATCGTGATCTTCCCGGACGCGCCGCACGGCTTCCACGCCGATTATCGCCCGAGCTACCGCAAGGGGCCGGCGGAGGAGGGCTGGGGGCGGATGCTGGCGTGGTTCCGCGACCACGGCGTCGCCTGATTCCCGTCCCGGCGCGGGACTCGGTCTTGCATTGCCGCAACACCTCGGGAAGGATGCGCGCAGGGTCCCGGGAGCTATGCAACCAGTGGGCCGCAAGCTCGTTCCCTGCACATGACCGAGTCCAGCGCCGCCGCGAAGACCCAGCCCGTGATCCTGGTCGTCGAGGACGAACCGGAGGAGCGTTTCCTCGCGGCCACGCTGCTGGAGGAAACGGGCTTCCGCGTCATCGAGGCAGAGACCGCCGAGAAGGCGCTCGCGATCCTGCGCGAGCGCGGCGACGAGGTGAACGTCGTGTTCTCGGACGTGCGGACCCCGGGCCAGATCGGCGGCTTCGAGCTGGCGCGGATCATCGGCGTCACCTGGCCGCGGGTCCACGTGCTGCTCACCTCGGGCGATGCCGGCGACCAGCCGAGCGACCTGCGGATGTCGGCGACCTTCATCCCCAAGCCCTGGCGCGCCCTCGACATCCTGACCCTGGTCGAGCAGGCCGCCGGCTACCACTCCGGCGGCGACGCGCACTGAGCGTCGATCACCGCACCTCGAAGATCCCGTCGACCTCGACGCTGGCATTGGCCGGCAGGCTGGCGACGCCGATCGCCGTGCGGGCGTGGCGCCCGGCCTCGCCGAACAGCTCCGCCATCAGGTCCGAGGCGCCGTTGACCGCCTTCGGTACGTCGGGCCAGCCCTGCTCCACCTGCACGAAGCCGCCGAGGCGGTGGCAGCGCACCACCCGGTCGAGGTCGCCGTCGAGGGCGAGGCTCAACGACGCCAGCAGGTTCAGCGCGCAGATCCGCGCCGCCTCCTGACCCGTCGCGATGTCGGTCACCGGCCCGGTGAAGCGCACCTCGCCCTCCCACTCGCAGATCTGGCCGGCGAGCCACAGGGTCGCGCCGATGCGCGAGAACGGCAGGAAGGCGCCGCGGGGCGCGGGCACGCGCGGCAGCGCGAGGCCGAGGGCGGCGAGGCGGCGGGCGGGCTCGCCGCGCAGGGTGGGGCCTTGGGACATGGAGCCTCGTAGGAATGTTGGGATTTCTGGTTTCCGTATAATCAGTCCTAGCAAGGTGAAGCACATCTCCCCTCTCCCGTGTGGGAGAAGGGTTGGGGGTGAGGGTGACACGCTTCAGTGCTAAGCTGTGACCGTGGTGCTGGCAGCGGAAAAGTCTGAGTTCGACTCAGGGCCGTAGCGCCCTCACCCCTATCCCTCTCCCACACGGGAGAGCGGATCCCGCGCTTACCTTTATCGACGTCGATCAAGCGGAGACCGGATCAGTAGCTCCGTGCCCCCGGAATCGGCGGCGGGACGACGAAGACGCCGCCGGGGGCGGCAGGCGGTGCGATACCCGGCCCGTAGGGTGGGGGGCCGTAGCGATCATAGCGGTCGTAACGGTCCGCCCGGGAGCGGTCGTCCCAACCGCGGTCCGCGTCGCGGCGGCCGCGGTCGTCCCAGTCGCGGCGGCGATCGACATCGCGATCCCGGTCGCGGCGCCGGGGCATGATCTCGTCCGGATCGCGGCCGCCGAAAACCCGCCGGTCGCGGTCGCGCGGGCCGTCATCGTCGTCGGCGCTGAAGCGCGGGCCGTCCGCGTCGCGCGGGGAACCGCCGCGGTCCCACTGCGCCGCGGCGGGAGAGGCGAGGAAGCCGGCGAGCAGGGTCGCGGCGAGCACGAATCTCATCGGGAAGGAGCCGTCCTTTGGAAGAAGGCGAATCAGGCGACGGGCTGGTCGTCGCCCGCCGTATATTCGCGCCACAGCAGCACCAGGGCCGCCATCACCGCCGGCCCCAGAAACAGGCCGAGCAGCCCGAAGCTCTCGACCCCGCCGAGGATGCCGAGCAGCACCCACAGGAAGGGCAGGCGGGTGGCGCCGCCGATCAGGACCGGTCGCACGAAGTGGTCGGCCACGAAGGTGACGACGAGGCCGGCGACGGCCACGACGATCGCCGCCGTGACGCCTCCTTGTGCGGCGGCGAGCAGGGCGGCGAGGCCGAAGGCGACGGGCGCCCCGAACGGAATCATCGCGGCGAGCGCCGTGAAGGCGCCGAGCAGCACCGGATGCGGCACGCCGGCGAAGAAGTAGACCACGCCGAGCAGAAAACCCTCGCCGAGACCGACCAGCACCAGACCGTCGACGGTGCCGTGGACCGAAGCGGCCATCTGGCGCGCCACCCGCTCGCCGCGCGGACCGAACAGGCGACGGGCCGCCGAGAGCCCCTGCGCGGCGAGCCCTGGGCCGTCGCGAAAGAGGAAGAACAGGGTCAGCAGGGTGAACCCGAACAGCATCGCCCGGTGGACGATCTGGCTGCCGAAGGTGCGCCCGAAGCCGACGAGCGACGAGTGGTTGATCGACTGGTCGACGCGCTTCAACACCTCGGACGAGCCCTGCGGGTGGCTCAGGTTCTCCTGCCACCAGGCCGACGCCTGCGCGGCGCCGAAGGGCAGGCGGGCGACGAAGTCCGGCACCGGCCAGCCCTGCTCCTCGATCTGGCGCCAGAACGCCACCGCGTCGTGCGCCTCCCGCGCCGCCTGGATCGCGACGACGATCAGCGGCACCAGGATCACCAGGGCGACCGCGAGCGTGAGGAGCGCCGGCCACAGGATGTTGTGCTTGCCCGGCGGCTTGATCCGCACCAGCCGCTCGCGCAGCGGCCACAGGGCGATCGCCAGGATCACCGCCCAGACCAGCGCCGGCAGGAACGGATGCAGCACCCAGATCCCGAGGGCGCCGAGCGCGATGACCAGGGCCGCGCGCGCGAAAGCGGAGGTGCCGGTCGCGGGGGGCGCCGGCGGCGGCGTGGGTCCGGGCCTCGGGCCGGTCGGGGGCTTCACGTGTTCCATGCCGGACTAATCCTCGCCGCCGCTCTGCGGACGCGTCATCCGACCTGACCTAGGGCAGGGCGCGCCTTGGTGCAGGTCACGCCTGGGAAACGCCGCGCGGTTGCCGGCCCGGCCCCCCTCGTGTATGCGGGCCCCTCGGCCGGGTGCGACCCGGCGGGCTCTTTTTTTGGGTCGGTGGTTTCGTGGCCGGGGCGCGGGCGGCGCCCGAAGGTCGCGCCGTTCGAGCCAGACCTCAGCAGGAAGACGGCTGCACGTCCATGTCCGACACTTTCGACCGCGTCGCCACCATCATCGCCGACGTTGCCGACATCCCGCGCGAGAAGATCACGCCGGAGAGCCACGCCATCGACGATCTCGGCATCGACAGCCTGGCCTTCCTCGACATCGCGTTCGAGATCGACAAGACCTTCGGCATCAAGCTGCCGCTCGAGCAGTGGACCCAGGAAGTCAACGAGGGCAAGGTGCCGGCCGAGCAGTACTTCGTGCTGAAGAACCTCTGCGAGCGCATCGACGGCCTGGTGGCCGAGAAGGCCGCCAAGGTCTGATCCGGCTTTAGGCGGTCGCGGGGATGCGCCTCGAATACTTCGACATGATCGACCGGGTCGTGAGCTTCGACCGCGAGGGCGGGCGCCTCGCGGCGCTCGCCACGGTGCCGATGGAAAGCCCGGTCTTCGAGGGGCATTTCCCCGGCCACCCCCTGGTGCCGGGCGTGCTCCTTACCGAGACGATGGCGCAGGCCTCCGGCTACCTGCTGCTCGCCCGGGCCTCGTTCAGCCACATGCCGTTCCTGATGGGCGTCGACAAGGCGCGCTTCCGCTCCTTCGTCGGCCCCGGGGCCGTGCTGGAGGTCGAGGCGAGCCTGGAGCATGACGGTTCGGGCTATGCCGTGACCAAGGCGGCGATCCGGGCGGAGGGCAAGCCGCTCTGCAGCGCCGATCTGCGGTTCAAGACCATGCCGTTCCCGGACGGGCTCGACGCGCCGATGCGCGAGCGCGCCGCCCGCATCGGCCTCCTCGACGGAGTGTGAGTCGTGACACGACCAGTCGTCGTCACGGGCCTGGGGCTCGTGTCCTGCGCCGGCGAGGGCGTCGAGGCGCACCTTTCGGCCTACCGGGCCGGACACGCGCCGCGCACCGATGCCGAGACCTTCGCGCCGTACCCGGTGCATCCGGTCGCGCCTCTGACCCTCGACGGGCAGATCCCCAAAAAATCCGACCAGCGGCAGATGGAGCCGTGGCAGCGCCTCGGCGTCTACGCGGCCGGCCTTGCGCTCGATTCCGCCGGCGTCAAGGCGGATGCGGCGCTCAAGAACGCCATGCACCTCGTCGTGGCGGCGGGCGGCGGCGAGCGCGACTACGCGGTCGACGGCCAGATCCTGACCGGGCTTCGCAGTGCGGCCGATCCCGGCCCCTACCTCAACGAGCGCCTGCAGAACGACCTGCGGCCGACGCTGTTCCTCGCCCAGCTCTCGAACCTGCTCGCCGGCAACATCGCCATCGTGCACGGGGTCACGGGCGCCTCGCGCACCTTCATGGGTGAGGAATCGAGCGGCGTCGATGCCCTGCGCATCGCGCAGAGCCGCATCGCGGCGGGCCAGCTCGACATCGTGCTGGTCGGCGGCTCGTACAATGCCGAGCGGGCCGACGTGCTGCTGATCCACGAGATGGGCGGCTACTTGCGCAAACCCGATTACCGCCCGGTCTTCGCGCGCGGCGACGCGCCCGGCTTCATCCTCGGCTCCGGCGCCGCCTTCCTGGTGCTGGAGGCCGAGGAGCACGCGAGAAGCCGCGGCGCACGGGCGCTCGCCCGGCTCGACGCGGTGGCGAGCGACCGCACCCGGCGTCGCGACGGCAGCATCAGTGAGAGCCTGACGCATCTCTGGGGCCAGGCCGGCTTGGCCTCGCCGGACGCCGTGATCTCGGCCGCCACCGGCTGCGCCGGCATCACGGGCGAGGAGCAGGCCGCCCTGACAACCCTCGCGCCGCAGGCGCCGGTCCGGGCGCTCGGCGACCTCACCGGCCACACGCTGGAGGCCGCCGCGCCCTTCGGCGCCGCTCTCGCCGCCGCCCTGGTGGCGGGGGGCGAGGCGCGCGAGGTCGCCGTCACGGCGGTCGGCCATCGCCGGGGCGAGGGCGTGCTGCGCCTCACCAGCACAGGGGAGACCGCATGAGCCGCGACCGCGACGCGATGGGCCGCCCACTGGTGGCGGTCACCGGCATCGGCGTGGTGACCTCCCTCGGCCAGGGCACTGCCGACAACTGGGCCGCCCTCACCGCGGGGCGCTCGGGCATCCACGCCATCACCCGCTTCCCCACGGAGGGCCTGCGCACCCGCATCGCCGGCACGGTCGATTTCATCGCCGCCGATCCGATGGTGGCGCCGATGCTCTCCCAGCGTTTCGCCGAAGCGGCCGCCGACGAGGCGGTGGCGCAGGCAGGCCTGTCTGGCGACTTCCCGGGCGCGCTGTTCATGGCGGTGCCGCCGGTCGAGATCGAGTGGCCGCAGCGCCAGGCGCTCGCCGCGGCATCGGGGACGACCGGCGACGTCACCTATGCCGACCTGCTGCGGGCGGCGGGCAGCCGGCGCTTCGACGACTGGCACGACCTGTTCATCTTCGGCACCGTCGCCGACCGCATCGCCGACCGCTTCGGCACCAGGGGTTCGCCGATCTCGCTCTCGACCGCCTGCTCGTCGGGCGCGACCGCGATCCAGCTCGGCGTCGAGGCGATCCGACGCGGCGAGGTCGAGGCGGCGCTCTGCATCGGCACCGACGGCTCGGTGAACCCGGAATCGCTGATCCGGTTCTCGCTGCTCTCCGCCCTCTCGACCCTGAACGACCCGCCGGAGGCGGCCTCGAAGCCCTTCGCCAAGAACCGCGACGGCTTCGTGATGGGCGAGGGCGCCGCCGCCCTGGTGCTGGAGGACGCCGCCCGGGCGCGGGCCCGCGGCGCCCGCATCCTCGGCTATGTCCTCGGCTGCGGCGAGAAGGGCGACGGCTTCCACCGCACCCGCTCGAGCCCCGACGGCGCGCCGGTCGTGGCGGCGATCCGCGCGGCCCTCGACGATGCCGGCCTGCACCCGGACCGGATCGACACGGTGAACGCCCACGGCACCGGCACGCCGGAGAACGACAAGATGGAGGCGATGGGCTGCCTCGCGGTGTTCGGCGAGCGCATGCGCTCGGTGCCGATCTCGTCGAACAAGTCGATGATCGGCCACACGCTGACCGCCGCCGGCGCGGTCGAGGCGGCGTTCTCGCTCCTCACCATCGCCCACGGCCGGGTGCCCCCGACCCTGAACTACGCCGTGCCCGATCCGGCCATCCCCCTCGACGTCGTCACGACGGCGCGGGACGTGCCGGTGACGACGGTCCTGTCGAACTCCTTCGGCTTCGGCGGGCAGAACACCTGCCTGGTGTTTGGGGCGGAGCCCGCAGGAAGCTCCACGCGATGAGCACACCGATCCACAACAGGCGCGTCCTCGTCACCGGGGGCGGGCGGGGCCTCGGCGCCGAGATCGTGCGGGCTCTGGCGGCCTCCGGCCACGACGTCGACTTCACCTATCGCGGCTCGAAGGACTCGGCTGAGGCGCTGGCGCTGGAGCTCACCGCGCTCCACCCCGCGCAGCGGATGCGGCCCCACCCCCTCGACCTGTCGGACAAGGCGGCCCTCGAGGATTTCTGCGGCGTGATGGAGGGCGAGGCGATCTTCGGCTTCGTCCACAATGCCGGCCAGCCCTGCGACAGCCTCGCGGCGGTGCTCGACCAGGACCGCGCCGAGGCGGCGATGCAGGTCAATTTCTGGTCGCTCACCCGCCTCGCCAAGGCGCTGGTGCGGCCGATGACCCGGGCGCGTGCCGGGCGCATCGTCGCCATCGGCTCGGTGGCGGCCTTGCAGGCCAATCCGGGCAACGCGGCCTACGCGGCGAGCAAGGGCGCGCTGATCGCCTATTGCCGGACGCTCGCGATCGAGTCGGCACGCCGAGGCGTCACCGTCAACGTGGTGGCACCGGGCTTCATCGACACCGACATGATGGCGCCCTATGCCGCCCATCGCGCCGGGATGGAGAAGCAGATTCCGGCCGGGCGCTTCGCCGCACCGGCGGAGGTGGCCGATCTCGTCGCATTCCTGCTGAGCCCGGGGGCGGGCTACATCACCGGTGCGGTGCTGCCGGTGGATGGCGGGCTCACCGCGATGATGGGCATCCACCGCAGCTGACGAAACGGACCATGCGGCACCCTCTCGCGCGCGCCGCCGCCGTGGCGGCCTTCCTTCTTGGTCCGGCCTGCGCCCAGGCGCAGGATTTCGGCCGGCTGGACTTCTTTCGGGTCGAGGGACTGCCGCCCGGCGACACGCTCAGCATCCGCGAGGCCCCCGACGCCGATTCCCCGGCCATCGGCCAGGCCCCGCCCCGGGGCCGCCTGCGCGGCTTCGGTTGCACCAACGACACCCCGAGCGGCCTGACCTGGTGCCGGGTGAAGCTCGGGCCGATCGTGGGGTGGGCGCGGCGGCGGTATCTGACGCCGGAGTGAGGCGCGTTCGAGACACGATAGGACCCTGATGAAAGCCCTCCAGCTCTTCGGCGACCGCGACCTGCGCCTGACCGAGGTCTCCGACCCGGATGCTCCCGGCCCCGGCGAGGTGCAGATCCGGGTCCGCGCCGTCGGCCTCAACTTCATCGACGTGTGGGGCTTCCGCGGCATGGCCTTCGCCAAGCGCAAGCTGCCGCTCACCGTGGGCGCCGAGGCCGCCGGCGAGGTCGCGGCGCTCGGCGAGGGGGTCGAGGGGCTCGAGGTCGGCGACAAGGTCGCGCCCTACGGCGCGCTCACCTGCGGGCAATGCCGCGCCTGCCGCGAGGGCCGCGACAACCTCTGCGAGGATGTCGGCGGCGTGCTCGGCTTCCACGTCGACGGCTTCGCCCGCGAACTCGTCAACCTGCCGGCCCGCCTCGTCGTGCGGGTGCCGGACACCGTGAGCTTCACCGATGCCGCCTGCGCGCCGATCGCCTTCGGCACGGTGCAGCACATGCTGTTCGACAATGCCAGGTTGGAGCCCGGCGAGACGATCCTGGTCCATGCCGGCGGATCGGGGATCGGCACGACGGCGATCAAGATGGCGAAGGCGATCGGCTGCACGGTGTTCACCACCGTCGGCGACGACGCCAAGGGCGAGAAAGCGCGGGCGCTCGGCGCCGACCACGTCATCAACTACCGCACCGAGCGCTTCGAGGGCGAGGTGCGCAAGGCGACCAGGCGCAAGGGCGTCGACGTGGTGTTCGAGCATGTCGGGCCGGAGACCTGGAACGGCTCGCTGCTCTGCCTGAAGCGCGGCGGGCGGCTCGTCACCTGCGGGTCGACGTCGGGCGTCTCCACCACCATGAACCTGATGCAGCTGTTCCAGCAGCAATACCGCATCACCGGCTCCTTCGGCTGCCGCATCGCCAACATCCGCGACGCGCTCGCCAAGATGGCGGACGGGATGAATCCGGTGATCGATACCGTGCTGCCCCTCGCCGACTTCGCGCAAGGGCTGGAGCGGCTCGAGTCGCGCAAGGTGTTCGGCAAGATCCTCGTCACGCTCTGAAGGCCACGGTCGCGCAGGAAGTGCGCGGGGACCACCCGCACACCCTTGCGCAAACCGGTCGGGCGGGAGAAGAGGCGACGTGCAGGGCGTGACAATCCTGCGCGATCCCGCCCGTTTGCCCGTTGTCCTGACCGGATTGCTTCGTGAGATCATCGTGCTGCGCCTGAAGCTGAGGCTCTACCGCGCCCTGTCCCGCCTCGCCGGCCTGCCGATGGTCTTCGTGATCCGCGCCCTCTTCGCGCTCGCCCGCCGGCTCGGCCCCGCCCGCGCCGCGGCCGCCGGGGCGGCGATCGCCCGGGCGATCGGGCCGCGGCTGCCCTCGCACCGCACCGCGCTCAAGAACCTGCGCCAGTCCTTCCCGGGGAAGACCGAGGCCGCGATCGCCGCGATCGCGCTGGGCTCCTGGGACAATCTCGGCCGCACCGGGGCCGAGTACGCCCACCTCGCCGAGATCTTCGACTACGACCCGGACGCAGCAGAGCCGGGGCGGATCGAGGTCGAGGGCATCGAGCACTTCTTCAGCTTGCGCGACGACGGCAAGCCGGGGCTGATCTTCTCGGCCCATCTGGGCAACTGGGAGCTGCCGGCGATCTGCGCCGCCCGCTTCGGCCTGGAGGCGAGCGCGGTCTTTCGCCCGCCGAACAGCCCGGCGGCGGCGCAGCTGGTGCAGGAGGTGCGCCGCGCCACGATGGGCGGCCTGACGGCGGCCGGGCCCGGCGCCGCCTTCAAGATGCAAGGCGTGATCGAGCGCGGCGGCCATCTCGGCATGCTGGTCGACCAGCACTTCACCCGCGGCGTGGTGGTGGATTTCCTCGGGCACCCGGCCCTGGTGAACCCGCTCCTGGCCAAGCTCGCCCGGCACTACGACTGCCCGGTCCACGGGGTGCGGGTGATCCGGATGCCGGGCGACCGGTTCCGCCTGGAGCTGACCCCGGCGCTGACCCTGCCGCGGGACGCGAGCGGCGCGGTCGACGTGCAGGGCGCCATGCAGGCGATGACCGACGTGATCGCCGCCTGGGTGCGCGAGTACCCCGAGCAATGGCTGTGGATGCATCGGCGCTGGCGCCCGGCGATGCTGCCCCGGGCGAGCGCTCCGGGGCCGGCCTCTCCCGTCACTCAGTCTCAAGCCTCAAGCTAACGTGACTTCTCTCCGCCCGCCGCCCGGGTGTTGATTGACGCATGATGCGTGCCCCCCTCCACCGCCTGCTCGCCGGCCTGATCCCGGCCTGCCTCGGCCTCCTCGGTCCGGCGCGCGCCGAGGACGCGGTCCCGCGGGCGGTGGTCGAGCTGTTCACGAGCCAGGGCTGCTCGGCCTGCCCGCCGGCGGACCGGCTGGTGAGCGAGCTGGCGCGCGATCCCGGCGTGATCGCCCTCACCCTGCCGGTGACCTACTGGGACTATCTCGGCTGGAAGGACACGCTCGCCAGCACCTCGTTCACCGCGCGCCAGCGCGCTTATGCGGGGATGCGCGGCGACCGGCAGGTCTTCACCCCGCAGGCGGTGGTGAACGGCGCCGCCACGGTGGTCGGCTCCGACCGGGCGGCGTTGGAGCGCAGCATCCGCGATCCCGGCACCAGTGCGAGCCTGCCGGTGCCGGTTCACAGCGAGGCCGCCCCCGACCGCATCGTGATCGATGTCGGTCCGGCTCGGGAGCCCGGCCGCAGCGCGGAAGTGTGGCTGCTGCCGGTCGCCCGCGCCCGCGAGGTCGCGATCGGGCGCGGCGAGAATAGGGGGCGCACCGTCACCTACCGCAACGTGGTGCGGGGCATGCACCATGTCGGCTCGTGGCGCGGGACGCCGGCCCATTACGAGGTGCCCCGCACCGCCGTGGCGGTGGCCGATGCCGATTCCTACGTCGTGGTGCTCCAGGCCGAGAATAACGGGCCGGGGCGGATCCTGGGGGCTGCCAAGGGGCCGGGCTTGTGAGAGCCTGTTCGACAATGACAGACCCAGGGTCCGTCCATCGCCTCATCGTGAGGTCGTGAAGGGGACGAGTGCGGCGCCGAGAGAACGCGTCGACAGGAGGAGACGCCCGTGACCGGTCCGACCGACATTCCCGCCCACACCCTGCCCGAGCGCAACCGCCGGGTGCTGCTCGCCCGCCGGCCGGCCGGGATCCCGCAAGCCGGGGATTTCAGCCTCGACGTCGTCCCGGTGCCCGAGCCGGGCCCGGGCGAGATCCTGGTGCGCAACCTCTACCTCTCGGTCGATCCGGCGCAGCGCGGCTGGGCCAGCGCCGAGGCCAACTACTCGCAGCCCGTGCCCCTCGGCGGGCCGATGCGGGCGCTGGCGGTCGGTGTGGTGGTGCGCTCCAACAGCCCCGACGTCGCCGAGGGCGAGTTCCTGTACGGCTGGTTCGGCTGGCAGGATTACGCTGCCGTGCCGGTCTCGGCGATCTTCCGGCGCTGCGCCGAGGCGGTGCCGCTCTCGGCCCATGCGGGCCTGCTCGGCCTGAACGGGCTCACCGCCTATCTCGGGCTGATCGCGCTCGGCCGGCCGCAGCCGGGCGAGACGGTGCTGGTCTCGACGGCTGCCGGTGCCGTCGGCTCGCTCGTCGGCCAGATCGCCCGCAATCTCGGCTGCCGCCCGATCGGGCTCACCGGCGACGATGCCAAGGTCGCCCGCTGCCGCGAGGCGTTCGGGTATGCGGCCGCCTACAACTACCGCAGCGAGGACTGGGCCACCGCGCTGGCGCGCGAGGCGCCGGATGGGGTGAACGTGTATTTCGACAATGTCGGCGGGCCGATCCTCGACGCGGCCTTGCGCCGGATGGCGGTCGGCGGGCGGATCGTCCAGTGCGGCACCGCCTCGGTCGCGAGCTGGACCGAGACGCCGACCGGTCCCCGGGTCGAGCGCGAGATCCTGACCCGGCGCCTGGTCTGGAGCGGCTTCGTGGTGCTCGACCACAAGGCCCGGTTCGAGGAGGCGGTGGCCGCGCTGGCGGGCTGGCACGCGGAGGGCCGTATCGTCCTCGACGAGGACGTCTCCGAGGGTATCGAAGCCGCCCCCGGTGCGATCGCCGCGCTCTACCGCGGCGAGAACCGCGGCAAGAAGCTCATCTTCGTCGGATAGACGCCGGGTTCGTCGTTTCCCCTTGGCGCAGCTTTGGTCGCATACGCGATCCGCGGGCCTGGACGAAGCTCGTTGGGAGCGGGCCTGCCAGGCCGCAGCGCCTGCCCGTCCCCTCCGAGTTCTACGCCAGCGCTGCACGGCTGGCGCCAGGAGCGCGAGGCCGTGAGCGCCGGATGCCCAATCGTCCGTCCCGCGGCACGCAACCCGCTCGCCCGCCGGATCACCCTGATCGCTCCAGGTCCGCCACGCAGGTCCGCCACGAAGGTCCGCCGCATCAATGCTGGCGGGGCGTCTCGCGCGTCGTGGTCGACCGAGAAGCAGACGCAGATTTGCAGGCCGCCGGTGGGGCGCAATTTACGACGAATGACTGAATATAGTCCTAAGTACCGAATCGATACCTTATCCGGCGGCGGGAACAGTTCGCGAGATTGACGCGCCCTGGGGACGCGTGCAGATGCGCGCGATCAAGACTGATTTCGATGTCCCGGTCACCGGCCCCCATGAACGCCAGCGATCTCACCTTCACATCCAGCGATTTCCTGCGCCTCCTCGACGCGCGAGGCCTGACCGGCTCCTGGTGCTGGGTGTTCGCGACGAACACCCAAGTCTGGTCGCCCGGGCTGTTCCACCTGCTCGGATTGCAGCCGCACCTGTCCTCGCCGGGCTACGACCTGCTGCGCGGGATGCTGCATCCCGAGGACAGGGACATGATCGAGACCGCCGCGCAGGTATTGCAGGGCGATCTGCGCCGCGAACGCGTCGTCCGGGTCATCCGGCCGGACGGCACGATGCGGATCCTGTCCGCCAACAGCGAGGTCCGCTACGCGCCGGACGGGCGCCCCCGTTCGGCGATGGGGACGTTCCTTGACGTCACGGATCGCGAGAGCCTGCGACTGACGCAGACGGCTCGGCAGCGCCAGTACCTCGCACTCGTCGAGCAGTCACGGACACTCGTCTTCTCCCACCGCATCGGCTGGGAGACGCAGGCTTATCCGAGCTTCAGCGCGCTGCTGGCGCCCGACGACGAGGAGCTGGCCGCCGACAACCTCGCGGCCATCGTGAAGGAGCAGCGCGAGACGACGCGGGAGATCCGCCTGCACGCCTTGGCGCATGGGCTGGTGCACCAGGGCACGACGCAGTTCCGGATGGCCGGGGGCATCCGGGAGCCGTTCCGGAGCGTGATCGTCCCGGTCCGCAATCTCGCGGGCGAGATCGTCGAGTGGGCCGGCGTCACGGGCCCCGCCGGCCAGTCTTCCGGCCAGGCGGTGTCGGACGGCGTGCGGCAGGGGCTCGAGCAGATGGTGCGGGGCCGTCACCTGCGCGCCGCGCGCGGCCTGCTCGACTGGTCGATGTCGGCGCTCGCGGAAGCGAGCGGCCTGTCCCTCTCCACCGTCCGGCGTCTCGAGGAGGATGCCGAGGCTCAGGCGGACCGGTCGCGCCACAAGGCGGTCGCGGCCCTGCGCGGCGCCGGCATCCGCTTCCTCTCGCTGGACGACGGCACCCTCGCGGTCGCCCGGTTCTGATCCGCGCGAAGGCCGGAGCGCGACGGCTCCGGCCAGGAGGGTCAGTCGACCCACTCGCCCCGCCGCATCAGCGGCTCGGACCGGCCTTCGGGCGTCACCCCGTCGACGTCGACCTCGGCCGAGCCGATCATCCAGTCGATGTGGATCAGGCTGCGGTTGGCCCCGCGGGCGGCCAGGTCCTGCTCGCTCAAGCCGGCTCCGCCGTTGAGGAAGCACTTGCTGTAGGCCTGGCCGAGCGCGATGTGGCTCGCCGCGTTCTCGTCGTAGAGGGTGTTGCAGAACAGGAGCCCCGAGGCCGAGATCGGCGAGGAGGCCGGCACCAGCGCGACCTCGCCGAGGCGGCGCGCGCCCTCGTCGGTGTCGATCACCTTGGCCAGCACGTCGGCCCCGGTGCGGGCGCGCGATTCCACGATGCGGCCCTCCTCGAAGCGCACGGCGATCCCGTCGATCAGGGTGCCCTGGTAGGAGAGGGGCTTCGTCGCGCTGACATGGCCTTGCACCCGCATCTTGTGCGGGGTGGTGAAGACCTCCTCGGTCGGGATGTTGGCGTTGCAGGTGATGCCGCTCTTCGCCGTGGTGGCGCCGCCGCACCATTCGTGGTCGTCGGCGAGGCCCACGGTCAGGTCGGTGCCGGGGCCGCGGAAGTGCAGGGCGGCATAGCGGCGCGCGTTGAGGGAGTGGGTGCGGTCGCTGAGCGCCCGGTTATGCGCCTCCCAGGCGCCGACCGGGTCCGGCCCGTCGACCCGCGAGGCGGAGAAGATCGCGTCCCACAGCCGGGCGACCGCCTCGTCCTCGGGCAGTTCCGGAAACACCGTGCGGGCCCAGGCCGGCGTCGCCGCCGAGACGATGGTCCAGTTGGTGGCGAAATTGGCGATCTGTTCGAGCGCCGGCATATAGGCCTTGGACCGGGCACGGTTGGCCCGCGCCACCTTGTCCGTGTCCTGGCCGGCGAGCAGCGAGGGATCGTCGCCCGCGATGGCGAGCCGCGCCGCGCCGCTGCGATAGGCGTTCGCCATGCCCTCGTAGAGCCAGCCGGCCGCCTTGTCGAAGGCGTCGTCGTGGCCGTGCTCGAAGCGCGCCAGCGTCGCCTGGTCGTCGGCGAGCAGGGTCGTCACCACCGAGGCGCCGGCCTTGTAGGCCTGGGCCGTGATGCGGCGGGCGAGCGGCAGCGCGTCGAGGGGCGCCGTCATCACCAGTTCCTGCCCGGGCCGGAGCCCGAGCCCGACCCTCACGGCGACCTCGGCGAGCCGGTCGAGGCGGGCGTCGAAGTCGGGGGTATTCGTCATGGTGGGAGTACTTTCGGTTGGAACGGACGCGATCTGTCGCACCACCTCCCATCCACGACCTCATCCTGAGGTGCCGGCCGATCTTCGATCGGCTGGCCTCGAAGGAGGCCTCCAGCACACGCAGCGACGTCTGGAACCCTCCTTCGAGGCCTCCGCTTCGCTGCGGCACCTCAGGATGAGGTCGCGGGTGGGACGGATCGATTTGCGCGGCCAGATAGTGGGGTCTTACCCCACCCGCGTCCAGGCGATCCCGCCCAGATCCTCCCGGAAGGCGAAGCGGGCGAGGTGCTCGGCCACCACGCTCTGCATCCGGGTCAGCGCGTCGAGATCGGGCGCCTCGACCCGCAGGGTCAGGCCCTCCGGGTCGGCTTCGGCCGTGAAGCGACGGCCTTCCCCGAACGGCACCACGCCGCGCTCCGGCGTGAAGGTGGTCTCGGGGAACTTGTGGCTCCAGTGCTTGCACAGCTGGGTCAGGTAGCGGCTCCCGCTCTCCGTATCGACGCGGGCCTGCGCCGCCAGGGTGACGGGCTCGCTCATGCGGCGCTCCCCGCATCCTGCAGCGCCGACCAGATCGCCTGCGGCGTCGCCGGCATGTTGATGTGGCGGATGCCGCGGGGGCGCAGGGCGTCGACGAGGGCGTTCATCACCGACGGCAGCGAGCCGGCGCAGCCCGCCTCGCCGCAACCCTTCACCCCGAGCGGGTTGGTGGTGGCGGGCACGGCATGGCTCTCGAAGCCCATGAACGGCGCGTCGGAGGCGCGCGGCAGGCAGTAATCCATGAACGAGCCGGTCACGAGCTGGCCCTGCTCGTCATAGGCCGTGCGCTCCATGAGCGCCTGGCCGATGCCCTGGACCACGCCGCCATGGAGCTGGCCCTCGACCAGCATCGGGTTCACCAGCGTGCCGAAATCGTTGACGGTGGTGTAGCGGACCACGGTCGCCACGCCGGTCTCGGGATCGACCTCGACCTCGGCGACGTGGCAGCCGTTCGGGAAGGCCGAGGGCGATTCCTTGTGGGTGTGGGCGACGTCGAGGCTCTTCGGCGCTGCCGGGTCGGGCAGGCCGGCCCGCACCTTGGCGGCGAGGTCGAGCAGGCCGATGCCCCGGTCGGTCCCGGCGATGGTGAAGCGGCCCTCGCGGAACTCGATGTCGGCGGGGCCGGCCTCGAGCACGGACGCCGCGGCCTCGCGGCCCTTGGCGATCACGAGGTCGCCGGCCTCGACCAGGGCCGTGCCGCTCGCCATCAGCGATTTCGAGCCGCCGGTGCCGCCGCCGGCGATGAGCTGGTCGCTGTCGCCCTGGAGCAGCCGGATGCGGTCGAGGGGGATGCCGAGGCGGTCGTGCAGCACCTGGGCGAAGGGCGTCAGGTGACCCTGCCCGTAATCGAGGGTGCCGGTGACGATCGTCACCGTCCCGTCGGCCTCGAAGCGGATACCGCCCATCTCGTTCTGCGGCGGCGCCGTGATCTCGAGATAGTCGCCGATGCCGATGCCCCGGAGCTTGCCGTTCGCCTCGCTCTCGGCGCGCCGCGCGGCGAAACCGTCCCAGTCGGCGGCGGCGAGCGCCCGGTCGAGCACCGCCGGGAAGTCGCCGCTGTCGTAGGTGAGGCCGGACGGGGCCTTGTAGGGCATGTCCGCCGGGCGGATGTGGTTGCGACGCCGCAACTCGACCCGGTCGAGGTTCATCTCGGCGGCGGCGGTATCGATCAGGCGCTCGATGAAGTAGTTGCCCTCCGGCCGCCCGGCGCCGCGGTAGGCGCCGATCGGCGTGGTGTTGGTGAACAGGCAGGCGACCTCCACGTCGAAGACGGGGGTGCGGTACACGCCGACCATGTTGCGGGCGATGTTCACGGTCTGGAACAGCGGCGCCAGCGGGTTGAGGTAGCCGCCCATATTGGCGCGGCCCTTCACCCGGAAGGCGAGGAAGTTGCCTTGCGGATCCAGCGCCAGATCGGCCGTCACCGCGACGTCGCGGCCGTGGTGGTCGGATAGGAAGCTCTCGGAGCGCAGGTCGGTCCACTTCACCGGCCGGCCGAGGCGCTTGGCGGCCTCGAGCAGCGGCAGGTATTCCGGATAGACCGGCGCCTTCATGCCGAAGGAGCCGCCGACATTGCCGGTGAGCACCCGCACCTTGTCGCGCGGCTGCTTCAGGACGCCGTCGGCGAGGTTGTTGCGCAGGCCGAACACGCCCTGCGAGCCGACATGCAGGGTGAAGCGCCCGTCTTGCGGCTCGTAGACGCCGATCGCGGAGCGCGGCTCCATCGGGTTGATGACGAGGCGGTTGTTGAGGAGGTCGAGGGAAGTGACGTGAGCCGCCTTGGCAAAGGCCGCCTCGGTCGCCGCCTGGTCGCCGGTGCGGAAGTCGAGGGCGAGGTTGCCGGGCGCGTCGTCGTGGAGGAGGGGGGCGCCCTCGGCCGCCGCCTCGTCGGGCGTCGTCACGACGGGCAGGTCCTCGATGTCGAGCACCACGGCCTCCGCGGCGTCGCGGGCCTCGGCCAGGGTCTCGGCCACCACCAGGGCGACCGGCTCGCCGACGTAGCGCACCCGGTCGAGGCTGAGGGACGGGTGGGCCGGCTTGCGCATCGGCGTGCCGTCCTGATTCTTGAACGGCAGGGCGTTGCCGATCGTGCCGTAGCCGTCGAGGTCGGCGGCGGTGATCACCGCGAGCACGCCCGGCATGGCGAGCGCCGCCTCGGCGTCGATCCCCCGCAGGTGGCCGTGGGCGATCGGACTGCGCACGAACACGCCGTAGGCCTGGCCGTCGAGGGCGAGGTCGTCGGTGTAGCGCCCCTCGCCCCGCACCAGCACCGGGTCCTCGGCCCGCGGCACCGGCTGCCCGATGCCGAATTTCTGCGGAGTGGCGAAGTCGCGGGCGTCGGGACGGGCGTTCATGCCGGGGCTCTCCGGAATTCTTGTCAGCGTGAGCTAGCAACTTGCGCCGGTCATGCAAGACGCGGGCTGACAGCCCACCCCGGCGCGCAGGGCACGGCTCGCGCGAGGGGCGCGAACCGGCCCTTGCGGAAGGACGGTCGAGCACGGCACCCTCCCGCCGACGCTACCCCGCGGCGCATCACCGACAGGCCGGCCCGATGTCCCTCTCGATCAACCTGCCGCTGATCCTCGCGGCGGCCTTCGTCTCCACCGCCAGTCCCGGCCCCGCGACGGTGGCGATCGCCGACACGGCGATGCAGGCCGGGCGCCGCGCCGGCCTGACCCTGGCGCTCGGCGTCGTGACCGGATCGCTGATGTGGTCGATCGCCGCGGCGCTCGGACTCGCGGCGGTGATGGCCTCGAGCGCCTGGGCCCTCGAATTCCTGCGCTACGCCGGCGGCGCCTACCTGATGCTGCTCGCGCTCAAATCCGCCCGCAGCGCGATCGAGGGACCGCCGGAGGCGTCCCTGAGCCGGGCCTCGACCTCGCGGAACTACATCAAGGGGCTCGCTCTGCACCTGACCAACCCGAAGGCGATCCTGTTCTTCGGCTCGCTCTACACGCTCGGCCTCTCGGCCGAGACCTCCCGCGCCGAACTGGCGCTGGTGATCGCGGCGGTCGGCCTGCAGAGCACGCTGATCTTCACCGGCTATGCCTGGGCGTTCTCGAACCGGCGCCTCGCCCACGGCTACCGGCGCCTGCGGCGCTGGTTCGACGGCATCTTCGCCGTGCTGTTCACTGGCGCGAGCCTGAAGCTCCTTACCGCGCGGCTGACGCCGTGACCGAAGCGGAGGCGCTGGCGGCCCTCGCCCCGCTCTTCGAGGAGGTTTTCGGCGAGCCGGTCAGGCTCACGCCGGACCTGACCGCGGAGGATGTCGAGGGCTGGGACTCGACCCGGATGATCGAGCTCGTCATTGCGGTCGAAGCGCATTTTCGCATCAAGCTCACGACCCGGGAGGTCGACGGCCTGTCGCGCGTCGGCGATCTCGCGGCGCTCGTCGCCCGCAAGGCTCAGGCGTGACGGCCGACCTGTCCTGGCTGCCCGAGCCGCCGCGGGATTTCGCCGCCCGCCTCGCCGCGGCGGAGGCGCTGCCCGACCCGCAAGCCTGGGACGCGCTCGCGGCGCTCTCCCGCACCCGCCTCGACCCGGCGCGGACCAACCGGCTCGACCGGGTCGTGCAGCGGCGCTTCCTTGAGCCGCGGCGCTTGCCCGAAGAATCTCCGGCCGGCCCGGCCGTGCGGCTCGCGCTCCTCGGTTCCTCGACGCTGTCGCATCTCGCGGCCGGGATCCGGGTCGGGGCGTTGCGCCGCGACCTCCGACTGACGGTGTGGGAGGGCGCCTACGGCCAGTACCATCGGGACATCGACGGCGAATCGCTGCGCGCCGCCCGGCCCGACATCGTGCTCCTCGCCCTCGATGCCGTCGATCTCCTAGGGCCCGGCGATCCGGCCGCCGGGCCGGAGGCGGCCGGCATCGCCGGTGCGCTCGACCGGCTGCGCGCCCTCTGGGCGCGGGCGAAGGCCGCGCATGGCTGCACGGTGATCCAGCAGGCGCTGCTGCCGACGGCGCTCCCCCTGCTGGGCGCCAACGAGCACCGGATGCCGGGCTCGCTCGCCGCCCGCACCGCCCGCCTCAACGCCGCCTTGCGGGACGCGGCGGTGGAGGAGGGCGTCGACCTCCTCGCCCTCGACGACGCCGTCTCGCGCGACGGCCTCGATTCGTGGCACGATCCGGCCCTGTGGCTGCGGGCCCGCCAGGCGGTGACGCCGGCCGCCGGGCCGCTCTACGGCGACCTCGTCGCCCGGCTGGTCGGGGCCCGGCTCGGCCGCTCGGCGAAGGCCCTGGTGCTCGACCTCGACGACACGCTCTGGGGCGGGACGGTCGGTGAGGACGGCCTCGACGGAATCGTGGTCGGGCAGGGCAGCGCGCTGGGCGAATCCTTCCTCGCTCTCCAATCCTACGCCCGCGACCTGACGCGCCGCGGCGTCGTGCTGGCCGTCTGCTCGAAGAACGACCCCGCGCTGGCGCGACGGCCCTTCGCCGAGCATCCCGACATGCTCCTGCGCCTGCCCGACTTCGCCGCCTTCGTGGCGAACTGGGACGACAAGGCGACGAACCTCCGGCGCATCGCGCAGGACCTCCGCCTCGGCCTCGACGCGCTGGTCTTCGTCGACGACAACCCGTTCGAGCGCGCCCTGGTGCGTGCGCATCTGCCGATGGTGGCGGTGCCGGAGGTGCCCGACGAGCCGGCGCTCGTCGCCCGCCGCTTGGCGGATGCGGGCTACTTCGAGGCCGTGACCCTGACCGAGGAGGATCGCGGGCGCGCGACAGCCTACGCGCCGGACCGCCTTCGCCCGGCCCCGGCCGGCACCGATCTCGCCGCGACCCTGGCGGGGCTCGGCATGCGGCTCGTCTGGCGCCCGTTCGACGCGATCGGGCTCCCGCGCATCGTCCAGCTCGTCAACAAGACCAATCAGTTCAACCTCACCACCCGGCGCCTGCGCGAGGCCGAGGCCGCCGCGCTGATCGGGGATCCCGCCGCCCTCACGCTGCAATGTCGCCTCACCGACCGGCTCGGCGACAACGGCGTGATCGCCGTCGCGATCGGCCGGTTCGCCGGCGACGACCTCGTCGTCGAGACCTGGCTGATGAGCTGCCGCGTCATCGGGCGGCGGGTGGAGGAGGGGATTCTGGCTATCCTGGCGGCGGAGGCCGCGCGCCGGGGCGCCCGGCGCCTCGTCGGCCTCTACCGCCCGAGCGGGCGCAACGGGATGGTGGCGGATCTCTATCCACGCCTCGGCTTCACGGCCGACGCGCCCGGGCCGGACGGGGAGGGACGGTGGGTGCTCGATCTCGCAGGTTACGCGCCGCCCGCGGATCTGCCGATGGTGGTCGCGCCGGGTTGAGCGGGATCACCGCCGCAGCCGGTTCCCCAGCACGAAGCCGAACAGCCCCATCAGCACGATGCCGGTCCCGCCCTGCACCCCGACCAGCAGGTTGGTGACCCGTCCGACCGGCTTGATGCCGATCTCCGGCGGGTTCGCCGTCATCATGTTCAGGGCGCTGTAGCTCAGGAGATCGAGGGCGTTGTAGGTCGGCGCGCCGCTGCCCTCCGGGATCAGGCCGCCGGTGAGGCCGAACAGCCCGGCGAAGACCACGATCAGCACCGCGAAGGCGCGAAACAGCCGCGACAGGCTCTCGCCGTAATCGCACAGCCACTCGACGAAGCGGTCGGCGAGCCAGCGGTAGCCGTGGCGCAGGAGGCCGTTGCGCTCGCGCTCCCGCCACGCGGCCCGGAACAGCGCTCCGGCATGCAACCGGCCCATGCGCCGGCGCCGGCGATAGGCCCAGCCGGCCTCGTCGCGGCTGCCGATGCTCTCGAAATTCTGCTCCAGCGCCAGGTAGCTCGCCTTCGCCGCCTCGTACTCGCCGGCGACCTCCTCGCCCACCGCCTCGCCGATCTGCGCGGCGCGAAACCGGGTGCCGTTGAGCCAGGCGCCGGCGAAGCGCGCGTGGCGCAGGGCGCAGGAGGAGAGATCGAGCCGCACCAGCATCGCGGCCGACAGGTCGGCGCCCGAGAGATCCGCTCCGTCGAGCTTGGCGCCGCTCAGCTTGGCGCTGCGCAGGCGCGAGCCGACGAGCCGCGCCTTGGTCAGGCTCGCGCCCTCGAAATCGGCGTGGGTCAGGTTGGTGTCGGAGAGGTTCACCTCGTCGAGGCGCGCGCCGCGAAACCGGGTGTAGTCGGCGTCGGCCCCCGTGAAGTCGGCCCCCCACAGGTCGGCGCCGGAGAAATCCGCGCCATCGAGCAGGCTGCGCGGCAGGCGTGCGAAGCGCAAGGAGGCGTCCCGGAAGCTCGCATCCTCCAGCATCGCCTCGGTGAAGTCCGCCTGCCCGCCCGCCACGCCGGTGAAGCGGGCGCCGCTGAGGTCGGCCTTGCCGAAATCCGCCTCCTCGATCAGCGCTCCCGAAAAATTCGCCGAGCGGGCCAGCGCCCCGCCGAGCCGGGCGCGCTTCAGGGTGGCACCGGTGAGGTCGGCCTGCTCCAGGTCGCTGCCGGGCATCGCGGCGCCTGCGAGGTTCAGGCCCTGGCGGTCCGCATCCCACCACGCCGCCTCCCCGGCGAGCGGCGCGAGGTGCTGGCGGCTCAGATCCGCGGCGCGCAGGTCGAGGGGCCGGCCGTCCCGGTCCAGGGCCGCGCCGTTCCCCGCCGCGATCTCGGCGAGGAGGGTGCCGACACGCGGATCGAGCGGGGCTTGCGGGCGGGTATTCACCGCTCAGACCCGCCGGTCGCGTGAGGCGAGCCTGTCGATGCCATGGCGCACGCGCGTTCCTTCGGAAAGGGGTCGATCCCGCCGGTATCAGCCACCGGCCGTCAGGGAAAGCAACGGCCGGGCCAGTCGCGACGGCGGCGCCTTCCGACGCAGGGCACCTTAATCGACCTGGGGAGGGTGCTGCGCGCGCCCGGCCTACCCGAGATCGAGTGCGCGGATCACCTCGGCCACGCGCCGCCGCGCCGCCTCGCCGAGCGGCAGGATCGGCCGCGGCGGCGCGGCGTGACAGAGGTCGAGGAGATCGGCGCAGGCGAACATCACCCGCAGGCTCGAATACTCCCGGAACAGGGTCCAGAGGGGCGCGAGCCGGGCATCGAGCCGCCGCGCCTCCGCCGCATCGCCGCGCTGCGCGGCGCGGACGATGCCGAGGGCTGCCTGGGGAAACAGCCCGGCGACGACGCTGTACCAGGCATCCGCGCCGGCGATGAGCGCCTCGGTGGTGGTCCAGTCGCCGCTATAGCCGAGGGAGACGTCCGGCGCGACGACGGCCCGAAGCCCCGCCAGATGCCCGGCCACCGCCTGCGGCTCCTGGCCCGGGCTCTTCACCGCGACGATGCCGGGCAGCCGGCTCACGCGGCCGATCAGCTCGGTGCCGAACCGGAAATGCGTGGTCGAGGGATTGTCGTAGAGGCAGAGCGGCAATCCGCTCTGCCGCGCCACCGCCGAAAAATGCTCGAACACCTCGTCGTCGGTGAGCGGCGTGTAGGACACCGCCGCCAGCAGCCCGGCCGCGGCGCCCGCCGACCTCGCGTCCTGCGCCAGCCGCACGGCCTCGTCCGTCCGCAGCGCGCCGACGCCGACCATGACCGGCACCCGTCCCCCGGCCTCGTCGAGCGCCGCATCGAGCGCCCGGCGACGCTCCTCGCGCGTGAGGTAGGGGTAGGAGCCGGTGCTGCCGAGAAGACCGATCGAATCGACGCCCGCCCCGCACAGGCGGGCGACGAGCCGGCGCAGGGCCGGGAGGTCGACGCGGCCCTCGGGCGCGGCGGGCGTGATCGGAAAGGCGGAGAGGCCGGTGAAGCGCATGGGATCGGTCCTTTCGAGGTCGGGGTCAGGCAGCGGGCCGCCGCGCCAGGGCGAGGCCGAGGCCGAGCGCGATCATCGCGGCACCGGAGGCTTCGCGCAGGCGGCGGACCAGCCCGGGGCGGGACGCGGCCCCTCGGCGCAGGCGGCCGGCCGCGACGGCGACCGCGAGGTCGGCCAGGGTGTTGAGGGCGACCGACACCGAGCCCAGGACCACGAATTGCAGCACGATCGGCCCGGCGGACGGGTCGATGAATTGCGGCAGGAAGGCCAGGAAGAACGCTGCCGTCTTGGGGTTCAGGGCTTCCACCAGCACGCCCTCGCGAAAGGCGCGTGCGGAGCCACGGGCAAGCGCGGCTTCGGCCGGCATTGCGGCTTCTCCCTCCCGGCGGGCCGCGCGCAGCGTGCGGTAGCCGATCCAGATCAGGTAGGCCGCCCCCACGAGCTTCAGGGCGGCGAACAGCTCCGCGCTGGCGAGCACCAGGGCGGAGACGCCGAGCCCACCCGCCACGACGTGGACCATGCCGCCGAGCCCCGTGCCGAGGCTGGACGCCACGCCTTCGGCCCGGCCCCCGGCGAGGCTTCGCGCCGCGACGTAGAACAGCCCCGGGCCGGGCGTGACGGCCAGCACGAGAGCCGCCGCGACGAAAAGGGCGAGGGAGGTCGGATCGGGCATGGAGGTCTCGGACGGAAGCGAGGTGCCGCCCCGCGGGCACCGATGTGTCGGGCAAGCGGAGCCCATACCGGCGATCCGGTCCGGCCCCTACGGCCAGTTCCGTGCGTTCGCGCTGGTCCAGTTCGCGACCGGCACTGGCCTGGTCTTTCCCGACGCGTCGCGCAGGGATCCGAACGCGAAAAACCCCGCGGGGCTCGCGCCACGCGGGGTTTATTGTTTGGTTGCGGGGACAGGATTTGAACCTGTGACCTTCAGGTTATGAGCCTGAC